>NZ_JBMRGI010000026.1:0-64160 GCF_049384345.1 Stenotrophomonas sp. CASM110
CGTTTTACCGAAGCAAAACGGATCTGACCCCTGATTGATTTCGATATCTGACAGAAGTGTCGACCAAGGTCGACACCTACCAAACGCCATCGGAATCCGTCAGAGGTGGGGCGGTGTCGGAGTGCGGGGTGTCAGCCGCATGGATGCGGCTGCCAAGCTTGCAGGGACGTACTTGCAGCGTCCCCGCAGTCCGACACCGCCCCGCCATCCCACGGAATCCATGCTGTTGCTGTTGCTGTTGCTCCAGCGCGTAGCGGGTGCAGGGCTGCAAGCCCTGCCGAACAACCCCCTAATCGTGACCGCTGTCGTCCAGGCTGATGATGCCGCGCCGCAGCGCCTGGGTCACCGCGTGCGTGCGATCACCCACCCCGAGCTTGTCCATCAGGCTCTTCATGTGCGCCTTCACCGTCTGCTCGGAAATCTGCATGCGCTCGCCGATGCGCTTGTTCGACAGGCCACCGGCCACATGCCGCAGCACCTCGGTCTCGCGCGGCGACAACCGGTCCTCCACCACATGTGCGGCAATGCTCGCAGCGACTGCCGGTGGTATCGGTGCGCGCCGGCCGCCAGCGACCATGCGGATCGTATCGACCAGCTCGTGGCGCAGCATGTCCTTCAACAGGTACGCACTGGCGCCGGCCTGCAGCGCCCGTACCGCACGCACGTCACCGCGATAGGTGGTCAGCACGATGATGCGCGCACGCGGGTCCATCGCGCGGATCCGCACGATGGCTTCCACACCATCCAGGCGTGGCATCTGCAGGTCCATCAGCACCACGTCCGGCTGCAGCTGCTGATAGCGCTCGATGGCTTCCTCGCCATCGGCGGCCTCGCCGAGCAGGCGCAGGTCGGAATGGGCGCCCAGCAGCGCGGCCAGGCCGTCACGCAGCAGTGGGTGGTCGTCGACCACCAGCACGCCGATCGGGGCAGGGGACTCAGTCATGGTGGCTTCTACTCCAGGGCCAGCGCCAACGCGATGGGCGGCGGTGATACAGGCGACGGGCGGGAACCGCCAGCGCGACTTCAGTGCCCAGCCCGGGGCGGGTCCACAGCCGCAGCTCCGCGCCGAGGCGCTGCGCGCGCTCACGCATGCCCTGCAGGCCCCAATGGCCATGCCCGGCATTTTCGTCGGCGATGCCGACGCCATCGTCGCGCACGTGCAGCAGGAAGCACCGCGCGCCGTAGGACAGCTCTACCTCGATGGCGCTGGCATTGGCGTGGCGCAGTGCATTGCGGATGGCCTCGCGGCCGATCAGGAACACCTCCTCGGCGGCATCGGCCTGCAGCGCTGGTGTTGCGCCTTCCACAGTCAGGCGCAGCGGATTGGTGCCGTGCCCGGCGTATTCGGCGTGAACATCGGCCAGCGCCGAAGCGAGGTCGCGGCCCGCGAAAGGAGCGTCGCGCAGTGCGTTGACCCGCTCCCGGCCCTCGGCCAGGTTGCGTTCGGCCAGCTGCATCGCCGATTCCAGCTGGCCGCGCACCCTGTCCGGGGTCTGCGGCGACTGGCTGATCGCGTGCAGCCGCAGGATCAGGCCCTGGCTGCCCTGCAGCAGCGTGTCGTGCAGGTCGCGGGCAATGCGTTCGCGTTCGCCATGGCGTTCCTGCAGGCGCGCACGGAACAGTGCAGCCAGCTGCCCGCTGCGGATGCGCACCGCCAGGACCAGCAGCGCAAGCACCGCGGCGGCGCACAGCAGCTTGAACCACAGGGTCTGCATGAAGGTAGGGGCGATGCGGAAGGTGCGGCTGGCGGGTGCAGTGCTCCAGATGCCGTCTTCGTTGGCGGCTTCCACCTCGAACCGGTAATTGCCCGGTGCGAGGTTGGTGTAATACGCGCGCGTGCTGCTGCCGGCATCCTGCCAGCCGTCGTCGACCCCGGACAGGCGATAGCGGTAGCGGTTGCGCTCCGGGCGCGCCAACGACAGCGCCACGTAATCGATCTGCAATTGGCTGGTGCCGGCCGGAAGGCGCAGGCCGTCGCGCAGTGGCTGGTGTTCACTGCCGTACAGCACGTCGCCGATGCGCACGCTGGGCGCCATGGTGTTGACGTGCGAGCGGGTGGTGTCCAGCCAGGCCAGGCCCTGGTTGGTGGCCAGCCACAACAGGCCATCGCTGGCCAGCGCGGTGGTGGAGATCGGTCCGCTCTGCAGGGCGATGCCCGGCATGCCATCCACCGCATCGAACAGGCGGGGCGTCACCGGCTGCCGGCTGCGCAATGCGCGCCGCAGCTGATCGCTCCCGAGCCGGACCAGGCCACGACTGCCATTGAGCCAGAGGTAGCCATTCGCATCGGCCACCATGCCGGTGATGCCTTCCATGACGCCGGCCATGTCGGTGCTCACCTGAACGAACCGGCCATTGCCCGGGCGCACGGCCAATCCGGCCTCGCCGGCTACCAGCAGGAGGTCCTGATGATCGAGTACCGCCGTGATCGGCCCGACCGACAGGCCGTGGCTGGCGTCGAAGGTTTCGATCTGCGTCGCCCCCATGCGGCGCAGCCGGCCGTCTGCATAGCCGAGCAGCAGCTGGCCGTTGGCATCCAGCGCCAGTGACGAGCAGGCCTGTTCGGGCAGGCGGCGTTCGCGTTGCCACTGGCCCTGCTGGTAGTGCAGCACCCCCCGTTCGCCGGTGCAGACCCAGGCCTGTTCGTCGTCGGGGAACAGCAGGGCATGCAGTGGTTGCCCGGTGAACGGCGCAGGCAGCGGAATCCGCGTGGTGCGGCCGGCCACGGTGCGCGCAAGGTTGACCCAGTCGAACTGCCAGATCGGGGCAGCTGCCTGGCGCGCGGCGGCCTGCAGCTGCGTGGCGCTGCCATCGAGCAGGGTGCGCTCGAGGTCGTAGGGCTTGAGGTCTTCGCCATAGCCATACACATGGCCATCGCTGGCCCGCACCAGCGAGCGGTAGGGATCACTGGGACCAACCGCCAGCGTGTGCACGCTGCGCGCGCGGAAGCGGTTGAGGCCGAGATTGGTGCCGACCCAGAGATTGCCTTCGCGATCAACGATGATCGGCACGGCCGAGGTGGCGGTCAGCCCGTGCGGCGAATCGAAGCGCTCCATGCGTATGGCGCGGTCGCCATCGAAGGTGACCCGGGCGACACCGCCATGCGGGCTCATCGTTGCCCACAGCGCGCCATCGGCAGTGAACTGCAGGCGCGCCGCCACCAGCTCCGGCAACCGCCGTGCCTCGCGCTCGCTGTCCGGCAGCAGGCCTCGTGCGTTGGCCAGCGGCGACGTACCGCGCACGCGGTCGGCCAGCCACACTTCCCCCTGCGGACTTTCGGCCAGCGTCGCCATCTGCGAAACGGCGATGCCGGTGTCCTTGAAGGCCGCCTGGCCGGCCGCGCGCACCCAGATCTTCAGGTCGGCCAGTACCCAGAAGGTGCCGCGGCTGTCGTGCAGCAGCCATTGCACGCGATGTTCCGGCACCCCCATGCCAGCGGGCAGCGGCTGCCAGCGTTGGCCAGTGAACTGGCGTAGTCCACCATTGATCGCGGCCCACAGCCGGCCGTCACGGTCCTGGCTGAAGTGTGGCACCACACCCACCGGCACGCCCTGGTCGCGGCCGTAGTTGTGCAGCTGGCCGCGCGCAAACTGGCTGATGCCGGCCTGGAAGTAGCCGATCCACAGTGCATCGTCGCGGCCCCGCGCAAGGGTGACCATGTTGGTGGACGGGAAATGGCTGCCCGCGGGAGCGGCCTGGCGTTCAAAGCGACGACCGTCGAAGCGGTACAGCCCTGAGCCGGTGGCCAGCCACAACAGGCCATCGCGATCCTGGGTGATGTCCCAGATGTCACCGGGGGCGCCCTGGCCGACGCGCCAGGCCGTGTGCTCGTAATCGGGCAACCCGCCGCTCACCGGCGGGCGCTGCACGGCAAGGGCGGGCAGGGCGGTCAACAGCAGCAGGCAGGTCAGCAGCGTCCGCAGGTGACGTTGCAACGGGAAGGGGCGGCCACGCATGGCGCGCATTCTGGCAGGTGCGGGGCAGTCCGGGGTGACCCGAACGGGGTAGGCAGTGGCCGCCGTGGTCGGCTATCACGCCGGCATGACCCCTGGAGCCCGGCCATGCAGCGCCTGTTCGTGATGTTCCCTGATCGCGGTCCGGGCATCGGCCTGCTGTGGCTGCGGCTGTGCCTGGCCGCCGCGCTGTGCGCGCCTGGCACGCATGCTGGTTGGGGGGCGGTGCTGTGCGGGCTGGCGGCGGCCATGCTCGTGCTGGGCGTGTTGACGCCGCTGGCGACCCTGATGGCAGCCGCGACCATGTTCGCGCAGCAGGCACCGTGGCCGCTGGTGGCGTTGCCTGCGGCGCTGCTGATGCTGGGGCCGGGCGCCTACTCGGTGGATGCGCGCTTGTTCGGGCGCCGCCTGCTCGGCCGTCGGCCTCCCCCATTCGGGTAGGTGCCGGCCTCGACCGACGGGGGTAGGGCATCGTGCGCCGGCCACGCACCATGGGCCACCCCCTCGCGGCGCCCCGCATGGCCACCGTCAGTCCGTCCGATCCGTCCGCCACCCCGCTTGCCCCGCAGCAGGCCGCCGCACTGCAGCGCGCCCTGCGCTATGTCGATGAGCACCTGTCGCAGCCGCTGCGGGTGACCGAGCTGGCGCAGGCTGCCTGTGTCAGCCGCTTCCACCTGGTGCGCCTGTTCCGTAGCGGCACCGGTGCCAGCCCGCTGCGCTACGTGCGCCGCCGCCGCATCCAGCGTGCCTGCCAACTGCTGCCCAGCGCGCAGTTGCCGATGGCGTGCCTGGCCCAGCAGCTGGGCTTCTTCGACCAGAGCCATTTCGTCCGCAGCTTCCGCGCCGAGACCGGCTGCAGCCCCGGCCAGTATCGGGCCGGCGATGCGGCCCTGCTGCTTCCCCCTGATCATGTTTCCCACGGAGTCCACCCATGAGCCTTGCCACCGCCACGCCCGCCCCGGCCCTGCTGTCGCCCACCGACCATGCCCTGGTGCTGATCGACTTCCAGTCGCAGATGGCATTTGCTACCCACACGATCGACATCTCCGCGCTGCGCAACAACGTGTCGCTGATCAGCAAGGGGGCCAAGGGGTTCAACGTGCCGGTCGTGTTGACCACGGTGGCCGAGACGTCATTCTCCGGCCCGATGTTCCCGGAACT
This sequence comes from Stenotrophomonas sp. CASM110, assembly GCF_049384345.1. Classification (NCBI taxonomy): domain Bacteria; kingdom Pseudomonadati; phylum Pseudomonadota; class Gammaproteobacteria; order Lysobacterales; family Lysobacteraceae; genus Stenotrophomonas; species Stenotrophomonas sp. CASM110. Next base: position 5,115 of record NZ_JBMRGI010000026.1, read on the forward strand.
GCCGCAGATCTTCCCGGGCCAGCCGGTGTTCGACCGCACTTCGATGAATACCTGGGAAGACCAGCCGGTAATCGATGAGATCAACCGCATCGGCAAGCGCCGGCTGGTTCTTGCCGGCCTGTGGACCAGTGTCTGCATCGTGGGTCCGGCGCTGTCGGCGCTGGCGCAGGGCTTCGAGGTCCACGTGATCACCGACGCCTGTGGCGATGTCAGCGAAGAAGCGCACGAGCGTGCGATCACCCGCATGGTGCAGGCCGGCGCGGTGCCGATGACCAGCGTGCAGTACCTGCTTGAACTGCAGCGTGACTGGGCACGCGGTGAAACCTACGACCTGACCACCGGCATCGCCCGCGACCACGCCGGCGGCTATGGCATCGGCATCCAGTACGCCAAGCGCATGTTCGGCGCGCAGGAAGGCGGGCACTGAGCATGCTGGCCGGCCACGGCCTCGACCTGGCCCTGCTGATGCTGCGGGTGGCGGCAGGCGGCTTCCTGCTGCCTCACGCGCTGGGCAAGCTGTTTGGCTGGTTCGGCGGACCGGGGCTGGCCGGCTTCGCCACCGAGCTGCGCGGTTTTGGGCTGCCGGCAGTGGCGCCGTTGCCGCTGCTGTTGTCCCTGCTGCAGGTGCTGTCCGGGCTGGCCGTGCTGCTGGGCTGGCAGACCCGCATCGCCGCGCTTGCCGCCGCTGCCTTCATCGGCTTCACCGTCCTGTTGGCCTTGCCCAGGGGCTGGTTCTGGATGCGCGGCGGCAGTGAGTACCCGCTGATGTGGGCCACGGTGCTGCTGGCCATCGCCCTGGCCGGGCCGGGGGCCTGGGCGCTGGACGGTCCACGACTTCCGGGAGCTTTCGCATGAGTCACGATCCCCTCGACCACGGCCGCCGCAACGTGGTGCTGGCCAGCGGTGCCGCGGTTGCGCTCGGCCTGGCCGGTCGCGCCGCTGCCGCACTCGATTCCACTTCCAAGGAGCGTCGCATGAGCACGCTGGTCATCCGCAATGCCCGCATCACCACACTCGACCCGCAGCAACCTCACGCGCAGGCATTGGCCGTGCAGGAGGGCCGCATCGTCGCTGTCGGCAGCGATGAGGAGATCATGCGCGGCTGGGGCAATGAAGCGACCCTGATCGACGCGCAGGGTCGGCGCCTGCTGCCCGGCCTAAACGACAGCCATACCCACCTGATCCGCGGTGGCCTGAACTACAACCTGGAGCTGCGCTGGGACGGTTTGCGCTCGCTGGGCGACGCGCTGGACATGTTGAAGGCCCAGGTCGACCGCACCCCGGCACCGCAGTGGGTGCGCGTGGTCGGTGGCTTCACTGCCGCACAGTTCAACGAGAAGCGCCTGCCGACGCTGCAGGAGCTCAACGACATTGCGCCGGATACGCCGGTGTTCCTGCTGCACCTGTATGACCGCGCGCTGCTCAACCGCGCCGCGCTGCGCGCCTGCGGCTACAGCAAGGACACGCCGGATCCACCGGGCGGGCAGATCGTGCGTGACTCGCTGGGCAACCCGACCGGGCTGCTGCTGGCCAAGCCCAACGCGCTGATCCTGTATGCGACGCTGGCCAAGGGGCCACGCCTGCCGATCGAGTACCAGGCGAACTCGACGCGCCACTTCATGCGCGAACTGAACCGGCTCGGCATCACCTCGGTGATCGACGCTGGCGGTGGTTTCCAGAACTACCCCGAGGACTACCAGGTCATCGAGCAGCTGCATCGCGATGACCAGCTGACGGTGCGCATCGCCTACAACCTGTTCACCCAGAACAAGGGCAAGGAAGTGGACGACTTCCGCGGCTGGAGCGAGATACTGCAGCCGCGCCAGGGCGATGACCTGCTGCGCCACAACGGCGCTGGCGAAATGCTGGTGTTCTCCGCGGCCGACTTCGAGCTGTTCAACGAGCCGCGCCCGGAACTGCCGCCTGAGCTGGAACCGGAACTGCACGATGTGGTGAAACTGCTGGTCGAGAAGCGTTGGCCGTTCCGCATCCACGCCACCTATGACGAGAGCATCACCCGCATCCTCGATGTGTACGAACAGGTCAACCGCGAGGTGCCGTTCGATGGCCTGCACTGGTTCATCGACCACGCCGAGACCATCACCCCGCGCAACATCGAACGCATCCGCGCGCTGGGCGGCGGCATCGCCGTGCAGCACCGCATGGCCTACCAGGGCGAAGCCTTCGTCGAGCGCTATGGTGTGCAGGCGGCGCGGCACACGCCGCCGGTCAAGCGCATGCTGGCCGAAGGCGTGCCGGTCGGTGCCGGTACCGATGCCACCCGCGTGGCCAGCTACAACCCGTGGGTGGCGTTGTCCTGGCTGGTGACCGGGCGCACCGTGGGCGGGCTGGCCCTGTATGGCGATGAGAACCTGCTCGAGCGCGAACAGGCGCTGCGCCTGTGGACCCAGGGCAGCGCCTGGTTCTCCGGCGACGAAGCGGTGAAGGGCACGCTGAAAGCTGGCCAGCTGGCTGATTTCATCCTGCTCTCGGCCGACTTCTTCCGCGTTGATGACGCGCAGATCGCCGACATCACCAGCCTGCTGACCGTGGTCGGCGGCCGCATCGTGCACGCCGACGGCGACTACGCCGGCCTGGCGCCGCAGCTGCCGCCGGCGATGCCGGACTGGTCGCCGGTCAACCGCTTCGGTGGCTACCACGTTGGCGGTGCCGCCACCGGATTGGCCGCCGCGCATCGCCACCATCACGGTGTGCCCTGCAGTACGCATGGTGCTCACGGCCATGCCGCGCAGCATTCGGCGCCCACCGACGACCTGAGCGCCTTCTGGGGTGCGATGGGATGCTCGTGCTTCGCCTTCTGAGCCTGGCGCTGCTGGCCATGCCATGGATGGCGCTGGCCTGTGACACCGGCCGCTGCACCGACATGGGCGGCGGGCAACTGCAATGGGACGCCTCGCTGCGCTTCAGGGGGATGTACTACGACCCGGCCCGGTTCGGTATCGGCGGCAGTGAAGACGGCTACGGTCTGCTGCGTGCACTGGCGTCGGCCACGTATGTCGAGGACAACTGGCAGGCACGGGTGCAGCTGGGCGTGCATGCCGAGAATGGCAAGGCAGGTGGACCCGGCCGCACCGACCGCAGCGCGCTGGACGTGCAGCAGGCGTACTGGCGCTGGCAGCGCGGTGGCTTCCATCTGCAACTCGGCCGGCAGGAAGCCGGCTATGGCAGCTCGCGGCTGTTGTCGGTGCGCGATGGGCCGAACATCCGGCTGGCATTCGATGGTGCCCGTGCAGGCTGGAAAGGCCGCCTCGGCACGCTGGACCTGATGGCGCTGCGACCGCTGGAGAACCGACCCGGCGCCTTCGATGACCGCAGCGAACGCGGTGCCCACTTGTGGGGCGCGTATGCGACCACCGCGCGTGGTCGTGGCCCAGGCCAATGGGATCTGTACCTGCTGGACTACCGTCGTGAAGGCGCGCGCTTTGCGGCGGGCTCCGGTACCGAGCGACGGCAGACCCTGGGCGCGCGCTGGTTCGGCCAGGCTGGTGCACTGGACTGGAACAGCGAGCTGGTGGCGCAGGGCGGTGAACTGCGAACGACCGCTGGCACGCTCGCTATCCACGCCTGGACGCTGGCCACCGATACGGGGTGGCGCTGGACGGACCTGCCGCTGCAGCCGCGTCTGGGGCTGAAGGCCGACATCGCCAGTGGCGATGGCAATCTGCACGACGGCCGCCTGGGCACCTTCAATGCCTTGTTCCCGAAGTCGGCCTATTTCAGCGAGGCCAGCTTGCTGGCCCCGGCCAACCTGATGGACGTCCAGCCGACCCTGACACTGCGCCTGCACGACGCGGTGACCACGGAACTGGGCGTACAGATGGCCTGGAAGCATCGTCGCGCCGATGCGGTCTACACCACGCCGGCACCGCTGGTGGCGTTGCCGGGCAGCGCCGGCGGCGCGCGCCGCATCGGCACGCAGTACAAATCCGAAACCCGCTGGCAGGCCAGCGAACACTGGCAATGGCAGCTGCAGCTGGCCTGGGTCGATGCCGGGCCTGCACTGAAGCAGGCCGGCGGCCGGGACACGCTGTTCGCCTCGATCGTTGGAGCATGGCAATGGTGAACGCAACCGCGTCGCAACCCCCCGTACAGGCCGCAGGCGCCTGGTCCCCACTGAAGATCCAGATGTTCCGCTCGATCTGGCTGGCGATCCTGGCCAGCAACATCGGCACCTGGGTCAATGACGTGGCCGCCGCCTGGGTGATGGCCGAACGTACCGGCTCGCCGTTGATGGTGGCCCTGGTGCAGTCGGCCACCACCGTGCCGATCGTGCTGCTGGCACTGGCCGCCGGAACCCTGGCCGACATCGTTGATCGCCGCAGGTACCTGCTGGCCACGCAGGGTTGGATGCTGCTGGTCGCCGCCGTGATGGCGGCGCTGACCGCAATGGACATGCTGACCCCGCAGCTGCTGGTGCTGCTGACCTTCTGCATGGGCTGCGGTGCGGCGATGGCGATGCCGGCGCAGGCCGCTATCGTGTCCGAACTGGTGCCGCAGCCGATGCTGGCCTCGGCGGTGGCGCTGAACTCGATCGGCATCAACATCGCGCGCTCGATCGGCCCGGCCATCGGCGGCGTGATCGTCGCCCAGCTCGGTGCGGTCTGGGCCTTCGGCTTCAACGCCATCACCTTCGCCGCAATGCTGTTCGTGGTGTGGGGCTGGAAGCGCGACCCGAAGCAGTCCAGCCTGCCGCCGGAAGGCTTCGGTGCGGGCCTGAAAGCGGGCCTGCGCTATGCGAGCCGCGCCGGGCGGTTGCAGGCGGTGCTGATCAAGTCGGTCGGCTTCTTCTTCTTCGCCGCAGCGATGAATGCGTTGCTGCCGGTGGTGGTGCGTGGGCAGATGCAGGGCGGGGCGGGCCAATACGGCATGCTGCTCGGCTGCATCGGCATCGGTGCGGTGGGGGGGGCGCTGCTGCTGCCGAAGCTGCGCGCGCAGCTGGATCGCGACCTGCTGGTACTGCTGGCGACCCTGTCGCTGGCCATGAGCCTGGTCGGGCTGGCGCTGACCCGAAGCTGGTACGTGCTGCCGCTGGTGATGCTGGTCAATGGCTTTGCGTGGATCACCGTGCTGTCGTCGCTGCAGATCGCGGCGCAGACCGCAGTGCCGGCGTGGGTGCGTGCGCGTGCGCTGGCGCTGTACATCATGGTGTTCTCTGCCGGCATGGCCGCCGGCGGCCTGAGCTGGGGCGCACTGGCTCAGCGCACCTCACCGGAGCTGGCCCTGCTGGTGGCTGCCGCGGGTGCGGTCATCGGCGGGTTGCTGGTGTGGCGCGTGCGCATCGCCGGCACCGAAGACCTGAACCTGCGTCCGGCGGGGCACTGGCCAGCCCCCGAACTGTCGGTACCGGTATCCAATGATCGAGGCCCGGTGCTGGTGACCATCGAGTACCGCATTGACGATGCTGATCGCGCCGCGTTCCAGGCGCAGATGCGCGCACTGGGCACCATCCGCCGCCGCGATGGCGCCGTGGTCTGGGGCGTGGTCGAGGATGTGGCCACCCCGGGCATCCACCTGGAGTATTTCGTGACCCCGTCGTGGCTGGAGCACCTGCGCCAGCACGAACGCATCACCGCCGACGACAGGGCGATCCAGGAAGTGCTGCGCGGATTGCATCGCGGTGAGCGTGCGCCGGTGGTGCGCCACTTCGTGGGTGGGCATGACCCGCTGCCTGCCGCTGTGCCGCATCACCACAACGACATCTGACAAAAAAAGGGGACGGAGGGGATTAAGTCGTTTGTGCACAAACGACTTAATCCCCTCCGTCCCCTTTTTGCGATCGAAGGGGCGGCGGCACCGTTACAGTGCCGCCGCGGCACATCAACTGCGCGCGAACGCCAACAGGTCGGCGTTGAACTGCTCGGCGTGGGTGATGGTCAGGCCGTGCGGGGCACCGGCGTATACCTTCAGTTCGGCATTCTTGATGATCTGCGAGGAGAGCTTGGCCGAGGCATCGAACGGGACGATCTGGTCGTCATCACCGTGCACGACCAGTGCCGGCACGTCGATCTTCTTCAGGTCTTCGGTGTAATCCACTTCTGAGAATTCGTGCACGCAGTCGTACTGGCCCTTGACGCCACCGAGCATGCCCTGCAGCCAGAACGCATCACGCATGCCCTGGGTGACCGTGTTGCCATCGCGGTTGGCGCCGAAGAACGGGGTGGTCAGGTCCTTGAAGAACTGCGAACGGTCGCCGCCGGTGCCCTTGCGGATGCCGTCGAAGACCTCCAGCGGGGTGCCGGCCGGGTTGCCGGCGGTCTTGAGCATCAGCGGCGGCACGGCGCCGACCAGCACCACCTTGGCCACGCGCGTGCTGCCGTGGCGGCCGATGTAGTGGGCCACTTCGCCGCCGCCGGTGGAATGGCCGACCAGGATCGCGTCCTTCAGGTCCAGCGCCTCGATCACTGCAGCCAGATCGTCGGCGTAGGTGTCCATGTTGTTGCCGTCCCAGGTCTGGCTGGAACGGCCGTGGCTGCGGCGGTCGTGGGCGATCACGCGGTAACCGTTCTGGCCCATGAACAGCATCTGCGGATCCCAGGCATCGGACGACAGCGGCCAGCCGTGGGCGAACACGATCGGCTGGCCGTTGCCCCAATCCTTGTAGAAGATGCGGGCGCCGTCGGCGACGGTGACGAAGTTGCTCATTGCAGGTTCCTTGGCGGAAGGGAGGGAAGGCACCGGCAGGCTGCCGGTGCCTTCGGCAGTACAGCGCAGGTGCCGGCGACGGACTTGCACCGCTGTGCTGGATTGCAGAGGATGTGACGCATATCGCTCTGGCGGGACCCGAGTCGCGCGCCGAGGATGTCCGCAGCCCGCCTGTGGAATGCCCGGATGCCCGCCACGCGATGGTCCCTGCTGTTGTGCCTGCTGTTGCCGATGGCCGCGCCGGCTCAGACCAATGTCTACAAATGCGTGGATGGACCGCATCCGGTCTACCAGCAGACACCCTGCCAGGGCCGGGCGGCGTGGCGCTGGGATGTCCCGGCGGAGCAGTCATTGTCCCGTGGGGCGGTGGTTCCCGCAGTCACGCCATCGAAGCCGTCGCGTCGCCCGCGTCGTGCCGTCCGGGCGCAGGGCGCATTGATCACGATCAGTACGGATGCGGCGGCCTGCGAGCGTGTGCGCCGCCAGCGCGGACAGGCGCTGCTCAAACGTCGGCGGTTGGATTTCGTGCAGCGCCGGCAGCTGGATGACGCAGTCTACGACGCCTGCCAGTGAAGTGGTGCACTGAAGCGCCGAAAACAACAACGGCGCCCTGGGGCGCCGTCGTGTGCAATGCCGTGAGTGCAGCTCTCAGCGGCCGTCGCTGGTGGCGGCCGGTGCCGGCGAGGGCACGCTGTCCGGCTTGGGCAGGCTCAACTCCGGGTTGCCCTGTTCGGCCTGCAGGATCTGGATGCGGCGCTGCAGGGCATCCAGCTGGCTGTTGGTGCTCTGCACATCGGTGCTGAGGCTGACTGCCTGCTGCTGGGCCTGCTGCAGGGCGGCGCTGACCTGCGCCGACTGTGCCTGCTGCTGTTCCATTTCCTGCTGCAGGGTGCGCAGGCGTTCTTCGTTGTAGGCCACCAGGCGCTCGGTGTAGCGCTTGCCGGCTTCCAGGCGCGTGGTGTCGATGTAGACCTGGGCCAGCTGCTCGGACTGCTGCGCGAAGGTGCGGTAGACACGTTCGGCGTTGTCCACCGCATCGGTCTTGATCACCCGCCAGAAGTTCTTCTCCTGGAACAGGGCGACGTAGTAGGTCAGGGTTTTGGCGTTGAACAGCAGGCTGGCGCCGTAGTTGCCGTTGTAGGTGGTGCGCAGCTCGGTCAGCTGGCGCGAATCCATCAACTGCTTGAGCTCGTCCACGGTATTGCGCACCACCGGCGCGCTGCGCGCCGGTTCGGCTGCAGCCTCGCGGTCGCCACGCGCGGCCATCGCCGCCGGTGCCACCAGCATCATGGCCACGGCCAGCACTGCTGCGTTGCGCGCATGCCGGGCGAAGACCGCGCCCCCTGAAGTTTCTCGCATGTCTAGACCATCCACGGATGAGTGTGGGTTGAGATGAAGGTGGTTCCCCGCCGGGAGTCTAGCATGGGCGCGGGCGCCGCCAAGGGCGGCGGTCACGGCGCGATTTCAATAGACCAGCTGTGCCGCGCTGCACTGGATCGACTGCACGTTGACGTCGGTCCGGCCCAGTTCCAGGCCCAGCACGCTGGCCAGCAGGTTGGTCAGCAGAGTGCCGACACTGTTGAGCACCGGTCGCAGTGCGGCCAGGATCGGCTTCAGCACGGTGCACAGCAGGCCGCTGCAGCTGACGCTTCCGTCCGGGTTGGCGACGCCGCTGCCACCGGCGCCATCGAGGAAACCCGCCGGCGCGGTCTGGATGTACGACGCCAGGTTGTTGCGTACGCAGCCGTTGTAGTCGATCAGGTTGCCGAGCAGGCTGTCGCAGCGGTTGATCAGCAGGCCGCCGACCAGCGAGCCGAGCAGGCCATCGAGCAGGCCCAGGCCCTGGCCGGTGACGGTCGTCCTGTAACCGGTCCACACCGAACCGTCTTCCCAGCAGGTGGTCAGGCCCAGCAGGCAGGGCTTGGGGACGCCATTCTTCACCGTCCAGTTGCCCAGCGGGGCGAGGTTGCGTGCCGGATCGCCATCGCGCAGCAGCGGGATGACCTGGTCGACGTTGTAGCGTCCGCCAGTGGGAAAGGCCGCCTGCAGGTAACGATCGGCCAGCGCCTTGGCCGTGTCGTTGGCACTCATGCCCTGCTTGGGCGAGCTGAGCATGCCCGACAGCACCCGCAGCAGCTCGTTGACCAGGCTCGACACTGCGTCACCGATCGCGAGCGGATTGATCCGGGTCGAGCCGGTCTCGCCCGCAGCCAGGGTCAGGTTCTGTGAGCCGGTGAGGGCGGGCAGGGTGATCCTGTCGTTGATCAGCGGCTGGCCCAGCAGCTTCAACAGCTGTTCGTTCTGCAGCGTGGCGTCGCAGACATTGGCCTTGGAGAATCGCTGTGCGGGGTCGACGTTGCCGACGCAGGCACGCAGCACCGAGGAATCGACCTGGATGGTGGCCTTGGGGGGACTGCCGCCGCACTGGATGCCGGTCAGGGTACCCATGCCGTTGGCCACGTCGACGTGCAGCGGCAGGTGCAGGCGCGTGCCGAGCAGGTTCAGCAGCGGCCCAAGCGCGAACAGGTTGTTGCTGTCCACGTCCACCATCAGCCGCACCTGCGCATTGTAGGCGCGGGTGCCGACGCCGCCGATGGCGATCGACGGCGGCTCGACCACGCCGCCCTGGATGTTGATGCCCAGCAGGTCCAGCCCCTTGATCGTCACGCCGTTGCCATCGTTGGCGATGGAGATGGCGGTGCTGATCAGGTTGAGCACGTTGATCTTCGATTCCAGTGCGCTGCCGACGGTGCCGTCGGGTGAGACAACTTCCGCGAACAGCCCGCCGCCGCCGGCCTGGCTGCCGAGCACGATGTTGAGCTTGTTGATGTCCAGCTGGGTGGCGACCAGGTCGGACAGGGCGCGCAGCTGCACGCCCACCGTCGAGTCACGGCCGACCACGGTGGCGGTGGCATCGACCAGTTGCGCCAGCGAGATCTTGTTGACCGACAGCAGGCGGTTGAAATCGGCCACGCTGAGGTTGGCGCTCACCGGGATGTTGAGTGCCTTCAGCAGGCCGGATGGGGTGACGTTGGCCTGCGCCAGACCGTCATAGGACAGCACCGTGGCATTGCTGACATCCAGGCCGACCAGGCGCAGGGTCGACAGCAGCACGGAATCGCCATTGGTACGCAGCAGCTGCGAGCCCACCGCGAACACCGCCGTTGGCTCCGAGCGGCGGGCGACCGCCTGCACGCTGACGGTCGGCAGGCTGGTGTTCTGGCCGAAGAAGGGCAGCGCGCTGCGCTCGGCGATCACCTGCACCGCATTGCGCGGGTTGCTGGCATCAACGCTGGTGACGAAACGGTTGCTGGTACCGCGGCTGGCACTCCAGTTGCCGCAGCGGACCTGCAAGGTGCCTGCGAACCTGTTCTGGGCCAGTGCGCTTTGCCGGGCGGCGCTGTTGTCGCTGTTGTCCGCGCTGCACAACTCCAGTCGCTGCGCGCCGGCCAGTGCGGCCAGGTCGGCAACCTTCTGCGCATCGCGCTTGGCCCAGAACAGATAGCCGATCTCGATCAGGCCCAGCATCGCCAGCAAGGCCAGCATGACCAGCATCATGGTGACCGACATGCCGCCGCGTGCGCGGCCGAAACTGAACTGGCGCGGGCGTTTCATGGCCTACCTCAGCGTCCGGAGGAGGAGGCATCCTTGGACCGGGCAACATCGGTCTCAAAGAAGTCCGGGATCTCGTGTTCAAAGCTCTTCAGGTAACGCGCATAACTCAGGGTGGCCTGGTCACCCAGGATCGGCAGGCGCTGGCCGGCCTGCTGTCCCGACGCCTGCAGGCGGAACAGGTTGCGGGTGGCTTCGCCGCTCTGCAGGCGCGCACGCGGTGTTGCCGGCGGGGCACCGTCGGTTGCGGGGAGTGCCGGTGGCACCGCTGCCACCGCCGCGGATGCGGCGGGTGCGGCCAGCTCCACGGTGGGAAGCGGCTCGGCCTGCATCGGTGCTGCGGCCGGTGCCGACGGCAAGGGGCCACCTAGCATCTGTCCGGTCAATGGCTGTTGCTGGGCCTGCACGGCACCGGCAGCAAGCAGGCAGGACAGCACGGGCAACAGGCGTCGGGTCAGGCGCATCGCAGTCATGGTGTGCTTCCGGTCGGGTGTTCGGTGGTGCTGAAGCGTTCCAGCATCGACGGTGGCAGGCGCTGCGGATCGCGCTCGTCACGTGCTTCGCGGCGTGGTTCGGCTGCCAGCCGGGTGCTGCCCGACGCACGGGCGCCGTGTTCGCTGCTGGCCGCGGACGCAGGCGCAGGGGCGTTGACGGCGGCCGCCGCCTGCCGCTGCTGCAGGCGCGTGCGGATCTGCTGGGCCTGCTGCTGGATGCTGCGGCGCGTTTCGTCGTTGAGGTTGGCCTGTGCCGCCAGGCGCTCCGCGGTGGCCTGGTCGCCGCGCAGGAGCGCCCACAGTGCGAGGTTGGCCGTGGCCTTGGCGTTGCCTGGCGACAGTTCCAGGGCCTTGGCCAGCGGCTCGCGCGCCTGGTCGAACTGGCCGGCGCGCAGCCGCGCATAACCCAGGTCGCCCAGGTAGTCGGTGTTCAAGGGCTGCAGTTGCGTGGCGCGCGCCAGCGCCTGTTCGCTGCCGGCGTCGTCATCGCGGCGTGCAGCGATCAGGCCCAGGCCGTGGGCGGCCGCGGCGGCCTGCGGCCCGCTGGACAGCTCGCGATACAGCGCGACCGCTGCGTCGCTCTGGCCAGTCTCGCGCAGGGCGTCGGCCTGCAGCAGGCGCAGGGCGGGGCGATCACCATAGCGTTGGCGGAAGGCCTCCACGTGGGCGAGCGAGGCATACCAGGCGCCCTGCTGCTGCATGCGCTCGATCAGCTCCAGATAGGTGTTGCGGCTGTCCTGCGGATCGGGCTCCGGCGGCGCAAGGCTGGGCGCCCGCACGTACTTCGGCGTGGTCGATGCGCAGCCACTGGCCAGGGTGGCGAGGGCGACGGCAAGCAGCAGGCAGGGGGTGCGCAGGGCGGGCATCAGGGCGATCCCATCTTGGACATGGTGGTGGCCAGCGCGACCAGCGCTGGACCGGCAAGCACCAGCATCAGTGCCGGCAACAGGGTCAGCATCATCACCACGGTCATCTTCACCGAGAGCTTGCCGACCTTTTCCTTCAACGTGTTGCGGCGCTGCTCGCGCAGGCGGATGCTGAACTGGCGCAGCGGTTCCTGCACGGCGCCGCCGTGCGCATGCACCTGCAGGATCAGCTGCATCAGGCTGGCCAGGTCGTCATCGGCGTAGACCTCGCTCAAGCGCCGCAGTGACTGCGCGCGGGTGCGGCCGTGGGTGTAGGCCACGTTGGCTTCCTGCAGTTCGCCGCCCAGTACCGGCAACGCATCGCGCAGCTTGTCGCCCAGCGTCTGCAGGCTCTGGTCCATGCTGAAGCCCACGCCCTGCAGCAGGCGCAGCAGGTCGATCAGCAAGGGCAGTTCGTTCTCGACCGCGCGGCGGCGGCGCTTGACCCACGACGACAGCACGAACTTGGGCAGCAGCAGCCCGGCCGCCAGCGCACCGATCACCACCATCACCCTGGCCAGACCGTGCGCGCTGCTGAACGCCAGCGCCAGCGCCAGCACCAGCAGCGCAAGCAACAGGCGCAGGCCGAGATAGATGGCGGTGCCGCGGCGCGTGTTCCAGCCGGCCAGGTCCAGCAGCAGCCTGTCCTCGTTGGCCAGCAGCGCGGCCTCCAGGCGGCCACCACTGAGCGAGCGCCCGAAGCGCTCGAGCCAGCCCAGCGAGTCGCGGCGCGTGGCCTCGGTGTCGCGGGCTTCCTCGCGCGGCTGCAGGGCGGTCTTCAGCGCGGCCGAGGTGCGGTGCTCGCGATGGCTGCGCACCCAGCCGGCAATGCCGAGCAGGGCGACGCCCGCTGCCAGCACCAGCAGCGAAAGGGCGAACCAGGCGCTGGCGCTCATCGGGCACCTCCCGGGTAGCTGCGGGCGGTCATAGCGATTTGGCCAGGCGGTACAGCAGCAACGCCCCGAGCAGTTCCAGGCCCAGTGCGATCAGCAGGATCCTGTGGCCGAGCGGGTCATGCAGCACCGGCTGGAAGAACGCCGGGCTGGAGATCGCCATCAGCACCGCACTGGCCGGTGGCAGCAGCCCCAATACCCAGGCCGACATGCGGGTTTCCGAGGTGGTGGCGGCCAGCTCCTGCTGGGCCTGCTCCAGGTCGCGCATGAAATCACCCATGCGCTGCAGGATCTGGTCGGCGCGCCCGCCGATGCGCACGCTCACCCCGATCACCACCGCCAGCACCTTCAGCACGTCCATCCGGTACGGCTGTGCGGCCAGGCTCAATGCACGATCCAGCTCCATGCCGCTGCGCGCATAGCGCACCGTGGTGTCCAGCAGGCCGCGGAGTGGCGCGCTGGTCTGCATCGAAGACACCTGGAACGCGGCCTGCAGGCTGTTGCCCAGCGCGGTGAGGCGGACCAGGTTGTCGAGGAAGTCCGGCATCTGGTGCAGCAGCTGCGCGCGCAGTCTCGTGATCCGGCGCATCACCCACAGCCAGCAGCCCAGCAGGTACAGCATAAGGGTCAGCGGAAACATCCAGGCCGTGCCCAGCCGCACCGCCGCCACGACCGCAAGCACCAGTCCCGGTACCAGCAGCATCAGTGGCATCTTCCAGCCCGGCTGCAGGCCGGCGCGCTGCAGGACGCCATCCCAGGGTAATGCGCGGCTCCCACTGCTGGCGGGGCGGGCCGAATCGTTCGCCGCCGCAACGGCAGGCCCGGCCGGCACCGCACCGGCCGTGCTGCCGCGTGCCAGCTGCTGCTCGGTGTGCTGCAGCGAGGCCTGGCGCTGTTCACGGCTGCTGGCGGTACCCCACAGCCAGACGGCCAGCGCCAGCAGCACCGAGATGATGCTCAACACGCCCAGCAGCAGGCCGGTGCCCATGTTCAGAAGTCCCCGTAGAGTGATTCGCGCAGCTGCTGGCGGAACGGCTCCAGCTTGTGCGAATGCGGATGGAAGCCCAGGCCGATCCAGCGGTCGATCTCGCGGCCGGTGCCATCGATCTGCACCTCGTGGCGGAACATCTCCTGGGTGGTGATCAGGTTGTCGCTGACCCCGGTGATCTCGGTGATCGAGACCAGCACCCGGCGCCCGCTGCCCAGTCGCGAGATCTGCACGATGAAATCAATGGCGCTGGCGATCTGCCGGCGCAGGCTGTCTTCGCTGCCCTGGAAGCCGGCAAACCCGGCCAGCATCTCGATGCGGTACAGGCAGTCGCGCGGCGTGTTGGCGTGGATGGTGGCCATCGATCCGTCGTGGCCGGTGTTCATCGCCTGCAGCATTTCCAGCACTTCAGCGCCGCGCACTTCGCCGACCACGATGCGGTCCGGGCGCATGCGCAGGCTGTTGCGCACCAGGTCGCGGATGCTGACCGCGCCCTGGCCCTCGGCGCCGCCGATGCGGCTCTCCAGGCGCACCACGTGCGGATGGTTCAGCGAAAGCTCGGCGGTGTCCTCCACGGTGATGACGCGCTCATCGGCCGGCACGTAGCTGGCCAGGGCATTGAGCAGCGAGGTCTTGCCCGAGCTGGTGCCGCCGGAGACCAGGATGTTGCAGCGCCCCAGCACCATCGCCTTCAGCAGTGCCTGCATCGGTGCGTCGAAGGTACCCTTGGCGAGCAGTTCGTCGGGGGTGAACGGGTCCTTGCGGAACTTGCGGATGGACACCATCGGTCCGTCCACCGCCAGCGGCGAGATGATCGCGTTGAGGCGGCCACCGTTGGGCAGGCGCGCGTCGACCATCGGATTGGAATCATCCAGCCGGCGGCCGAGCGGGGCGAGGATGCGGCGCAGGATGCGCAGCAGGTGGGTATCATCGGTGAAGCGCTGGGTGGCGCGCTTGAGCTGTCCGCCCTGCGAAACGTGCACGTCCTTGAAGCCGTTGATCAGGATGTCTTCGATGGATGGGTCGTGGAGCAGGTCGTCCAGCGGGCCGAAACCGGTCAGCTCCTTGACCAGTCCCTCGGCGACCACCTGCATCTCTTCTTCGTTGATCGGGATGCGCCATTCCTGGATGAAGCCCACGGTCTGCACCTGCACCCAGCGGGCGATGGTGTCCGGGGCCCAGGAATCGATGTCGATGCGCTCGTCCTCGATGCTGTTGAGCAGGTGCTCATGCGCGGCCGACAGCACCTTCTGGTACTGCTCGGTCTGCGCGAACGGCAGGTGGCCCGGGGCAGATTCGGGCAGTACCGGGCGGGCAACGGCATGCGGGAACGGGGTTACCTTGTCTTCCATTGCGATCCACCCAGGGCAAGGGAGAGTCTTTCCCGCAGGCCATGCGGCTGGACCGGGCAGGCGGCCGGATCCAGGCGCGACACGAGCGGGGCGAGGGCACGCAGATAGGGGTCGCGCGGGGCATCCTGCAGCAGCAGGTGTCCCTGGCTGGCGGCCAGGCGCACGCGCGGTCGTTCGGGCAGCGTCGCCAGCAGCGGTACTTCGAAGCGGCGTGCGATCTGTTCCGGGCTCATGCCGCTGCTGTCATCGTGGCGGTTGATCACCAGTTGCAGGCGCTTCTCGCGCTCACGCTGGCCCGCCAGGTGCTTCAGGGCCTGGTCCAGAGAAACCAGCGTGGCGATCGAGGCATCGGTGACCAGCCAGATCTCGTCGGCCTGGTCCAGCAACAGGGGCGGAAGCTGCCGCAACGGGCAGCCGCCGGCATCGCACAGCACGCTGGCGAACACGCCGCGCAGGCGCTGCAGCAGCGCGCCAGGATCCGAGGGCGGAACGGCATCGCTGCCACTGGCACGATCCAGCAGCACCAGCCCGGAGTCATGGCGCGCCATGGCCGTGCGGGCGAGGGTGGCATCGATGCGGCTGGCATTGCGCAGCGCGTCTTCGTAGTGGAAGCGGCTGTCGAGATTGAGGTACAGCGCGAGGTCGCCGGAGGGCTGCGCCAGCTCCATCAGCAGGCCGTCCTGCTGCACGGCTTCGCCCTGGGCCAAGGCGCGCGTCTGCTGCGCCAGCACCGAAAGATGTGCGGCCAGGGTGCTGGTGCCGACGCCGGCGCGCACACCCAGCAGCACGATCAGGCGTGCCTTGTGTGCGTGCTGGGCAACCGCTGCCGGGCGCGGAGACAGGGCGCGCCGCAAGGCCGCCTCGATGCCTGCGTCGTCACTGTCCAGGTCCAGTACATCGCGCAGGCCGGCGCGCAGCGCGATCACCACGCCTTCGACCTGGCCGGCGCTGGTGGCGCCCACGGCCACCAGCGGCAGGTCCGGTTGGGTCTGCTGCAGCTGCTGCGCCAGCACGCTCGAGGCGGCCGCATGCTCGGGCCGGAAGTCGAGCAGCACCAGGCTCTGCGGGCCGCGTTGCAGGTCCTGGGCGGAGGTGGGGGCGTTGCTGTCCTGCCAATGCAGGGCGGTGCTCGGCGGCAGCTTGGCGGCCAGCCGGGGCAGCAGTTCGCGGTCGATGCCGTACAGGACCAGGTTCATTGGCGGTCCTTGCGGATGCAGCGGCTGGGCGGTGGCGTAGGGCATGGGCGTGGTATCGCAGGCATCATGGAGTCAGCGCGAGAATCCGGGCACCGGGTCCTGGCTGACCGGACCCAGCAACCAGGAACCCCACTCGGGGAGATGCGGCCTGGCTTCGCGCTCGCCGGGCAGCGGCAGTTCGGTGTTGCGCGCCAGTGGTTGCACCAGGCGCGGGGTGACGATGATCACCAGCTCCTTGTCCTGGCGCTTGTAATCGAAGTTGCGGAAGAACGAGCCGATGATCGGCAGGTCGCCCAGCAGCGGAATCTTGCTGACGTTGGAGACGATGTTGGAGCTGACCAGGCCCCCGATGACGAAACTCTCGCCATCACCCAGCTCGACGGTGGTGTCGGCGCGGCGGGTGGTGATCGAGGGAATCTGCACGTTGTTGAGCACAATGGCATTGCTGTAGTCCAGGTCGCTCGCTTCGGGCGCTACCTTCAGCGCGATGCGGTTCGCTGCCAGCACGGTCGGGGTCACGGTCAGGCCGATGCCGAACGGCTTGTAGGTGATGGTGGTGGTGCCAAGCCCCTGCGGTTCCAGGATCGGCAGTTCGCCACCGGCCAGGAAACTGGCGCTCTGCCCGGACAGCGCCACCAGCGTCGGCTCGGCCAGTACGCGGGCCATGCCATTGGCCTGCAGCAGTTCGACATCGGCGTTCCACAGCCCCTTGGTCGAGCCGAAAACAAGGCGGAACGCCGAGGAAATCGGCGAGACGGCCTCGTTGCTGCTGTTGCCTTCCTTCATGCCGGGCAGCAGGCCGGTGTTGCCCGGCAACCCGGTGCCGGGCCGCGCGAAGCCGTAGGCGAAGCCGCCGTTGCGGTTCTGGAAGTTGATGCCGATCTGCTTCATCGCGGTCTTGTTGAACTCGACCACCTTGACCTCGACCTGGACCACACCGCCGCTGCTGATGGTGGACGTATCGGCAAGCGCACCTTCCTTGCCCAGTGCCATCGCCGCCGTGCGTTGTTCCTGCATGTGCGAGAGCACGCTGTCAGTGCTTCCCTGCAAAAGGCCCTGCCGGTCCTGCTGGGTGAACACCAGATCGTTGCCGCCGGTGCTGGCCGCACCCTGTACGGCGCTCTGCACCCGTACCGTCACCCGTTGCGGCTCGGCCTGCTTGCGGTGCCACAGCAGCAGGGTGGTGGTGCCGGGCATCCTGCCCACCAGCAGCGCCTGGCGCTGGCCGCGCAGCATCACGATGTCGGCAACGCCGGGGTCGGCAATGGCCACCCGTTCCAGGTCGGCCGGCAGGTTCCAGGGACGCTGCTCACGGGCCTGCAGCACCAGGTCATCGGCGGCCACGCTCGTTGCCGGTGCCAGCAGCACCAGCAGCAGGGCCAGCCACCGCTGGCGGGGAGAAAGGCGTGGACGGCGGCGACGTTCGGTCATGGATGCGCTCGATGCAGGTCAAAGGGAGCCACGGGGGGCGGAACTGTCGCCACGGATGATCTCGATACCCGAAGCGCGCGGGGCGCTGCGACGGGGCGCCGGCGCACGCGCGGGTGCATCCGCGTTGCTGCGTGGCGGGGCACTGCCGCGGCCGGCCAGCGCGTCGCCGTCGATACCGGCGAAGGCGTGGTTCTCCGGGCGCTGCAGTGCCAGCTGCTGCTCTGCGTCGAGCCCACGCAGCGGATCGATCACGCCGCGCGACTGAGGGAACAGTGCGAGGTCGGGCAGGCCGGTATCGGCGGGATTGCGCAGCGCCAGGAACAGCTTGCCCTGCTGCGCACCCAGCAGCAGTCGATTGGCGTCGGCCACCGGTACCGCCAGCACCGCGCTGCGCGCGGGTTGCGGGGCTTCATTGCTGCTGTGGCTGCCGCCACTGCCGGTGATGTCGGCCGCGCGCGG
Source organism: Stenotrophomonas sp. CASM110 (assembly GCF_049384345.1). NCBI lineage: Bacteria > Pseudomonadati > Pseudomonadota > Gammaproteobacteria > Lysobacterales > Lysobacteraceae > Stenotrophomonas > Stenotrophomonas sp. CASM110. The sequence continues at coordinate 23,108 of NZ_JBMRGI010000026.1, forward strand.
GTCGTTGCGGGTGTCGGCCTCGCTATTGGAGGTGGCTTCCGAGGCGACCGGCGCGATGTCCTGCTGCCCATAGCTCAGCACGCGCAGGCGCGACAGCAGCAGGCGCGTCTGCGCGGCTTCGGCGGGGCTGTTGATGCTGGGCTGGGCATTGCGCAGGTTGAGGAAGACGTCGACGAAGTCGCCGGGAAGGATGCGGTTGCCGGCACCGACCAGTTCGTCCACGGGCACGGCCAGTGCGCGCTCGCCCGGCCGCAGCTGCAGCGAGAAGCCCTGTGCCAATGCGCTGCTGCTGACCGGGCTGCCTTCGGCGATGTCCTGCACCGGCACCTTGCCGACCACGGCGGCGATGCTGGTGGCGGCACCGGCGACGGGGGATGTGCGCTGGGCCAGGCGCAGGTCGTTGGCGCTGATCGGCTCGCCCGCGGGCAGGCGCGCCACGGCTTCCACCACCGTGATGGCCTGCACTTCGTTGTGCGTGATCGGCGCGGCCGTGACCGGTGCGGCCGGTTTGCGCCCGATCATGAAGGCGATCAGCGCCAGCAGCACGGCCAGGCCGATCAGGGCGACGGCAGCGATGCGGGTCAACTTGAGCATGGAACCGTCTCCAAAATACCGGTCATCAGTTGCCGCTGCCGAGATCGAGCTGGGCGACCGCGACGCTGCGGATGGGAGCCTGCATCACCCACTTGTAGAGCGTGGCGGTGCCGGGCAGGAAGGGATGGCTGGCGTAGTCGTAGCTGACTGTCACGGTCATGCACTGGGCCGTGGCCAGGCCGGCGCAGGGCGCCTGCGCGGACACCACGATGGCATTGCTGCCCCCCGCGCTGCAGTCCACGTTCTGCTTGGAGAACTGCAGCAGCCATTGCATCGAGGTGCGTGCGGCGACGCAGGCGGCGGTGCGCCGTTCGCCGGCCGTGCCGTAGCGCAGCGAGGCGCGCGCGCCTTCGGCCGAGGCGGTGGCCAGGGTCTGCTGTGCTGCCATGATCATCACCCCGGAGAAGGTGAACAGCAGCAGCGGCAACAGGCCGAGCATCAGCATCAGGGCGAACTCGATGCTGGCGACGCCGCGTTGCCGGCGCGGGCTGCGGATGTTCATGGTGCACCTCCGTAGATGCTTGCCAGCACCCAGCCGATGGCGGCGAGTGCGAGGTAGGCGGCATAGGGAATGCCACGTCGTCCCTGGCGTGCGGCCTGCATGCCGCGCAGGGCCGGATGCGCGTGCCACTGCGTGCTGGTGCGATTCACCTGCATCTGCAGGTGGCCGGGCAGCAACACGCCCAGGCGCCGGCCCGCCAGCACCAGCACGGCGTGCAACCCGGCGGCGAGGCTGGCGACCAGCCAGACCGGCAGCAGCGCCTGCCAGCCCAGCATCAGCCCCAGCACGGCAAAGAACTTCACGTCGCCGGCGCCCATCCAGCGCAGGGCATAGAACGGCAGCAGCGCCAACAGGCCGAGCGCCGCGCCGGCAACGTGGGGCAGCCACGGCTGGCGCGGCGCACTGAACTGGCCGAAGACGATCACCACGGTGGCGATCACGCAAGCGGCGATCAGCCAGGCGTTGGGCACCCGACGGGCATACAGATCACTGATCGCGATCCGCAGGCATACGCCGATGGCCAACAATCCCAGCAGTGTCATCGCACACTCCGTCGTCCGTCACTGGACGGTCTTCGCCTGGTTCCATGCGCCCCACCGTCGCGGCTCTGCCGGCCGCGCGCGGTCGCCGCTCAGGTCGTCGAGCCCGACGCCTTGGTGGCCAGTGCGGAGAGGTTCTTGAACAGCGTTTCGAAGAACCCCTTGATCTGGTCGTTGCCGACCGCGATCAGGACACCAGCGATGACGGCAGCCAGCAGCCCGTACTCGAGCGCGGTGACACCGTCTTCTTCCTTCAGGAATTTGCGGATCGATGCGTTCATGACCAATGTCTCCCTCTACCTGTCTGCGGATGCAGTACACCTGCGTTGGGCGGTGGCCCGGCTCCGCCGGGATCGTCCGTGGGCCTCCGCGCGTCCTGGCGGAGGAGGCACGGCGGGATGGGCCCGCTGTGCTCAAGCAGGGTGATCGTCTCCAGGCAGGCCGCCAGCCGCACGGTCGCGACCGCTCGGCCCGGGGCCGGTGGTCGAGGCATCCAATGATGCGTGCGTGGTCATGCTGTCCCCCTGGGTGCGGCCGGATCAGTTGGCCGGATCACCGTGCTATCGACTTTGCCTGAATGGAAGTTGGCTGCAACAGGAACCTATATGCAAATTCGGCAGAAACCCCGCGATGCTGAAACTTTCAGGCCGTTTCTGTGACGAGAATCCGTTCGAAGGCAAAACGATTCATGGTCGTGCAGATTATGTGATTTCCATTTTCCGGCGCATGCGAAGACCGTGCCAATGGCGCCGACATTTTCTTCATCTGTGTATCTTTTTTCTTCATTGCAGCCCGCGGGTTTACCTTCGCCGATTATCGGGCATACTCGCATTCAAGCTGTTGCATTTCCATGGTTGGCCGCATCGGAGCCGATGCGGCCTGCACGACAACGGAAGTGGTTTCTGGATCGCTGCGCGCCCTGTCAGGCAGTGGGGGCCGCATCGCATGGCGGATCAACGGGGGACAACACTGTCATGGTCGATGGTGGGGTAGGAGACAGCGGCGACAGCGGCCTGCGGTCGATAGACCTGGCCACGCTGAGCGGCGTGCTTCGTGTCTGTGATGTCGAACTGCTGCTGCTCGATGGCAATGGGCCACGTGCGGCATTCGCTTCGCGCGTGCACGAGGAAGCCCTGTTCTGCAGCATCAGCTGCGGTTTCCACTGCCGCGGCCGTTTCATGCTGCCGCCGGACTGGGCGATGCTCGGGTACCTGCACGCCACCGATGAGACGCTGAGCTGGTGCCATGGCGTACCGCTCACGCCGGGGATGGCGTTGACGATCATGCCGGAAGGCATCAGTGAGTTCACCCTGAGCCCAGGCACGCACATGACCCTGATGCTGCTGCCGGTGGCACGGGTGCAGCGCAAGCTGACCGAACTGAGCCTGCGCAGCACGCCTCCCGCTGGCCAGGCACTGTCACTGTTCAATCTGGCCAGCGAAGGCACGCCGTTGGCACGCCACTACCAGCAGCTGCACCTGCAGCTGGGGCAGGGTGCAGGCCTGCAGCCGGAAGAAACTGAAACCCTGCTGCACGAGCATGTGCAGGCCCTTCTGGGTGCCGGTGCGGCGGATCGCCCGGGTTGCAGCCGTGCACGGCGTACGCATTATCTGATCGCACAGCGGGCAGAGAACTTCATGCGGCTCAACCTGCGCCGCAATATCTACATGAATGAAATCTGCGATGCGGCTGGGGTCAGCGAGCGCGGCCTGCGTTATGCGTTCGAGGACCTGTTTGGAACCTCGCCCAACCGGTATCTCTCCATGCTGCGCCTGTGCGCGGCCTGCCGCAGCCTGTCGATGGCCGATTCCAGCCGTCGCTCGGTGAAAGCCATCGCCCTCAGCTGCGGCTTGTGGGATCTTTCGCGCTTCGCCGACAATTACCGCAAGGTATTCGGCGAACTGCCGCGCGATACCCTGATGCGCGCGCCCGCGCAGATCGGCCAGCCGGCCTGAGCCAAGCCCCGCAAGGGTTTTCGCGGCATTCGTGCCGGAATTGCACATCCGCTTGCCGATCATGTTGCCGCTTCTGCATAAACGGCTGCCGATTCCGGCCGTGGATTTGCCGGAATGCGCGATTGCCGTGCCGGATTGAAGTGCGCCGCCACCGTTGCAACCGCTGAAATGTCAGTCACCTGCCTAACGGCAAGTCCACTGACATTCCAGTTGTTCGCCTACGGGGGAAATGCTCATGAACCGCATCTACCGGCGTGTATGGAACCGCCAGCTCAATGCTCTGGTTGTGGCCTCGGAACTGGCCACCGGCGACAGCGGCGGCGCCGCACGCGATCCGCGCGCCTTCCTGCTGATGCCCACCGCGCTGGCCCTGGCACTGCTGTGCGCGCTGGCCAGCGGCCACGCAGGGGCATCGGAAACCAATCAGTCGCTGCGCGACCTGCAAGCGCTTGCGGCGAAGTATGCGCAGCCGATGCCGGTCAAGGTCGACGCGGAAGTGGCCTTGGCTGCCGCCGCGCGACAGGCGCAGAGCAGCCCCGCGATCAGTGCGGACGCTCGCCTGGGCCTGCAGTTGAACACCACATCGCTGCCGGTGGTGCGTGACGTATTGCCGGCCGCCGTACAGGTGAAGCTGGCAGCGAACACCACGCCGAAGCAGGTGGCCGTGCCGGCGCTGGCGGCCGATGTACGCGCGACTGTCGGCCTGGGCAACACTGCGATCAAGGCGGCACAGGTGGATGCATCGCTGGCAGCGCACGTTGCGCCGGGCGCGCAGGCGCCGCTGGGCGTCGCTGCCGATGCGCGCGCCAGGGCCAAGGTCGGCATCGCTGGCCATCAGGTCGCTTCGATCGATTCGGGTGCCCGGGCGGCAGCGGGCCTCAGCGGTTCGTCCCTGAAGGCCTCTGTCGACGGCGACACCGACGCGCATCTGGCGGTGGCTGGCCATCACATCGAGGGGCAGGGCCAGGCCCGGGCGACGGCGGCGGTCACGCTGCCGGCCAAGGAGGAACTGCCGGGTGACACGCATGATCGCGCCATCAGTGCCGCGTTCGATGCCGGCGCCGCGGGCAAGGTGCGCGTGCAGGCGCCGGACGGCCAGGAAGTAGTCGCCGATCGCAACCTGAAGCTGGCCGGGCAGGCAACCGTAGCCGCGCAGCACAGCGCGCTGGGCGTCGGCGGTCTGGTGGGCGGAGCAGTGGATGCTGTCGGCGGGACGCTTCACGGTGCCGCGGGTGCGGTCGGTAGCACGGTGGGTGGTGCGCTGAACGGCACCGTTGGCACGGTTGGCGGTGCAGTGGGCGGTGCACTCAACGGCACAGTCGGCGCGGTCGGCGGTGCAGTGGGTGGCACGCTCAACAACGCGGTGGGCGCAGTCGGTGGTGCGGTTGGCGGTGCACTGAACGGCACGGTAGGCACGGTCGGTGGTGCAGTGGGCGGCGCTCTGGACGGTACTGTCGGAACAGTCGGTGGCGCAGTGGGCGGTGCACTCAACGGCACAGTCGGCGCGGTCGGCGGTGCAGTGGGCGGCACGCTCAACAACACAGTCGGCGTGGTCGGTGGTGCAGTTGGCGGTGCACTGAACGGCACGGCAGGCACAGTTGGCGGCGCCGTGAGCGGCGCGCTCAACAACACGGTCGGCGTGGTCGGTGGTGCAGTTGGCGGTGCACTGAACGGCACGGCAGGCACAGTTGGCGGCGCCGTGAGCGGCGCGCTCAACAACACGGTCGGTGCGGTCGGTGGTGCTGTGGGCGGAGCTCTGAACGGCACCGTTGGCCAGGTCGGCAGCGCAGTGGGCGGTACGCTCAACAACACGGTCGGTGCGGTCGGTGGTGCTGTGGGCGGAGCTCTGAACGGCACCGTTGGCCAGGTCGGCAGCGCAGTGGGCGGTACGCTCAACAACACGGTCGGCGCAGTCGGTGGTGCAGTTGGCGGTGCTCTGAACGGCACGGTCGGCACAGTTGGCGGCGCACTGAACGGCACCGTCGGTACCGTCGGCGGTGCGGTGGGCGGAGCTCTGAACGGGACTGTCGGTACGGTCGGCGGTGCAGTGGGCGGCACGCTCAACAACACGGTAGGCGCAGTCGGTGGCGCTCTGAACGGCACTGTCGGTACCGTCGGCAGTGCGGTGGGTGGCGCACTGAACGGCACTGTCGGCCAGGTCGGCGGTGCAGTGGGCGGCACGCTCAACAACACGGTGGGCGCAGTCGGTGGCGCATTGAACGGTACCGTCGGCAGTGCGGTGGGTGGCGCTCTGAACGGCACCGTCGGCCAGGTTGGCAGCGCGGTGGGCGGCACGCTTAGCAATACCGTCGGCACGGTCGGTGGTGCAGTGGGCGGCATTCTCAACGGCACCACCGGTAGCCCCGGCACAGGCCTGGGCGGCGTGCTGGGAAGCACGCTGGGCAACGTCGGCAGCGCGGTGGGCAACCTGCTCAACGGCAATCTCAATGGCACTGTCGGCAACCTGGGCAGCGCCGTGGGTGGCCTGGTGGGTGGCACGCTCGGCAGTCTCGGCCTGACCCAGCCGTCGGCGATCCCGCCGACCAGCCCGAAGGCACCGGCGCCGGCCGACCCGAATGCCGGCCTGATCATCGGCACCGGTGGCCTGGTCGGCAATGTCGGCCAGCTGATCGGGCCGACCACCACCAGCCTGTTCGGCGGCAATGGCTACCTGAGCAATGGCAATCTCAAGCTCAGCAATGCCAACGTGATGCAGACCTATTCGACGGTCAATGTGCTGGGCCTGCCGGTGGTGAACCTGTCGCCGGTCGGCAGCACGCTCAACGGCCTGGGTGGCGCCGCCACGGGCGGCAGCTCGCACCTGACCCTGATCGGTGGCGTCACCTCCGACAGCTATATCTACAACATCAACAACGGCAATCCCGGTGGCCTGCTGGGCCTTCTTCTGCCGACCGATTCGCCGGCGTGGGCGGCCAAGTGCCTGGACATCGCGCTGGCCGACATCTCCTGCTGGGCCGTCAACGCGGCGCAGGACTACCAGGTGCTGATGGGTGACGGCGCCTTCGCCAACGGCTCCAAGGAAGTGGTGATCGGTGCCAACGCACGGCATGAGCTGCCGAAGGTCGATGCCAACGTCGCCTTCCCCGGTGATGGCGTGAACGATCCCAGCAACCCGACCGGCGTGCCGACGGCCGACTATGCCGCGCGCATGGGCCATTCGGTGATCGTCGGCGACAGTGCCGTCGGCACCGCCAACGGGCAGACCCTGCTTGGTGCCGAGTCCACCTCCAACCAGGCCAACTCGGTCGCGCTGGGCTACCGCTCGGCCGCACTGCGTGGCGCGCAGGCCAGCTACAGTGCCTACGGCCTCACGGCGCCGCAGGTCTCGGCCGGTGAAGTATCGGTGGGCACCGCCGGTGGGGGCGAGCGCCAGATCACCAACGTGGCTGCGGGCAGCGGCAACACCGACGCGGTCAACGTAGCGCAGTTGAAGGGCGCGATCAGCCTGATCAACGGCGTGGCGGATGCTGCGGTGACCTACGATCTGGACGCCGGCGGCAATCCGAACTATCGACGGGTCACCCTCGGCGCAGGCACCGGCACCACCACCATCGGCAATCTCGCCGCCGGTGCGGTCACCGCGGGCAGCCTCGAGGCCGTCAACGGTGGCCAGCTGGCGGCCACGAACAGCGCGATCGCCAGCTTCTTCGGTGGTCGTGCAGCCTTTGACCCGGCCAGCGGCATCTTCACCGCACCGCTGTTCGAGATCAGCACGATCTCCACCACCGGCGCCATCGCCCAGGGCCTGTACACCAACGCCACCGATGCCTTCGCGGCGGTGGATGGTTCGCTGGTCAACCTCAACACGCAGATCACCGATATCCGCAACGGCGGTACCAAGTACCTGCGGGTGAACTCGACCGGTACCGAGGCCGTGGCCAGCGGCGCCGATTCGATCGCGGTCGGCACCAATGCGCGGGCGACGGCAGCCAACAGCATCGCAGTGGGTGCGGGAAGCCTTGCCGATCGTGCCAACACGGTTTCCATCGGTACCGCTGGCGCAGAGCGTCAGGTCATCAACGTGGCGGCCGGTACCGCGGCCACCGATGCGGTCAACGTGGGACAGCTGCAGGCCTCGGAGCAGGGGGCACTGCGCTATGACCTCAACGCCGATGGCAGCGTCAACTATGCCAGCGCCACGCTGGGCCAGGCCGGCACCGCCACCACGCTGCGCAATCTCGGCCCGGGCCAGGTCAGCGCCACCAGCAGCGAGGCCATCAACGGGGCCCAGCTGTTCGCCGCCAACCAGGCTGTGGCCACCCACCTCGGCGGTGGTGCTGCGGTCAGCGCCAGCGGCGTGCTGACCGCACCGACGTACTCGATCAACAACGTCGCCGCCAACGGCACCGTGACCAAGGGCAGCTACAACGACGTCGGCACCGCCTTCGATGCGGTCAGCAACTCGCTGGCCAACGTTGCCGACCAGACCGGCGAGATCGACAAGCTGGCCGTGAAATACGATGTCGACGGCAGTGGCAACGTGCTCAACAGCGTGACGCTGACGGGCACCGGTACCGGTGCGGTGAAGATCACCAACGTCGCCGCCGGCAGCATCCTGGCCGGCAGCAGCGACGCCATCACCGGCGACCAGCTGTTCAGCACCCACAGCACCATCGCCAACTACTTCGGCGGCACCACTGCCTACAACGGCACCACCAACGCGTGGACCGCGCCGACGTTCAGCATTTCCAGCATCGCCACCGATGGCACCTTCACCAGCGGCGATTACAACAACGTCACCGCCGCCTTCACTGCCGTCGATGGCTCGCTGAAGGTCCTCAACCAGCGCATCACCAACGGTGGCGGTGGCAGTGCCTACCTGGCGGTGAACTCGACGGCGGCCGCAGCCACCGCGGCCGGTGCGGAAGCGGTGGCGGTCGGCCCGCAGGCCAGTGCAGCCGGTGCCAACAGCGTGGCGGTCGGCAACGGTGCCAGCAGCAGTGCCGGCAACAGCGTGGCGCTGGGTGCCGGTTCGGTGGCCAGCGTTGGCGCACAGAGCGGCTATACCGGCGCCTACGGCCAGACCGGTGCCAGCAACTCGGCCGGTGAGGTCTCGGTGGGCAGCAGCGGCAGCGAGCGCAAGATCACCCACGTTGCCGACGGCTCGGACACCTACGACGCGACCAACGTCGGCCAGCTGAAGAACGGCGTGAATTACGCCATCGACGAGTCGAAGAAGTACACCGACCAGAAGATCCAGAACATCACCAACGTGGCGGGCAGCTTCCGCGCCAACAACACCAACAACCTGGCCGATCCGTCCGCCAGCGGCGCCAACTCGGCCGCCGGTGGTGCAGGCTCCACTGCCGCCGGTGCCAACTCGACCGCGCTCGGCAATGGTTCACAGGCGCAGGCCGACAACTCGGTGGCATTGGGTGCGGGTTCGGTGGCGAACCGGGCCAACACGGTCTCGGTGGGTGCCAGCGGCGCCGAACGCCAGGTGGTCAACGTGGCTGACGGCTCGCAGGCCACCGACGCGGTCAACGTGCGCCAGCTGCAGGCCTCGCAGCAGGGCACCATCCGCTACGACACCACGGTGAACGGTGCGACCAACTACAACAGCGTCACCCTGGGCAGCACCAGCAGCGGCCCGACCACGGTGCGCAACGTTGCCGCTGGCACCGCCGGTACCGACGCGGTCAACGTGGATCAGCTGAAGTCGGGCATGGCGCAGACCCTGGACTGGTCCAAGGCCTACACCGACGAGCGCATGGGTGGCTTCGAGCGCGACCTGCGCAAGACCGACAACCGTGCTTCGGCCGGTATCGCCTCGGCGATGGCCACCGCAGCGCTGCCGCAGCCCAGCGAGGCGGGCCGCAGCATGGCCTCGATCGCGGCTGGCAGCTACAACGGCGAATCGGGCGTGGCGCTGGGCATCTCCGGTGTCTCCGAAGGCGGGCGCTGGATCTACAAGTTCAGCGGTTCGACCAACAGCCGTGGCGAGGCCGGCGTGGCCGTCGGTGCCGGCATCCAGTGGTGATCCCCGCCGCCGGGCCGCACCCGCGGCCCGGCATCGCGGAAACGTCTACAGGGGGAATGACATGAAACAGCATCGCATCGCCCGCGCCGGCCAACATGCCGCTACGCTGGGCCTGATCCTGGGGATGGGCCTGCTGGCCGCCTGCCGCAGCCATGCGCCGGCCACCGACGGTCCTGCCGAGGCCACCGCCGTGCAGTTCCCGGAGGCCTCCAGGGCCTCGTTGAAGGAAGGCATCTATCCGGACGTCGCTGACCTGCGCCGCTTCGCGCCGGGCATGAGCAAGCGGCAGTTGTACACGCTGCTGGGCACGCCGCATTTCAACGAAGGCATGTGGGGCGTGCGCGAGTGGAACTACCTGTTCAACTTCCGCACCGCGCAAGGTGCGGAGTACTTCACCTGCCAGTTCCAGGTCCGCTTTGACAGCAAGGGCATTGCCCAGGCGGGTTACTGGAAGCCGGAATCGTGCGCGGCCGTGCTGGAGCCGCCGCGGCCACCGGCCCCGCCGGCACCGGCACCGGCACCGCTGCCGGAACAGCCGCTGCGGCTGTCGGCCGACGCGTTGTTCGGCTTTGACAGCGCGGTGCTGAGCGCGGAAGGGCAGCAGGCGGTGCAGGGCATCCTGGCGCAGGTACGCGAAGCCGCACAGGTGCAGTCGATCAGGGTGACCGGCTATACCGACCGTATCGGCAGCGCCAGCTACAACCAGGCGCTGTCGCAGCGCCGCGCCGAGGCCGTGCGCAGCGCGCTGGTGCAGGGCGGCGTGCCTGCGGCCAGCATCAGCGCCGAAGGACGCGGCGCGGCTGAGCCGATCGTGCAGTGCGGGCAGCGCAACCGGCGCGAGCTGATTGCCTGCCTGGCGCCGAACCGGCGCGTGCAGATCGCCGGGATGGCACAGCCACGTTGACCCTCCTGCGCCGGGGCGGTGCCCCGGCATCCCGAGTCCCCCCTGACCGCCGGCAGGCGTGGCAACGTCTCCCCCGTCGTCCACGCCTGCCTGCGGCTCAGGTCTACAAACGGTGCACGCGATGAATGCCCAATTCCTGCCACTCTCCATGAAGACGGAAGCTACGCTCAGCGTGTACGGCCAGCTCGGCAACCATGCCGTGGTGCGCATCCCGGGCCGGCGCCTGCCCGGCTTGATCCTGCAGGCCGATACCGTGGCAGGGTTCCTGGCCCAGCTGCAGGAAGCCCAGGCCTGCCTGCGCAGCGGCCGCGCACAGCGCACCGACGCCGAGCTGGACATGCTGATCGACGTGCTGCAGCAGTGGTACGCCTTGATCGAATCGCGCCTCGCCGACGCCGGCGAGGCGCTGTAAAGAAAATGGGGACGGAGGGGATTAAGTCGTTTCCTGCACACGCGGGGCAAGAACGACTTAATCCCCTCCGTCCCCTTTTCCTACGCGCGGGCGCGGACCAGCCAGCAGGCGGCATCCACGCGTACGCGGTCGCCTTCGATGAACGGCGCGAATGCAGCCAGCGCCTGGTGGCGAAGCACGGCGGCACGGGCTTCCGGCATTGAGCGCAGGGCCAGCCCCAACGGGCCCAGCTGGCCGACATAGGTGGGCAGGTCTTCGCGGGCGATCGAGCAGGGCAGGTCTACCGCAACCACCTCCACATCCTTCCAACCGGCGGCCCGCACAAGCCGCTGTACCTGCCCGCCGTCGGCAAAGGCGAACTGTCCCGGCGCGCCGGGTACCCGGGGCGGCAGATCCAGTGCATCGCCGATGGCGCGCTCGGCCGTGGTCATGAATGGATTCTCGTCGGCACTGCGCCAGGCGATGAAGCGCAGCCCAGCGCCGGGTGTCGCGGCACGATGCAGGTTGGCGAACGCGGCCTGGCTGTCCTCGAAGAACATCACGCCCAGCCGCGACTGGATCCAGTCGAAGTGCGCGGACGGCAGAGGATGGCGCTGCGCGTCTGCCACGATGAAGTCCGCGTCCAGTCCCGCAGCCTCGGCGCGCTGGCGGGCCAGCGCCAGCATCGGCGCGGAGATGTCCAGGCCGGTGCTGTGTGTCGCCGGGCGTGCGGCGGCTGATGCCAGCAGGCTGGCACCGGTACCGCAGCCTACATCCAGCAGTTGCGTGACGGTCTCCGGAAGTTCGGCCACCAGCAGGTCGGCCATGGGCTGGAACAGGCCATCGAGAATGGCCTGCTGCGCAACCCAGACCTGGCCGCCAGGACCGTTCCACAGGGCGCTCTGATCAACGGGGGGTGTACGGGTCATGGTCTTGCCTTGCAGGGAAGTCGCCCATAGGTTGGCGCTTGAAGGTCACTTGAGGTCAAGCCCGTGCGTGAACTGGATATCGGCGAAGTGGTCAAGCGCAGTGGCGTGCCGGCCTCGACCCTGCGTTACTACGAACAGCTTGGGCTGCTGCAGGCAGTGGGCCGTCGCGGCCTGCGCCGGCAGTACGACGAGCAGGTGCTGGAGCGGCTGGCACTGGTCGGCCTGGGCCAGGCGGCCGGGCTGTCGCTGCAGCAGATCGGCGCATCGCTGCCGCCGCAGCGCGGATGCCTTACGCTGGATCGTGAGGCCCTGCTGGCGCAGGCTGATGTGCTGCAGCGGCAGATCATCCAGCTGCAACGGGTACGCCGGCACCTGCAACGTGCGGCGGCCTGCCCGCAGGCAGAGGATGTCCGGAAGTGCGGCTCGTTCCGGAAGCTGCTGCGGGCACAGCAGCGCATGGCGGGTGGGTGAGGGAAGCGTATCCACGCATGGCGTGAATCTACTGCAGCACGACCTCGGCAGATCCACGCCCTGCGTGGATGATTCAGTCGCGGGTGCTGACTTCCCACGTGGCATGCAGCACCCCCGGCACGTGCTCCATCCGTGCCAGCACCAGATCCAGCTCGTCGGCACTGACCGCGGTACTGACCAGCACCGCGATCACGTCGGTAGGCGCATCGGCATGCTCGACCACCTGCACATCGCCCACCGGATACTGCGCGGCCTCCAGCGCATCGACCAGTCGCTCGCGCACCCGCGGTACGGCTTCGGTATCCACGCTCAGGCGCACTTCGTAGGTGGCTTCGGTCGCCGCCTCGTTGATCGGGATGCGGTTGATCGCATTCACCAGCGGCCGCAGCAGCGTGTTGCCGGCGATGATCAGCACGGTCAGCAGCACGCCCTCGGCCAGCATGTCCGCGCCGGTGCAGCTGCCGACCGCCGCCGAGCACCACAGGGTGGCGGCGGTGTTCAGGCCGCGCACGTTCATCCCTTCCTTCATGATCACGCCGGCGCCGAGGAAGCCGACACCGGAGACCACGTAGGAGATCACCCGTACCGCCTCGGCGCTGCCGGCGATGCGCATGCCCAGGTCGACGAAGGCGGCGGCGCCCACTGCCACCAGCACGTTGGTGCGCAGGCCGGCGGTGCGTTGCCGGTACTGGCGCTCGGCGCCGATCAGCGTGCCCAGCACGAAGGCGGCCAGCAGGCTGACCACGGTGTCGGCGAAGGGACCGGCCTGGAAGGTCTCAATGAAGCGCATGGCCGGAGTCTACCCGGTCGAGGTGACAGTAGATCCACGCCATGCGCGGATTTCGAAAGTGTCAGAAACGACTTAATCCCCTCCGTCCCCTTTTGGCGGGGTCAGTCGGTGTCGTCGACGCGCTCGCCCATCAGTTCGCGCTGGCGCTTGTCCAGTTCCTCGGCGTAGCGCTTGCGGACGAAGGCTTCAGAGACCACGCCCAGGACCTGGCCGTCGGCGGCGACCACGGCCAGTTCATCGGCCTGGGTCTGGTCGAAGCGCTGCATCACGCTGACCACGTCCGCGGCCGGTGACAGTGACACGTCCCGGTTCTCGGCCAGCTCGCCGATCATGGTCTCCGGCTTCACGCCGTCGCCGTAGACGCGCGGAATCTGCACGATGCCTGCGTAATGGCCTTCGCTGTCGATCAGGATCACCCGGCTGCCCGAACCCAGCGGGAAGCGCTGGCGGAACGTGGCGGCATCGAGATCGGCCGGCGCGGTAGCCACGCCTTTGCGCATCAGCCGGCCGGCGTTGAGGTTCTGCACCCAGCCCACGTCGCGTGCGCTCTTGATGGTCTCGCCGCGCAGGTGCATGCGCCAGGTCGAGAACGAATAACCGAACCACTGCCGTACCAGCGTGCTGGAGACCAGCACCGCACTCATCACCACGCTGGTCAGCAGGAAGTCGTGGGTGCCTTCCAGCACCAGCATGGCCATGGTCATCGGTGCGCCGACCACGGCGGCGGCCAACGCTGCCATGCCAGCCAGCGCGGCGGACGTGGCATCGATCACCGGCACACCAGTGGCCATCGCCAGCAGGCCGGCGAACAGGGCGCCGACCAGGGTGCCCATGAACAACGAGGCGAAGAACAGGCCGCCGCGGAAACCAAACCCGAGCGAGATGCCCGAGGCCAGGCACTTCAGGGTCAGCAGGCCGCCGATCCAGATCAGCGGCAGGTGCGTGGTCAGGTCCAGGTGCAGCGCGCCATGGCCGGACGACAGCACCTGCGGGCTGGCCAGGGCCAGCGGAATCAGCAGCAGGCCGCCCACCACCGGCCGACCCCAGGCAGGCAGCGGGCTGCGCTTGACCGTGCCTTCGATCGAGGCGATCAGCCGCATCACCGCGATGCCGACCATCGCGCAGCAGCAGCCAAGCAGGCCGTAAATGGCGTAGTCGGCGGCGCGGACATCAATCGTCGAGGCAGCCGGCAGCAGGTAGGGCTCGATGCCGGCCTGGTCGGCCACGAATGCACCTGCCAGCGCGGCCACCGCCACTGGCGCCAGTGCGGCCGGGGTGTAGGCGCCGATGACGATCTCGAAGGCGTAGAACGCGCCGGCCAGTGGCGCCCCGAAGGCGGCCGCGATGGCACCGGCGGCACCGGCGCCGACCAGGATGCGCACGTCGTTGCGGCGCAGGCGCATCACCCTGCCCAGCTGCGAGCCGCTGCCCGCTCCCATCTGCGTATACGAAGCCTCCAGCCCGACCGAGGCGCCGCAGCCATTGGACAGCAGGGTCTGGGTCAGCACGATGAGGTTGTCGCGCATCGACATGCGCCCGCCATGCAGGGCATTGGCTTCGACCGCATCGAGCAGGGGCCGCTTGAGCCGGGTCGCGGCCAGGCTGACCAGGCCGACCAGCAGGCCACCCAGCGGCAGCACCAGCAGTGCGGTCCAGGTCAGCGCGGGCAGGGAGCTCAGGCGCATGCCGTCGTCCAGCCCGTACAGGGTGCCCTGCAGCCAGCGTGCGATGCCGGACTGCAGCAGGGTCAGGTAGCCGGCGATCAGGCCGACCAGCAGGGCAAGCGCGATGAACCACAGGTCGCTGCCGCGCAGGCGCAGGCGCAGGCCCTGGAAGGCCAGATGCAGGCGCGATGGCGAAACAGGCAGTGACATGGTGGCGGCATGATACGCCGCCACCGTGGTCGCCGCCGTCACTGCATCGGGCGGTTACCGCGTCAGAAGCGGTAGCGGCCCTGCACGTAGAAGGTGCGTGGCGCAGCCACCATGCGGCCGGCGTTGCCATCGACGTTGCGGGTGTACCAGCGCTTGTCGGTCAGGTTGTTCACGCCCAGCGCGATCTCGCTGTCGTCCAGCCCCGGCACCTGCCAGGCCACCTGCGCGTTCCACAGGCGCACGCCCGGCACGCGGCCCACGCGCGCGTCAGCGGTTTCTTCCCAGGTGTTGGCGGCATCGGAGAACTGGCCGCTCTGGTGGGTGCTGGAGACATTGAAGGTCCAGCCGGCCAGTGCGTAGCGGGCGCCGACGCTGTCGGTGTCGCGCGAGTAGAAGGGCACGTCCAGGCCGCGGTTGTCACCGGACTGCTGGATCGCCTGGGTCCAGGTGTAGTTGGCGTACAGCTCCAGCCCGGCCAGCGCACTGTCCTCGGCGAAGTGGTACTCCAGCGCGCTCTCCACGCCCTTGTGGTCGGTGGCACCAATGTTCTGGAAGGTCGGCGGGGTGATGCCCGGCACCTGCAGGATCTGGTTGTCGAAGCGCATCTTGAACACAGTCACTTCCGCGCGCAATGCACCGTCCTGCCAGCGCGCGCCCAGTTCGGCGGTCTTTGCCACTTCCGGTTTGAGCGGATTGCTGGCGGTCTGGGAATTCAGCTGGATGTTCTGCACCGGCCCGAACGAGGTGGTGTAGTTGCCGAACACAGTCAGCCGCGGCGTCAGCAGGTAGGCGATGTTGAGCGAGGGCAGGGCCTTGTCGTTGCGGCTGCTGAAGGTCGCCGTGCCACCGGCCTGGCGGCGGTCCATGTCGATCCATTCCATGCGCACGCCCGGGGTGATCCGCCACTGGCCGATCGCGATGCGGTCGTCGATGTAGAACGCATGGGCATCGGTCGCGTTGTCGAAACGGGTGGTGGCACTGGCCACGCCGGTGCGGCGGCTGACGGTGTAGCTGCGGTCGTTGCCCCGTTCGCGCAGGAAGCGGTAGCCGGCGGTGATGTCGTGCACCGTGCTGCCCCAATGCAGGCGCTGGGTATAGCGCGGCTCGATGCCAAGCACGCGGTAATCGCGCGGCTGCACGGTCAACTGGGTATTGGCCGCGTTGATCAGCGAGCTGGCGCGGCTGCTTTCGTTGTAATAGGCCAGCACCTCGAATTCGCTGTTGGCCGACAGCGTGTTGGTGTAGCCCAGGTCGATGCCGGTGCGGTGGCCCTTCCAGAAATCGGTGGAGCGGGTGTTCTGGAACGGGTCGGCCTCGTACTGGGCGCGGGTCAGGCCGCCCGGCGTCAGCGAGCGCACATCGTAGTACGACAGCTTGGCACGCAGTTCCTGCTGCGCGTCGATGGCATAGGCGAACTTCAGCGCCAGGTCGTTGAAGCGGTCATCGCTGCCCTGGCGCCAGCCACGCCCGTCCTGGCCGGAGTACAGCAGGGCCGCGCCCAGGCCGTTGTCGCCGGTACCGCCGAGGAAGGCGTTGTACTGGGCACTGTCGCCGCCGCCATGGTCATGGGCGGTGTAGCGCACGCCGGCCTCACCGTGCAGGCCGGGGCCGGTGGGAATGGCGCGGGTGCTGAAGTTGATGATGCCGCCCACGTTCTGCGGGCCGTAGCGCACCGCGCCGCCGCCGCGCACCACGTCGATCGATTCGATGTTGGACAGGCTGGTCGGCGCGAACGACAGCTGCGGCTGGCCATACGGCGCCACCGCCAGCGGTACGCCGTCCAGCAGTACGGTCGAGCGCGGCGAGTAGCGCCCGGTCAGGCCGCGCACGCCGATGTTCAGCGAGACCGAGCTGCCGGCCGTACCGGAGTTGTCGGTGACCTGCACGCCGGGGATGCGGCGCATGGCATCGCCGATGCTGGCCGCGCCGCTGGCCTCGATGCGCTGGCGGTCGACCACCGTGCGCGCGCCGGCGAAGCGCTTCACGCTGTCATGCAGGCCGGTACCCAGCCAGCTGCCAGAGACCTGGATGCTGTCGAGCGTGGTAGCGCCGTCCTGGGCGAAGACGCTGGCGGCCGGAAGCAGGCACAGGGTGAGGGCGGCGGCCAGGGGCAGGCGGGCCGGTTGCAGGGCGTGGATGGGCATCGGTGCAGGCTGTGGAAGGTCGTAAATGAGAATTATTGCTGATTCCATTCGCCAATGGAATGCGCGTCGGGTTCATGCCGTTGCCCCGGTGGTAGAGTGGGCGATTGCTTCCTGACTCGCCGAGATCCGCCATGTCCCAAGCCGCCTTCTACCCCGTCGGAACCCCTGGCCAGCCGTGGGGAGCGGCGGAACGGGAGCTGTGGCGTGGCCGCCAGCAGCGCCTGCGTCGCTATGACCAGGAGGTGCTGCCGCGCATCGAAGCGCTGGCCTCGCGTTTCGACAAGGTGGCCTATGGCCAGCTCGACTACGCTGGCGAGACCTATACGTTGTTCGCCCTGCGCAGCCGCGACTGGAACCCGGCGCTGCCCGCCGCGCTGGTTACCGGTGGCGTGCACGGCTATGAGACCAGTGGCGTGATGGGCGCGCTGGAGTTCCTCGAGAAGCACGCCGCCGACTATGCCGGCAAGGCCAACCTGCTGGTGGCGCCGTGCGTGAATCCGTGGGGCTTCGAGCGCATCAACCGCTGGAACTTCGATGCGATCGACCCGAACCGCAACTTCCGCGCCGATGGCCCGGCCCGCGAGTCGACCGCGCTGATCGAGCTGGTTGCACCGATCAAGGGCCAGTTCGTGCTGCACATCGACCTGCACGAGACCACCGACAGTGATGAAAGCGAGTTCCGCCCGGCGCTGGCCGCGCGTGACGGCAAGCCGTTCGAGCCGGGCCTGATTCCGGATGGCTTCTACCTGGTGGATGACAGCGAGGCCCCGCAGCCGGCCTTCCAGCAGGCGGTCATTGCCGCCGTGGAGAAGGTCACCCATATCGCCCCCGCCGACGACAAAGGCGAGATCATCGGTTCGCCGGTGATCGCCCACGGCGTGATCGAGTATCCGCTGGTGAAGCTGGGCCTGTGCGCCGGCATTACCGGCGCGAAGTACACCACCACCACCGAGGTCTACCCGGACAGCCCGCGGGCAACCCCGCAGCAGTGCAACGACGCACAGGTGGCAGCGGTGTGCGCGGCACTGGATTACGCGCTCGCCCATCGCTGACAGATAAAAAGGGGACGGAGGGGATTAAGTCGTTTGTGGCCCACTACCCCCCGGGCACAAACGACTTAATCCCCTCCGTCCCCTTTTTCACCCCAACGCGTCGGCCCACCAGAGTGCGGCTGGGCCTGGCGGCGTGTCGCGTCGCCACAGCAGGTCGCTGTGGATGCGCCGCGGCCAGCCCGGCAGCACCAGTTCCACCAGCCGCCCACGGTCATAGCGCTGCACCAGCGCCCGCGGCAGTTCGGCCCAGCCGATGCCGTCCTCGGCCATCTCCATCACAATCAGGTAATCGGTGGCGGTCCACGCGAGGCCGGTGACCAAGCGGGTCTGATCGACTTCCGCGCTCAGGCGCACCTGCCGATGCCGTGCCAGTTGTGCGGCGGCGCGGCGCCCGGCGCTGGCCAGCGGGTGTCCGCGCGCCACGTACACCGACAGTTCGCTGTGGTGCGCCAGCGGCCGCGCCACCAGCCCATCGGGATAGCGCTCCTGCCTGGGCAGCAGGCCCAGCGCGGCGCGGCCGCTGCTCACCCGTTCCAGCACGTCCTCGCCTTCGGCATCCAGCCACTCCAGCTCGATCTCCGGGAACGCTTCGGCGAAGCGCTGCAGGATCCGCTGCTCCGGATCCAGCTGGTAGACATCGGAAAACACCACGGTCAGGCGCGGCTCGACCGGCGCGGACAGGCGCACGCTCAACTGCTGCAGGCGCGCATCGGCGGCCAGGATCTCCTGTGCGTGGCCCAGCACCTGGCGCCCGGCCTCGGTCAGCCGCGGGTAGCGCCCGCTGCGGTCGAACAGGCTCACGCCGAGGTCGGCTTCCAGGTGGGCAATGGCGGTGCTGACCGTCGACTGGGTCTTGCCCAGCCGCCGTGCCGCGGCCGAGAACGAGCCCAGCGCGGCGGCTTCCACGAAGGCCTGTAGGGATTCAGGGGAATAGGGCATTGATCCATCGCTCCTGTCGATGGAATCCATTTTGATACCACCGTAAAAGGCGATGATACTAACCCCCGTCGCCCCTGTCTGCGAGGGGCGTTCCGGACCCTCCACGCGCGGCGTGGATCCATTGATGAGGCGGCGCGGTCCCCGTCCTGCAAGGAGTTTCACATGTCCCGTACTGTTCCCGCCCGTGGCGCGCTGGTCGCCTGGGCCTGCCTGACCGTGGCGATCGTCGCCGAAGTGGTCGGCACCTCGTTCATGGCCCACGCCGCCCGCGATGGCGGCTGGACCGGTTATCTGATCATGGCCGGTGCGCTGGCGCTGTCCTACTTCTTCCTGGCGCAGTCGGTGCGTCGCATCGCGGTGGGCGTGGCCTACGCGGTGTGGGAAGGCCTGGGCCTGACCCTGCTGACCGTGGTCGGCCTCACCGTGTTCGGCGAGAGCCTGTCACTGCAGCAGCTGGCCGGCCTGGTGCTGGCGGTGGTGGGCATCGTCTGCGTCACCCTCGGGGAGGCACACTGATGAATACCCTGGCTCTGTTTTTCGTGATCTGTTCGGCGCTGATCGATGTCGCCGCGAACATGATGGTGGCCAAGTCGGAAGGCTTCCGCCGCTGGCGCTGGGGTGTCGCTGCGATCGTCATGGTCTGGATCGCCTTCGCCCTGCTGGGCCAGGCGGTGCGTTACATGGACCTGGCCACCGCCTATGCGATGTGGGGTGCGATCGGCGTGATCGGAACCGCCACCTGCGGACGCCTGTTGTTCGGCAACCGCCTGCGTCCGATCGGTTGGATCGGCATCGGTCTGGTCACTGCGGCGGTGCTGCTGCTCAGCACCGCCAAGTAGCAACGGGTCTTTTCGCGGGCGTGGCGGCACCGGTGCGGGCGATTTGCGAAGTCGCCCGCGCTCGCCGACACTGCGGCTTTCCACAAGGAGTGCCCGCATGTTCAGCCACATCACCGTTGGAACGAACGACATGGACGTCGCGCATCGCTTCTACGATGCCCTGTTCGCCGCGATGGGGGCACGTCCGGGTGTGTTCGACGAAAAGGGTCGGCTGCTGTACTTCAAGGATGGGCGGATGTTCGGCGTGACCGCGCCGATCGATGGGCAGCCAGCGTGCCATGCCAACGGCGGCACCATCGGTTTCAGTCTGGGCAGTGCAGAGGCCGTGCGTGCCTGGCAGGAAGCTGGCGTGGCTCACGGTGGTACCGCAATCGAAGATCCGCCCGGCGTCCGCAACATGTCCGGTCGGCAGGTGTTTCTGGCCTATCTGCGTGACCCGGATGGCAACAAGCTGTGTGCGGTGCATGTAATGTCGTGATCGGACAGGATGCGCGTGGCCGCGCCGCGGCCCGCGCGGGCAAGGTTGCGCTCCGGCGCGCGCGTGATAACACGGAATGGTGGGCCGGGCCTGTGACCACAGGCCGCAACTTCATGCTCTGTCCACTGCGGTTCAGCCAGAATTGGTCGGCTAACCCTTTGATCTACCGGAGAACGCCGCCCCATGGATGTACTGGAGCCGCAACAATCCCCGGTGCGCACCCTTCGGCCTGTGTTCGCCTTCGCGGCGATCGTTGTCGTGGCGTTCGCGCTGTTCGTCAGCCTGTTTCCGCTCGGTGCGGGCCGCCTGCTGGTCAAGGCGCAGGACTGGGCCGCACTCAATGTCGGCTGGTACTACCTGCTGGCGATGACCCTGTACCTGGTGTTCGTGGTCGGTGTGGCGCTGTCCAAGTATGGTGGCATCAAGCTCGGCGCCGACCATGATGAGCCGGAGTTCAGCTATCTTTCCTGGGCCGGCATGCTGTTCGCCGCCGGCATCAGCATCACCCTGTTCTTCTTCTGCGTCTCCGAACCGCTGACCCACTACCTGCAGCCGCCGCAGGGCGATCCGGCCGCAGGCGAGGCCGGGGCGCGCCAGGCCATGCAGCTGCTCTTCCTGCACTGGGGCCTGCATGGCTGGGGCGTGTTCGCACTCGCAGCGATGGCGATGGCCTACTTCGCCTATCGCCACAATCTGCCGCTGGCGCTGCGCTCGGCGCTGTATCCGCTGATCGGCAAGCGCATCAACGGGCCGATCGGCTACACCGTGGACGCGCTGGGCATTGTCGCCACCGTATTCGGCATCGGCGCCGACATGGGCTTCGGCGTGCTGCACCTCAACGCGGGCCTGTCGCACCTGTTCAACATCCCGCACTCCAACCTGGTGCAGATCATCCTGGTGGTCAGCATGATGGGCGCGGCGGTGGCCGTCGCGGTTTCAGGCGTGGAGAAGGGCGTGCGCTGGATGGCCAACATCAACATGCTGCTGGCGATCGCGCTGGTGCTGTTCATGCTGTGCGCCGGCCCCACCCAGTACCTGCTGAGTACGCTGATGCAGAACCTGGGCGACTACCTGGGCAGCGTGGTCGGCAAGAGTTTCGATGTGTACGCCTATGGCGGCCGGCCGGAATGGCTGGGCGGCTGGACGGTGTTCTACTGGGCCTGGTGGATCGGCTGGGCGCCGTTCGTCGGCCTGTTCATCGCGCGCATCTCGCGTGGCCGCACCATCCGCGAATTCGTGTTCGGCGTGCTGCTGATCCCGCTGGGCTTCACCCTGGCCTGGCTGTCGATCTTCGGCAACAGCGCGCTGGACCAGGTGCTGCACCACGGCCAGCAGCAGCTGGCGCAGCTGGCGGTGGATGACCCACCGACCGTGCTGTATGCACTGCTGGATGGCTACCCGTGGAGCCGCACGGTGATCGCGGTGACCGTGCTGGTCAGCTTCATCTTCTTCGTGACGTCGGCTGATTCGGGGGCGGTGGTGTTGTCCACGCTGTCCTCGCACGGCGGCGCGCCGGAGGATGATGGTCCGCGCTGGCTGCGCGTGTTCTGGGGCACGGTGATCGCGGTGCTGACCGCCGGGCTGCTGCTGGCCGGCAGCATCGATGCACTGAAATCGGCGGTGGTATTGGCCTCGCTGCCGTTCTCGGCGGTGCTGCTGCTGATGATGTGGGGCCTGACCCGCGCCTTCAGTGACGAATCGCACCGCAAGCGCGCGCTGCAGTACCGGCCCTCGCCGCTGATCGGTGACGATCGCCACCATCAGGGCTGGCGCCAGCGCCTGAGCCAGGCCATGCACTTCCCGGTGCGCGACCAGGTCTACCGCTTCATGGATGACACGGTGAAGCCGGCGATGGAAGCGGTGGCCGAACAGCTGCGCGGGCAGGGCTGGGACGTGGCCACGCGCTTCGAGCCCGGCGACATGGAGCTGACGGTGAACCATGGCGAGCAGCAGGATTTCCTGTACCGGGTGATCCTGAGTGGCTACCTGACCCCGTCGTTCGCCGCGCAGCAGCTGCGCAACCAGCGCTACTACCGCGCGGAAGTGCATCTGTTCGAAGGCAGCCAGGACTACGACCTGGTCGGCTACAGCCGCAAGCAGATCATCAACGACATCATCAGCCAGTACGAACGGCACCTGCAGTTCCTGCACCTGAGCCGGTGATGCGGTGGGTGCGGACCGTTGGTCCGCACACCCCAGCAGAGCCGAGCCCATGCTCGGCTTCCTGTTGCCGAAGAGCAGCCGAGCACGGGCTCGGCTCTACAGGTGGCGCATCAGAACCGGTAGCGCGCGCCCAGCGAAACGAACTGCCCGCGCAGGTTGTACTGGCTGATGTCGAAACCGTTGGAGCCGCCGGCCGGGTCGAACGGCGGGTCCTTGTCGGTCAGGTTCAGCACCGACAGCGACAGCGTGGTGTTGGGAATGCCTTCGTACGCCACGTACAGGTCCAGCTGGTGATACGGCTTGACGCGGTCGCGCAGGCCCGGATTGCTGGTGGCCGTCGCCACGCGCTGGTCGTAGCCGCTCACGTACTGCAGGCTCAGCGTGCTGCTCCAGTCGCCCACCGCCCAGTTCAGCGAGGTGGTGCCGCGCGTACGCGGCAACGCGCCGTGGCGATTGTTGCCAGCCCCCTCATACGGCGCCTGACCGGCTACCAGCGGTTGCTTGAAGCTCAGCAGGTGGGTCCAGCTGCCGGCCACGGTGAAGTTGCCCCAGCCCTCGGTGCGGAAGGTGTGGTTGGCGTCCAGGTCCAGCCCGGAGGTGGTCAGTTCGCCCTGGTTGGCGTACTGGTTGGTGATGAACTGGATGCGCCCCTGCGCATCACGCTGTACACGGCCGGGGAACAGCGTCGAGTTGTCGACGATGAACTGCGCGCTGTCCGGCTTGACCAGGTTGTCCTGCTCGATGCGGTACCAGTCCAGGCCGATGCTGGTATCGCCATCCGGCGACCACACCGCGCCCACGTTGAAGTTGCGCGAGCGTTCGGCCTTCAGGTCCGGGTTGCCGGTGCGGATGTTGGTCACGCCACGGCTGCCACCGGGCTGCAGCGGATCCAGCGGATCGATCACCGAGCCGTAGCTGACGGTCTGGCCTGGCGCGATTTCCGGCAGCGAGGGGGCGCGGAAGCCGCGCGAGAACGAACCGCGCAGCAGCAGGCTGTCCAACGGCTGCCAGCGCAGCGCCAGCTTCGGCGAGAACGCCTTGCCGAAATCATCGTAGTGGTCGCCGCGACCAGCCACCTGCAGCTCAAGCGTGCGGTGCAGCGGCACGCTCAATTCGGCGTAGGCGGCGCTGACCTGGCGCTCGCCGTTGACCACGTTGATGGCCGGGCGCAGTTCGGTGCCCGACAGCACCTGTGCACTGGTGCGCGCATCCAGTGACTCCTTGCGGAACTCGGCACCCCAGGCGAAGCCGACCGCACCGGCCGGGAGGTCCCACAGCGAGGTCGAGGCCTTGACGTTCAACGCGTGCAGCTTGTACCAGCCTGGCCGCTTGGTCTGCAGGCGCAGTGCATCCAACGCGCCCGGCGTGCTGGACGGATTGAGGAAGTTGTAGCTGCCATCGCGCAGGATCTGCTCGAACGCGTAGCGGTTGCCGAAGTTGTCGACGTATTCGCGCTGCGCGCTCTGCGAGGTCAGCGCCGCCACTTCCCAGTCCCATCGCTCGCCGCTGCCGCGCACGCCGGCCAGCGCACGGTAGAACACCTGCGTGTTGTCCTTCAGGCGCGGGCCGAGATCGAAGAAGGTGTACTCGAACGGCAGCGGCGCGCTGCCCGGGTTGTTCGGGTGGCCCACCGGCAGCACCGCCGGCACGTCGATCAGGGTGCCGGTGGCCGGGTTGTAGGCACGCAGGCCCGGGCCGACGGTGAGCGGCGCGCTGAAGATCTGGTCGGCCTTGTTGTGGCTGTACAGTACGTCGGCGAAGGCTTCGACGCTGTCGTTGAAGCGGTAGGTCGCGCTCAACGACGCCTGCAGGCGCTCGGCGCCGGGCTGCAGGGTCTTGAACGGCTGGGCGTTGAAGGCGCAGGCCTGGCCGGGCAGGGTGCTGCCGAAATCGCTGTACGGTCGCAGCTGGCTGCCATCCGGGCAGTTGGCGAACGGTTGCGGTGCGCGCGGGTTGGACAGCCAGTTGCCACCGGCGGTGGACCAGCCGGCCAGGCGGCCACCGGGCTTGTCGCGGAAATCGCCGCTGCGGGTGTAGGCACGCTGGTCGGCGTCGAGGCGATCACGCTTGAGCAGGTCCAACCCGAACAGCACGTTCCAGCCCTGCTGTTCGAGATCACCGAAGCCGGCCAGCAGGTTGGCCTTGTGCTCATCGAGGCCGCCCTGGGTGGCGGTACCGAAGCCGCCGCCGACTTCCACGCCCTGGAAGTTCTTTCGCAGGATGATGTTGATGACGCCGGCGATGGCATCGGAACCGTACACCGCCGAGGCGCCATCCTTCAGCACTTCGATGCGTTCCACTGCGCTGATCGGCAGCGCGTTGAGGTCAACGAAGGTGTCCTGCGTGTTGAGCGCAAAGCCGAAGTTGGACACGCGATAGCCGTTGACCAGCACCAGCGTGTTCTTCGGCGACAGGCCGCGCAGGCCGATCGATGCAGAACCGGCGGCGAAGCTGCCGGTGTACTGCTCGTCGAAACTGTTGCCGGCATTGGCCGACAGGTTGCGCAGCACGTCGGTGAGGGTGGAGCGACCGGTCTGCTCGATCTGTTCGCGGCTGACGATCTGCACCGGGTTCGGCCCGGCGGTGTCGCTGCGCTTGATGTTGGAGCCGGTCACCAGCACGGTGCCCAGGGTGGTGCTGTCCTTGCCGGCATCGGCGGTTTCAGCGGCGCCGGCAGCGCCGGCGGTGAGGCCCAGCGCGATCGCGCCGGCAAGCAGGTTCAGGGTGGTGCGGTACATGGAAGCGACAACGCCGAACGGGGGAGGAGCCGTCAGTACCGCATGCAGGCAAGTACGCCTTCCAATGACGAAAGCGCATTCAGTTATACATCACAGGTTCTTAACGAACTGACTCGGTGGGTGCGGACCGTTGGTCCGCACTCCTCCCGGGGGTCAGATCCCTTTCCAGCGGAAAGGGATCTGACCCCGGTTGTCCTACCCTCAAGGCCGCAGCAGCACCTTGCCATTGCGGCCAGAACCGGCGCCCGCCTTCGCCGCCTGGGCGATGTCGTCCAGTGCGAAGATCTTCTCCACCGGCAGGGTCAGTTCGCCGCTGGCCGCACGCTTCAGCAGCTCGCCGACCAGCCGGCGCTTGTCCTCCACCGCCATCGCCTGGCTGACTTTGCTGCCCCAGAAGCCCTTCACCGTGGCCTCCTTGTAGATCAGGCCACCGGCGGGAATGCGCATCGGCTCGCCGCTCATCACCCCGAACGACACCAGGGTGCCGTGGTGGCCGAGCAGGTCGACCAGGTCACCGCTGGCGTCGCCGCCGATGGAATCCACCGCGGCCGCGGCCTGTGCTTCGCCAGTCGCTTCACGCACGCGATCCTTCCAACCCTCCACCGAGGTGTCGAACACATGATCGATACCCAGCGCCTGCAACTGCGCGACGGCATCGGCATTGCGCACCAGGTTGGCCACATGCACGCCACGCGCCCGCGCCAGCATCGCCAGCGACTTGCCCACCGCGCCATTGGCGGTGTTCTGCACGATCCACTGGCCTGCTTCGACGTGCAGGAATTCCAGCAGCATCAGCGCGCTCAGCGGCATGGCGATCAGCTGCGCGGCCATTTCGTCGGGGATCGCCTCGGGCATCGGAATCACCATGCGTGCCGGTGCAATGAACGCTTCGGCCCAGGTGCCATGCACCGAGGCGGCGGCCACCCGCTGGCCGATCTGCAGGCCGTCGACGCCTTCGCCGAGTGCATCGACCACGCCCAATGCTTCACTGCCACCGATCGCCGGCAGTGTCGGCTTGTAGCCGTAGAGGCCGCGCACGGTCAGCAGGTCGTGATTGTGGATCGAGGCCAGCACGGTGCGGATGCGCACCTCGCCGGGGCCGGGCTCGGGGAGGGTGGCATCGGCAATGGCGAGGACGTCGGCCGGGTTGCCGAAGGAAGGGTACTGGGCAGCGCGCATGGGCGGTGTTCCGCGGAAAGTTGATGTTGTACCGAACTGGGGACGCAGGCGCTGTCGACAAGGCGCCGCAGGTGCAACACGGCATCCTGCGACTGATCGTCGCGGCATGTCGTGATTGCCGCATCTTGTGTTGACGGTTCTGATTATCCCCACTATGTTGTGGTCGTCACTCCCGGTCAGCCGCCGCCGCCGGACATGCAGCAAACGTCCCGCGGCCCGCCCCTGAAGGCTTGCCGTGTCGACGCGGCCGCCATCGTGCGGACCCAGATCGCCCCCACGGCCCGGATACCGGCCGCAGGCGCAGGCTGTTGCCGACGATCTGGTGTTCCCGCGCTTTGGCATCCCACCCCGACCGCCCCGTGCGCCGGTATCGCGTGCAGGGCCGCCATGGCATCGACCGCCAACGCGCGTGCGAGCCTGGAGTTTCACCACCATGACCGACAGTACCTTCCGCGTGGCCGATCTGGCCGGCTCTGGCGACGCCTTGCGCGCCGGTGGCGAGCGCGTGCCGACCTGGATCACCAAGGAGGCCGGCAACCGCCGCCTGCCATTCGACGCCGGGCGACTGCAGCGCAGCATCGATGCGGTGCACGCCGAGTTCCCGCAGCTGGATGTGAGCGACTACCGCCGCGTGGTGCAGGCAATGGTCGAGCGCAAGCCCAGCATCAGTGCCGATGACCTGGTCGATCTGCTGATCCGCGAGGCCGAATCGCGCGTGGACCTGGTCGCGCCGGAGTGGGAGCAGTTTGCCGCGCGCATCTACCTGCGCCGCCTGTACAAGCGTGCCAGCCGCAACCGCTTCTACGATGTCGGCCTGAAGTACGGCTCCTACGTGGGCCTGCAGGAAAGCCTGGCTGACCGCGGCATCTACAGCAACGACATCCTGCGCTGCTACTCGAAGGAAGAACTGCAGCAGGCCGGCGGGATGATCGATCCGGAACGCGACCGCCTGTTCGCCTACAACGGCCTGTACCTGCTGGCCACGCGCTATCTGGCCAGCGACCGCAGCCGCGAGGTCTATGAGCTGCCGCAGGAGCGTTGGCTGACCATCGCGCTGTACCTCATGCAGGAAGAAAAGCCGCGCGAGCGGCGCATGCAGCTGGTCGGCGAGGCGTACTGGGCGCTGTCCAACCTGTACATGACGGTGGCCACGCCGACCCTGGCCAACGCCGGCAAGGTCGGGGGGCAACTGTCCAGCTGCTTCATCGACACGGTGGACGACAGCCTGCAGGGCATCTATGACTCCAATACCGACATCGCCCGCGTGTCCAAGCACGGCGGCGGCGTGGGTGCCTATCTGGGCTATGTGCGCAGCAGCGGCGCGCCGATACGGGGCGTGCCCAATTCCTCCGGCGGCGTGGTGCCGTGGATCAAGCAGCTCAACAACACCGCAGTGTCGGTCGACCAGCTTGGCCAGCGCAAGGGCGCGGTGGCGGTGTACCTGGACATCTGGCACCGCGACATCGAAGCCTTCATGGACCTGCGCCTCAACAACGGCGACCAGCGCCTGCGCGCGCATGATGTGTTCACCTCGGTGTGCGTGCCGGACCTGTTCATGGAAGCAGTCGAACGCCGTGCCGACTGGTACCTGTTCGACCCGCACGAGGTGAAGCAGGCCAAGGGCTGGTACCTGCAGGACTTCTACGACGAGAAGCGCGGCGCGGGCAGCTTCCGCGACCGCTACGCCGAACTGGTGGCCGACGAGCGCATCAGCCGGCGCACGGTGAAGGCGATCGATCTGTTCAAGCGCATCATGCTCAGCCAGCTGGAGACCGGCAACCCGTTCCTGTTCTACCGCGACGAGGTCAACCGCCGTAACCCGAACAAGCACGCCGGCATGATCTATTCCAGCAACCTGTGCACCGAGATCCTGCAGAACATGAGCCCGACGCGGATGATCCAGGAGATCGTCAGCGGCGACCAGATCGTCACCACACGCCGCGCCGGCGACTTCGTGGTCTGCAACCTGTCTTCGATCAACCTCGGCCGCGCGATCCATGCGCCGGATGACCTGCTGGCCACCGATGTGCTGGAGCGCCTGATCCCGATCCAGGTGCGCATGCTGGACAACGTGATCGACCTCAACGCACTGCCGGTGCCGCAGGCCACGATCACCAACCGCAAGTACCGCGCCATCGGACTGGGCACGTTCGGTTGGCACCACCTCCTGGCGCAGCAGGCGATCCAGTGGGATTCACCGGATGCCGAACAACTGGCCGACCGCCTGTATGAGCGCATCAATTTCCTGACCATCCAGGCCAGCGCGCAACTGGCGAAGGAAAAGGGCAGCTATCCGATGTTCACCGGCAGCGATTGGCACAACGGGCGTTACTTCCGTGATCGCGACTACACTGGCGCC
Organism: Stenotrophomonas sp. CASM110; assembly: GCF_049384345.1. NCBI lineage: Bacteria > Pseudomonadati > Pseudomonadota > Gammaproteobacteria > Lysobacterales > Lysobacteraceae > Stenotrophomonas > Stenotrophomonas sp. CASM110. The sequence continues at coordinate 51,949 of NZ_JBMRGI010000026.1, forward strand.
GCATGGGACAGCCTGGCGCGCGAGGTCGCCACGCACGGCCTGCGCAACGGCTGGCTGCTGGCGGTGGCGCCGAACATGAGCACCGCGCAGATTGCCGGTTCCACCGCATCGATCGACCCGATCTACAGCGCGTTCTACTACGAGGAAAAAAAGGACTTCCGGCGGCCGGTGGCAGCGCCGGGGTTGTCGCTGGAAACCTGGCCGTACTACGAGAAGGGGGCGTACAAGGTCGACCAGCTCGCCAGCGTGCGCCAGAACGCGCGTCGCCAGCGCCATGTTGATCAGTCGATCAGCTTCAACCTGTACGTGCCCAGCACGATCCGCGCCAGCACCCTGCTGGAGCTGCACCTGAGCGCCTGGCGTGAAGGCCTGAAGACCACGTACTACGTGCGCTCCAACGACATCGACATCAGCGAATGCGAGTGGTGCGCCAGCTGACCGCTGCGGCCCCTGTAGCGCCGAGCCCACGCTCGGCTCCGACGCGAAGAGCAGCCGAGCATGGGCTCGGCTCTACATCTGCAACGCACGTAATACGAAGGTAGACGACCATGGCAACACCCCTCGACCGCATCAAGATCCTCGAACCGCGCCATCCCAACCGCAGCACCGGCATCATCAACGGCCGCACCAGCGGGATCCTGAACTGGAATGACATCCCGTACCCGTCGTTCTATCGGGCCTACAAGGAGCTGTCGACCAACTTCTGGATCCCCGACGAAGTCGACATGAAGGCCGATGCGCGCCAGTACGGCGAGCTGTCCGGGCGCGAAAAGAACGCCTACGACTCGATCATCGGCCTGCTGGCCACGCTCGACTCACCGCAGACGCGCTTCATCTACAACGTGGCCGAGTACATCACCGACCCGGCCGCGCATGCCAATGCCGCGATCATCGGCCAGCAGGAAGTGATCCACAACGAGAGTTACAGCTATGTGCTGGCCTCGATCACCGACCTGCCGAACCAGAACCGCGTATTTGAACTGGCGCGCACCCATCCGACCATCATCAAGCGCAACGCGCCGATCATGGGCGCGTATGACGACTTCATGCGCGAGAAGACCGCCGAGACCCTGTTGAAGTCGTTGATCCAGTCCTCGATCCTGGAGGGCATCAACTTCTATTCCGGATTTGCGTACTTCTACAACATGGTGCGGCAGAACCGCATGACCGGCACCGGCAAGATCATCAGTTTCATCAACCGCGACGAACTGGCCCATACCAAGTTCATCAGCGAGCTGATCCGCGCCATCATCGGCGAGAACCCGGAGCTGCAGACCAACGAGCTGACCGCCTATGTGCACCAGGCGTTCGAGCACGCCATCGAACTGGAAACCCAGTGGTCATCGGAAGTACTGGACGGCATCGATGGCATCGATGTGGAGGAAATGACGCGCTACGTGAAGTACCGCGCCAACAAGATGGCCGGCATGCTCGGCATCGAGCGCCTGTACAGCGACACCACCGACAACGTGATGCCGTGGATCAAGGCCTACGCTGACAACTTCACCGAGACCAAGACCGACTTCTTCGAGATGCGCAATGCAAGTTACAAGAAGACCAACGTCGACAACGGCTTCGACGACCTCTGAGTCCGGCACGGCGCTGAGCATCCTGCTGGTGGTGGCCTCACTGAGCGGCAACACCCGCGAGCTTGGCCGGCAGATTGCCGAGCGTTGCCGCGCTGCAGGCCATGCCGTGCACTGGCAGGAGGCCGACGACCTGCAGCAGGCGCCGTCCCTGGCGGCCGACGAGGCCGACCTGGTGCTGCTGGGCTGCTGGACCGACAACGCCGGCCGCACGCCTTCGGAGATGAAGGCATGGGTGGCTGGCATCGCCGAGCGCGGCGAGCGGCCGCGGCAGCTGGCGGTGTTCGGTACCGGCGAGACACAGTGGGGGCAGGAGTACTACTGCGGTGCTGTGCACCGGCTGATCCGCTACTTCCACAGCGACTATCCGCCGCTGGAGATCGAACAGATGCCGCATGGCGAGCGCCATGCCGCGGCCATCGAGGCTTGGACCGATGCGGTCCTGGCCCAATACTGGAGCAACAGCGATGCAGATCATCGACGCCACCACGCCTGAGCAGTTCCAGCAGCTGCTGGCCGAACACCCGCGCGTACTGGTGGACTTCCACAAGGACCAGTGCCCGGGGTGCCGGATGCTGGAGATGTCGCTGCACCGGGTGGCCAACAGCGTCGCGGGGCAGGGCACCACGCTGCTGCGCGTGCAGCTGGAGGTGCTGGGCGAGGCGTTCTTCAGGGAACTGGGGCTGCGGCAGACGCCGACGCTCTCGCTGTTCCGTGACGGGGACGAACGTACCCGCCTGGCAGGGTTCCAGTCGCCGCAGCAGATCGAGGCCGCGATTGCGTTGCATTTGTAGAGCCGAGCCATGCTCGGCTGCTGTTCGTGCGGTGTGCGATGAGTCGAGCATGGCTCGACTCTACACAGGCGTCCCTGGTACTTCGCGCTATGCGCCGTTGAGGGTGTCCACCAGCAGCTTCACGTTCAACACCACGATCACCAGCGCGATCACCCAGGCGATCGCGCCCAGCCAGCGCGGTGCGACCAGCGCGCCCATCGTCACCTTGTCGGTCACGATCCGTACCAGCGGGATGATCGCGAACGGCAACTGCATCGACAGCACCACTTGGCTCAGCACCAGCAGCTTCACCGCGCCCTGGTCGCCGAACAGCAGGATCACCACCACCACCGGGATGATGGCCAGCGCACGCGTGATCAGCCGACGCAGCCACGGCGGCATTCGCAGGTGCAGGAAGCCTTCCATCACGATCTGGCCGGCCAGCGTGGCGGTCACCGTCGAATTCAGGCCCGAGGCCAGCAGGGCCACCGCGAACAACGTCGCCGCCGCGCCCACACCCAGCATCGGTGCCAACAGCTGGTGCGCCTGCTCGATGTCTTCCACATCAAATCGGCCATTGGCATGGAACACCGCCGCCGCCAGGATCAGGATGCTGGCGTTGATGAACAGCGCCAGGGTCAGCGCGAGGGTGCTGTCGGTCACCGCCCAGCGCAGCGCACTGCGGCGGCCTTCATCGGTACGTGGGTAGGCGCGGGTCTGCACGATGGACGAATGCAGGTACAGGTTGTGCGGCATCACGGTGGCACCAATGATGCCGATCGCGATGTACAGCGCGTGCGGATCGGTCACCACCTGCGCGCGCGGAATGAAGCCGCCCAGCACCGCCATCACCGGCGGCGCCGCCATCGCGATCTGCACCACGAAGCAGGCGAAGATCACCATCAGCAGCGCGATCACGAACGCTTCCAGCGCACGGAAGCCGCGGTTCATCAGCAGCAGCACCAGCAGCGTGTCCAGCGCGGTGATCACCGCACCCCACAGCAGTGGCAGATCGAACAGCAGTTTCAGTGCGATGGCGGTGCCGATCACCTCGGCCAGGTCGCAGGCGATGATCGCCGCCTCGCACAGCGCCCACAACGCCAGGTTCACCGGCTTGGGGTAACGCGCGCGGCAGGCCTGCGCCAGGTCCATGCCGGTGGCGATGCCGAGCCGCGCCGACAGCGCCTGCAGGATCACCGCCATCAGGTTGGAGACGAGGATGACCGACAGCAGCAGGTAGCCGAAGCGCGAACCGCCGGCGAGGTCAGTGGCCCAGTTGCCAGGGTCCATGTAGCCGACCGAGATCATGTAGCCCGGGCCGAGGAAGGCCAGCAGGCGGAACCACCAATGGCCCTTGTCGGGCACCGCGACCGAGGCGTTGAGCGCACCCAGGCTGGCCGGAGTGGAGGCCGAAGGGTCGCTGGGCGCCAGGGTATTCATGGGTCCGAATATAGCTCCTGCTATAGTCATTAGCAATGTGAAACAATCGTCTTTGTCGTGTGACTGGTCCAGAATTCAGGTTCAAGACCGGATTGCACCGGAAGGACAGGCGCAGGCGTGGGCAAGACCGACGATTCGACATCGCTGAAAAGCACCCCCTTGATCGAGGCCGAGCGCCAGGTCGAGAGCTTCCGGCAAGTGCGCGAGGCGCACCGGATGGAACTGGTGGAGGACTATGTCGAGCTGATTTCGGACCTGCTGGCCGACGGCGGCGAGGCCCGCCAGGTCGACATTGCCACCCGACTGGGCGTGGCCCAGCCCACCGTGGCGAAGATGCTGCGGCGCCTGGCCCGTGATGGCTGGGTGGTACAGCGGCCGTACCGTGGCGTGTTCCTGACCCCGGAAGGCGAAGCGCTGGCCCACGCCAGCCGCCAGCGCCACCAGACCGTGGAGCGTTTCCTGCTGGCGCTGGGCGTGGACGCGGATACCGCGCGGCGCGATGCCGAGGGCATCGAGCACCATGTGAGCGAGCAGACGCTGGCCTTGTTCGAAGCCTTCGTGCGCAAGGCCGAGGGCGAGGCGCCGTAACGGTAGCGCCGGGCCATGGCCTCCGGCCGTTCGCGCGATCCCGGTTTTTGTAGAGCCGAGCCATGCTCGGCTGCCGTTCGCACGGTGATCGAATGCGTCGAGCGTGGCTCGACTCTACAGATCGGGCGGGCAGCGCGCCTGCTGCTGCGCACACGCCCGTTTCATCCATTCCTTCAACACCGGCTGCAGGCCTTCATAGCGCCGGCCTTGCCAGCCGTTGGCCAGCACCGTGCCGTCGGCATCGATCAGTACCAGGTTCGGCGGTGCCAGCCCGGCCAATGCCTGCAGCGCCGGCATGCGCGCGGCGCGGCGCGGGTCCAGCACCGGCCACGGCATGTCCTGCGCGTGCATGTAGCGGCGCAGCGCGCTCTCGCTCTCATCCAGGCTGACGTACACCACTTCGGTATCGGCGCCGGCTTCGCGCAATGCGTCGCGCACGCTGCGCAGCGTGGGGACGAACGCATGGCACGGTGCGCACCAGTCGGCACCGAAGTACAGCGCGACCAGCTTCGGCGGCGGCGACCACTGCATCGGCCGCAGCGAGCGCTGCTCCGGCCGCATCAACGAGGCCGAGACCTGCGCGTGCAGGTCCGCAGCCACCGTCGGTGCGGCCGGCAGCACGGCACAAGCCAGCACCAACGCTCGCAGCGCTTCAGAACGCATAGCGCAGGTTGACATACCACGAGCGCGCGAAGCGCGGCCCGTAGACATAGTCGCTGTCACGCAGTGCGCCCACTTCCAGATCCTTCTGGCGCTGATCGAACACGTTCTTGACGCCCGCGGCCACCGACACTTCCTGCTGCGCCTGTGCGCCCAGGTGACGGTGCCAACGCGCCCCGAGATCGGTGACCAGGAACGAACGCGTGCGGTGCAGTTCGCCCAACCGGTTGTTCAGCACCGACATCGGCCCGGTATGGCGCAGCGCGACGAAGGTCTCCCACGGTTCGGCCGGCATCCAGCTGAGCTGGGCCAGGCCGGTCCAGCGCGGAGTCTTCAGGTAGTCGCGGCTTTCGATCACGGTGTCGCCACCGTCGCCGCTGTCGTCGAAGATGCGCTGCGGCTCGCGGAAGCGCGAGCGGTACCACGAGGCGCCGGCGGTCAGGCGCCACTGCGGCGACGGCTGCCAGCCGAGGTTGGTTTCCGCACCCAGCACGTCCGAGCCGGAGGCGTTGTAACGCAGCTGGCTCAGCTGGCCGTCATCGCTGCGCTGGATCTCGCCCAGCGCGAAGGTATCGCGGATGCGTGCATAGGAGGCGGTAGCATCCCAGCTCCACACCGGATTGGCCGGGTCCGAGCGCCAGTCGAAGCCGAACAGGGTGGTCAACGCGCGCTCCTCCTTCAGGCCATCGGTATTGCGCACGCGCACCTGCTCGCCGCCGAGCGTATCGACATGCACATCCTCAACGAAGATCTCCGGAGCACGGAAGCCGGTGGCAATGCCCGCCCGCCATTTCAGGTTCGGTGTAGCCTGCCAGGCCAGCGCGATGCGCGGCGAGAACACCGCGTTGTCCAGTTCCGAGCTCTTGTCCACGCGTGCACCCAGCACCAGGTCGACGTTGTCGTGCAGGCTCCATTCGTCCTGGATGAATGCGCCCAGGTTGTGGAAGGTCGCATCCTCCAGCACCGCAAGACGCTGCCCGTCACCGGTGCGGTTGTCGTCGCGCAGCGCCTCGTGCTTGTACTGCACGCCGAAGGCCAGCGCATGCGCGCCCAGCCGCCAGTTCAACTGGCTGTCGATGTAGTGCAGCGGGTTGTGGGTGCGGCCGTACTGGCGCCACGAACGCGAGGCCGCGCTGCCGGCCACGTTGCGGTCCAGCTGCGACGGGTCATAGCCGGGTGCGGACGGATCGGTGACTACGTCGCCGAGACCGCCGTAGAAGCTGTCGCGGTCGATGTCGGCGAAGGCGTAGGCCAGGCGGAAATCGACGTCGGCAGTGATCTCCTGGTCCCACGACACACTGCCGCGCCGGTATTTCGTATCCAGCGATTCGGCGATGTTGGCCAGGTATCCGGGCTGGTCCAGGCGGTTGCCGCCGCGGCGGGTTTCATCGGTCACCTGCAGGTCCAGGCGCAGCCGCGTGCCCGGCGTGGGCGCGTACCAGGCCTGCAGCCCGCCGACCTTGAGGTTCTTGCGGGTGATCTCGGTGTAGCCGTCACCGTTGTAGTCGATGCCGTTGTTCCAGTTGCGCTGGGCAATCACGGACAGGCCGGCGTCTGCGTCCCTGGCCACCAGGTCCAGCCGCAGGTCGGCGTTCTTCTGCGGCGTACCTTTCAGGACATCCACGCCGGCCTGCACATGGCCACCACTGCGTGCCGGCAGCGGCGGAATCAGGTTGATCACACCGGCAACCGCACCCGGCCCATACAGCGCCGAACCACCGCCCTTGACCACTTCGATGCGGTCGACGAATCCGGCAGGAATCTGTTCCAGGCCGTACACGCTGCCCAGCGTGGACAGCAGCGGGATGCCATCGAACAACAGCTGGTTGTAGGCACCGGGCAGGCCCAGCAGCTGCACTTCGCTGGTGTTGCAGTTCTGGCAGTTGCTCTCCACGCGCAGGCCGTTGATCAGCTCGGCGGCGCGCGAGAAGTCGGTGGCCGCGCGCAGCGCGATGTCTTCCTTGCGCAGCACCTCGGTGCGGATCGGCACGTCCGACAGCAGGCGTTCGCTGCGCGTGGCGGTGCTCACCTTGACCTGCACACGGTCCAGTTCGGTCGGTTTCGGAGTGGCGGCCAGTGCAGCCAGCGGCAGGGTCAGGGCAATGGCGGCGGCCAGGGGCAGCCGATCGAAGAGGGGCGTGGCAACGGGCATGAGGGCGTCGTCCTTGGGGGAAAGAAAGGCGGCGAGGGCGACCTGGCTGACGCATATGAAAGCAGTGGCTTATCAATATAGCAAGTGCTATATAAGGAAGCCGCAGTCATTCCGAGCGGAACGCCGATCGAGCCAGATCATGGCTGTGTTATAACATTACATTTGGCGGCCGCAACCCTGCCTGTGGTCATGCACGGAGGTTGGTGTTGCTGTGTGGTTGGGGTCAGAGCCCTTTCCCCTGGAAAGGGATCCGACCCCGGGGGCGATCGTCAGCCGCGGCGGAACGCGGCGGGCGTGCGGGCGCCGACGATGATCATGCGGATCATCGTGGAGATCTCTTCGATCAGCTCCGGGTCCTTCTCCGGCGGCAGGTCCATGGCGGTGGCACCCATCGCGAACACCAGCCGGGTGATGGCCTTGGCCACCAGTTCCGGGGCATGCAGCACGGCGCCGTCCAGCGCGGCCAGACGCACCAGGTCGTGCTGCAGCTCTTCCTCGAAATAGTGCAGCTCACGTTCGACCGCGTGCTTGAAGTCGTCCGAACCCACCGCGCCTTCGCGCAGCAGTACGTGCAGCAGCTTGTCGTCGGCGCGCAGCTGTTCCATGAAGGTCTCCACCGAAACCCGCACCACGCTGGTGGCGGTGGAGGTGGCGCGCTGGCGGGCCTCGCCGATGATGGTCCGCAGCGAACGGCCGGCGGCGTCGATCAGCGCCACGGCCAGTTCGTCCATGTCGCGGAACTGCCGGTAGAAGCTGTTCGGCGCGATGCCGGCCTCACGTGCCACTTCGCGCAGGCTGAGCGTGGACAGGCTGCGGTGCGGCCCGATCAGTTTCAGGGCGGCGGCCAGCAGGTCCTCGCGGCTCACCGTACGGCGGGCCGGGCTGTTGGCATCTTCAGGCGTCGACAAGGCGGTGGCGGCGGCCATGGGGGTTCCGGTGGGGCGAGGCTGAATCATACCCAATCCGGTTCAATATACACATGTATACACAGGTGTATGTGCGCCCGTATAGTTCGCCCATGAGCGCTGTCGTCCGTCCGTCCCTGTTCTCTCCGTACCGCTGGGTCTCGCCGTCGCTGTTCGATTTCTGGGCGGGCCAGCTCAATCCCCTGTGGACCCTGCGCGAGCCGGTGGCCCGCCTGGTCCGGCGAGAGCCGGCCGGCGAGGGCGCGGCGACCCTGGTCCTGCGCACCAACCGGCACTGGGCCGGCATGCGCGCCGGCCAGCACGTCACCCTGGGCGTGGAGATTGAAGGGCGCCTGTGGCAGCGCAGCTACAGCCCCACCGCACTGGGACGGCGCGAGCTGGCGATCACCGTCAAGGCGATCGACGGCGGCCTCGTCAGCCAGCACCTGGTCAACCACGCGCAGCCGGGCGAACTGTTCCGCCTCGATGCCGCCTTCGGCGAGTTCCACATGCCGGCTGCGGCGCCGGTGTTGCTGCTGGCTGCCGGCAGTGGCATCACGCCGATGCGCAGCCTGTTGCGCGACGCCTGCCAGCGCCCGCTGGCAGCGCCGGTGGACCTGTTCTACTGGGAACGCAGCGCCGCCCACCTGCAGTTCCGTGATGAGCTGCAGGCGTTGGCCGCCAGCCAGCCGAACCTGCGTGTGCATCTGCTGACCACCCGCGAAGGGGATGTGCCCGCCGCACGTATCGATGCCCACGACCTGCAGGTGGCGGGCGATGACACCCCGTTGGCGCAGCGCCATGTGCTGGCCTGCGGCCCGGACGGCTTCGTTGCCGCCGCCCGCGAACGCCTGGCGCACCAGGTTGCCGGTTTCCAGGCGGAAGCGTTCACTCCTCCCGCACCGCTGCGTGACGCCAGCAGTGAAGGGGAGGTCGTGCTGACGCTGGCGCGCAGTGGCCGCCAACTGAGCGTGCCGCGTGGCAGCTCGTTGCTGGAAAGCCTGGAAGCCCATGGCATCAAGCCCAGGCATGGCTGCCGCATGGGCATCTGCAACACCTGCAGTTGTGACCGCGTCAGTGGCGCCACCCGCCACCTGCGCACCGGCGACCTGCAGTCCGAATCGGCGCAGCCGGTACGGATCTGCGTGAGCGCACCGACCACCGACCTGACCCTGGATCTCTGAGGACGCCTGCCATGACCCGCGCTACCGACCGTGCCCTGAGTACTGCCGAGATGCATGCCTTCGGTGAGGAACTCGACGCGATCCGCGACCGTGTGATCGGCAGCCTCGGCGCCTCCGATACCCGCTACATCCGCCGCGTGGCCGCCGCCGTGCGCTGGTTTGGCGTGGGGGGCCGTGGCCTGCTGTTCCTGGCGGCGTTCTCGCCACTGTTCTGGATGCCGCTGCTGTGGCCGGCCGCGATCACCGGCACGCTGCTGCTGGCGCTGTCGAAGATCCTGGAGAACATGGAGCTGGGCCACAACGTCATGCACGGCCAGTTCGACTGGACCGGCGACCCCAAGCTCAACGGCAATACCTATGAGTGGGACATCGTTGCCACTGCCGACAACTGGCGCAAGACCCACAATTTCCGCCACCACACCTATACCAACGTGCGTGGCATGGACGATGACATCGGTTATGGCCTGCTGCGCATCTTCCCGGAGCAGCGCTGGAAGCCGTTCTACCTGCTGCAGCCGATCATCGCGCCGATCTTCGCGCTGCTGTTCCAGTGGGGCGTGGCCGCGCAGGACCTGCGCCTGGGCCGCTGGCTGAAGGGCCGTATCAGCGGCCGTGCGATGTGGCTGCAGACCCGCCCGGTGGCGCGGAAAATGGCCCGCCAGGTGCTGAAGGACTACGTGTTCTTCCCGCTGCTGGCCGGCCCGTTCTTCCTCACCGTGATGCTGGGCAACATGGTGGCCAACGGACTGCGCAACATCTGGACCTACGTGATCATCTTCTGCGGCCACTTCACCGCCGAATCGGAAACCTTCCCGAAGGAATGCCTGCGCAATGAATCGCGCGGCCACTGGTACCTGCGCCAGCTGCGCGGTTCATCCAACATCAGCGGCGGCTTCCTGATCAACGTGCTGTCGGGCAACCTCAGCCACCAGATCGAGCACCACTTCTACCCGGATCTGCCAGCCAACCGCTACGCGGCCATTGCCAAGGAAGTGAAGGACATCTGCCGTCGCTACGGCCAGCACTACAACAACGGCTCGCTGCCGCGCCAGTTTGGCCAGGTGGTCTGGCGCATCCTGCGCCACGCATTCCCGAGCAAGCCGCGCCGCCTGCCGATGTCGGACATCATGTCCGCACCGGCATCGGCCAACGCGGGCTGATCAACTCAGCCCGCCTTCGCCGGCTCCGCCTGCTCGCGGTCCAGGCGGCGCAGGAACACCTGCATTTCCCTGCGTGCCTGCTGGTCGCCCTTGCTGCCGGCCACGCTCAATCCGCGCTGCCAGGCTTCGCGCGCCGCCTGCGGCTGGCCACTGGCCAGCCAGGCCTTGCCCAGCAGCTTCCACGCCGCCGAGTACTGCGGATCAAGCACCACGCAACGGCCCAGATGGGTGGCCGCGCGCACCGGGTTGCCGGCATCCAGCCAGCCCTTGCCCAGGCCGAAGCGCAGCAGCGCGCCATCCTTGCCGGCGGCGAGCATGCATTCCAGAGCTTCGATGTTCATCCGCGCACCTCCACCAGCAGTTCGGCCGGGCCGGGCTGGAAGCGGCCGCGATGGAACAGCAGCGGCGCGCCGCCGTTCTCGTGCACGTCGATGATGCGGCCGGCCAGCAGCAGGTGATCGCCCACCGGCCACTGTGCGTGGCGGGTACAGGTGAGATGGGCGACCGCACCGGCGATGCGGGGTGGGGCGTCCTCGTCGTCATCCAGCAATGCCAGGCCGTCGAAGCGATTGCGGACCTGCGGATCGGCGAAGCGCCGGGCCAGCGCTTCCTGGTCGGCCGCCAGCACGCTGATTGCAAAGCGGGTGGCGCGCTGGAAGGTGGACAGGCTCTGCGCGTGCAACGCCAGGTTCCACAGCACCAGCGGTGGCTGCAGCGAGACCGGTACGAACGAGTTGATGGTCAGGCCGACCGGCTTGCCCTGTGCATCGCGCGCGCAGACGATGGCCACGCCGGTCGGGAAATGGCCGAGCAGCCGCCGCAGGGCACGCGGCGGCATCTCGACCGACGGCACCGGCGCCGGTGCGGGGAAGACCCCCGCCCACGGCCCGGCGTACGGCACTGTCTCGCCGCTCATGAGGCCCGGGCCTGGCGGTAGCGCCGGCCGACCTCGGCCCAGTTGATGATGTTGAAGAACGCACCGATGTAGTCCGGGCGACGGTTCTGGTAGTGCAGGTAGTAGGCGTGTTCCCAGACGTCCAGCGCGAGGATCGGGGTATTGCCTGACAGGCCCACGGTTGCACCCATCAGCGGGCTGTCCTGGTTGGCGCTGCTTTCGACCTGCAGGCGGCCATCGCGGTCACTGGTCAGCCAGGCCCAGCCGCTGCCGAAACGGGTCTGCGCGGCCTTGCTGAAGGCGTCCTTGAAGGCATCGAAGCTGCCCAGGTCACGGTCGATGGCGGTGGCCAGTTCCTCATCGGGTGCACCACCGTCGGCGCTGAGCACGGTCCAGAACAGGCTGTGATTGGCGTGGCCACCGCCGTTGTTGCGGACCGCGCCACGCTGCGCCTCGGGCACGGCACCGAGGTTGGCGATCAGCGCCTCGACCGGCAGCTCGGCGATGCCGGCCTGCTCGATGGCGGCATTGAGGTTGTTGACGTAGGCCTGGTGGTGCTTGCTGTGATGGATCTCCATCGTGCGCGCATCGAAGTGCGGCTCAAGGGCGTCGTAGGCGTAGGGGAGCGGGGGAAGCGAGTACGACATCGAAGCAATCTCCGTGGGGAAGGCCAGGGGCTGGCCGTGGGGAGATTGTTATCGCACCTCAACATTGGTTGAGGTCAAGGGGCGGGATTGAAATGCGTGCGCGTTCGTCGCCTTGATTCTTCCTGGCAGGCAGGGGCTGATGGGTCAGCGCAGGACACGCCGTGAACCCATCCATGGGGGCTCGATGGCGCCATCCGTGGCGCCAACGGTCCTGCGCTGACC
>NZ_JBMRGI010000027.1:0-62279 GCF_049384345.1 Stenotrophomonas sp. CASM110
GGCCGGCAATCAACCGTGTTGCCGGCCAGCGGCCGGCACTACCATCAACCTGCGCCGGGCAGGCGGAAGAACGTACGCGTCGCGGCCGTTGCATTCGCGGCGGTAACTGCCACGTCCTCGCCACGGTCACGCGCCAGTTCTTCCACGATGTGCGAGAGAAACATCGGTTCGTTGCGGCGGTCCTTCGGCATCGGCTTCAGCGTGCGCGGCAGCAGGTACGGTGCGTCGGTCTCGATCATCAGGCGGTTGGCCGGGATGTTCTTCACCAGTTCGCGCAGGTGCGCGCCACGGCGCTCGTCGCACAGCCAGCCGGTGATGCCGATGTACCAGTCCTGGTCCAGGTAGTCGAACAGCTCGTCACGCTCACCGGTGAAGCAATGCACCACCGCCGGGCCGATGCGGCCTTCGAAGTTCTTCATCTGTGCCATGAAATCGGCATGCGCATCGCGCTGGTGCAGGAACAGGGGCTTGCCATTGTCCGCGGCCAGCTGCAGCTGGCGCTCGAACGCGCGGTGCTGGGCCGGGCGCGGCGAGAAATCGCGGAAGTAGTCCAGCCCGCACTCCCCCACCGCCACTACTTCCGGGTGGGCATGCAGCGCGCGCATTTCGGCATCGCATTCCTCGGTGTATTCCACCGCGTGGTGCGGGTGCACGCCGGCGGTGGCGTACAGGAAGCCGGGGTGCTGCTGGGCCAACTGCAGGGCCAGTGGCGAGTGCTCGCGGCTGGCACCGGTGATGACCATCTGCACCACGCCGGCCTGGCGCGCGCGGTCCAGCACGGCATCGCGGTCGCGGTCGAAGGAGTCGTGGGTCAGGTTGGCGCCGATATCGATCAGGTGCATGGTCATCGCGGGGGAAAAGTGCCCGCGCATTGTACCTGCGCCTGCCGTGGCCCCTTATCCTTTGCATATGAACGCCCCGCTCTTCCCGATTTCCCCGCTGCTGCCGCAGATCCAGCAGCAGCTGGCCGTGCAACCACGGCTGGTGCTGGAGGCCCCGCCCGGTGCCGGCAAGACCACCCAGGTGCCGCTGGCGCTGCTCGACGCGCCGTGGCTGCAGGGCCGCAAGATCATTCTGCTGGAACCACGCCGGGTCGCCGCGCGCAGCGCGGCGCTGTTCATGGCACGGCAGCTGGGTGAGGAGGTCGGCGGCACGGTCGGCTACCGCATCCGCTTCGAGAACAAGGTATCCGCGCGCACCCGCATCGAGGTGGTCACCGAGGGCATCCTGACCCGGATGCTGCAGGACGACCCGATGCTGGAAACCGTCGGCGCGATCCTGTTCGATGAATTCCACGAGCGCCATCTCAGTGGGGATCTGGGCCTGGCGCTGGCGCTGGACGTGCAGGCGCAGCTGCGCGACGACCTGCGCCTGGTGGTGATGTCGGCCACGCTGGACGGCGAGCGGCTGGCACGCTTCCTCGATGCGCCGCGGCTGAGCAGCGAGGGCCGCAGTTATCCGGTGGCGATCAGCCACTTCCCGGCGCGCCGCGATGAAGCCCTGGAACTGCAGGTGCGCCGCGCGGTGCAGCAGGCGCTGGCCGAGCACCCCGGTGACCTGCTGGTGTTCCTGCCCGGCCAGCGCGAGATCGCGCGCGTCCAGGCCGGCCTGCAGGAGTCACTCGATGGCAACGTCGAGGTGCTGGCGCTGCATGGTGAACTGCCGGTGGAACAACAGGCGCGCGTGTTGCAGGCCGCCAGCGATGGCCGCCGTCGCGTGGTGCTGGCGACCAACGTGGCCGAGTCGTCGGTGACCCTGCCCGGCGTGCGCGTGGTGATCGACAGCGGCCAGGCGCGCGAGCCGCGCTACGACCCCAACAGCGGCTTCACCCGGCTGGACGTGGTGGCCATCGCGCAGGCGTCGGCCGACCAGCGCGCGGGCCGTGCCGGTCGGGTGGCCGAGGGCGTGGCCTGGCGGCTGTGGCCGCAGTCGCAGCGGCTGGAGCCGCAGCGCCGCGCGGAGATCGACCAGGTGGAACTGGCCGGACTGGCGCTGGAACTGGCCGCGTGGGGCAGCAGCGACCTGCGCTTCCTCGACCCGCCACCGGCCGGCCCGATGGGTGCGGCGCGCGAGCTGCTGCAACGCCTGGGTGCACTGTCGGACTCGGGCGCGATCACCGCACTCGGGCGCCGTGTACTGGCGCTGGGTACGCACCCGCGGATGGCGGCGATGCTGCTGGCAGCGCCCGATGCCCGCGCGCAGGCGCTGGCCGCCGATCTGGCCGCCCTGCTGGAAGCGCGCGACCCGCTGCGCCAGGGCGGTGACGCGCTGGCGGCCCGCTGGCGCGCACTGGCCGCGTTCCGCACTGGCCGCGCGCCGGGCGATGCCAACCGCAGCGGGCTGGCCGCCATTGATGCCGCCGCCAAGCAGTGGCGTCGCCGCCTGCGCTGCGAGGCTACGCCGCCGGCCAGCATCGAGGCGCACGAACTGGGCGATCTGCTTGCACACGCCTTTCCCGACCGGATCGGTTTCCAGCATCCCGGCGATCCGCTGCGCTACCTGCTGGCCAATGGCCGCAGCGCGCGCCTGCACGAACTGAGTGACCTGCGCGGTGAGCCGTGGCTGGTGGCCAGCGAACTGCGCTTCGAGGCGCGCGATGCGCTGCTGCTGCGTGCCGCACCGGTGGATGAAGGCCAGCTGCGCAAGGCATGGCCGGAGCGCTTCGTCACCGAAGACGTGGTGCGCTGGGACAGCGAGCGACGCGCCCTGGTGGCGCTGCGCGAGACCCGTTTCGACCGGATCGTGCTGGACAGCCGCTCGGCCGGCCGGGTCGATCCGCAGCACGCCGCGCAGGCGCTGACCGATGCGGTGGCCGAGCTCGGCCTGCAGGCGCTGCCGTGGACCGAGGGCCTGCGCCAGTGGCAGGCACGGGTGGAATCGCTGCGGCGCTGGATGCCCGAGCTCGGCCTGCCCGACTGCAGCGACGATGCCCTGCTGGCCACGCGCGCACAATGGCTGCAGCCCGCGTTCGCCGGCAGGACGCGACTGGATGCGCTGGATGAATCCAGCTTCGGCGAGGCGCTGAAATCGCCACTGGAGTGGTCACAACGGCAGTTGGTCGAGCGTCATGCGCCGACCCGCATCACCGTGCCGTCCGGACTGGAGCGGCCGATCACCTATGCGCTGGACAGCGAGAGCGGCGATCCGCTGCCGCCGGTGCTGGCGGTGAAGCTGCAGGAACTGTTCGGCCTGGCCGACACGCCGCGCATCGCCGATGGCCGCGTGCCGCTGACCCTGCACCTGCTCTCCCCCGGCGGCCGCCCGCTGCAGGTCACCCAGGATCTGCGCAACTTCTGGGAAAGCACCTACGCCGAAGTGAAAAAGGAGATGAAGGGCCGTTACCCGCGCCACCCATGGCCGGATGATCCGTGGACGGCGACGGCCACGCACCGGGCCAAGCCGCGCGGAACCTGATTGGTAGTGCCGGCCGCTGGCCGGCAGCCCCCTGGCACCAGGCGGAGAGCATTGCCGGCCAGCGGCCGGCACTACCGGGTGCGGAGCCTGCCTGATCCTGAATGGCTGCGGTAAAGTCACACCACGTGCGTCCCCGACTGACATACCGTTTACGGGCAACACGCGACACTGGACTTCGACCCGAGGCAAAGGATCCCCGCATGAGCAAGCTGACCGTAATCACCGACCGCGCTCTGGAGCGCGCCCTGGAGCTGGCCCACACCGCCGGCGATGGCCTGAAGAGCGCCGGTGGCAGCCTGCGCAACGCGGACTGGATCAAGACCGGCGCCGCCCTCGGCGCAGTGAAGACCGGCGGCAAGGTCGCCACCAAGTTCGCCCGCCGCAACCCGGCCGTGACCATTGCCGCGGCTGCCGTCGGCGTCGGCCTGCTCGGCTATGCGCTGTACCGCAAGCAGCAGAAGAAGAAGGCTGCCAATGGCCACGTGGTGAATGGGCAGGCGCAGCGCATCCACGCACGCGACCGCCGCAACGACACCGTGGTGGACGAGCACAGCGATATCGGCAGCGACGCGTGAAGCTGCCCGGGTCAGACCCCTTCCGCAGGAAGGGCTCTGACCCTACCAGCTACGAGAGGGCCGGATGCCGCGAGGTATCCGGCCCTTTCTGTTTCAACCGATCTGCCGCCACTGCCCCGGCTGCAGGTCGTCCAGCCGGTAGGGCCCCATCGCCACCCGCACCAGCCGCAGCGTTGGCAGGTTCACTGCCGCGGTCATCCGCCGCACCTGGCGGTTGCGGCCCTCGCGGATCGTGATCGCCAGCCAGGCATCGGGCACGGTCTTGCGGAAGCGCACCGGCGGATCGCGTGTCCACAGCGACGGCGCCGGATCGAGGCGCTCGATCTTCGCCGGCAAGGTCGGCCCGTCATTCAGCTCCACCCCATCGCGCAACCGTTGCAGCTGCTCATCGCTGGGCGTGCCTTCCACCTGCACCCAGTAGGTCTTGTCGGCCTTGTGCTTCGGGTCGGTCAACGTGTGCGCCAGCGTGCCGTTATCCGTCAGCAGCAGCAGGCCTTCGCTGTCATGGTCCAGGCGACCGGCGGCATACACGCGCGGCGGCAGGCCGAACCCGGCCAGCGTCGGACGCGGCGGTACGCTGCGGTCGGTGAACTGGCAGAGCACGTTGAAGGGCTTGTTGAAGGCGATCAGCATTGCGGGCACGGCAGTCAGCGGGTGGCGCATTGTCCCATGCCGCGCCACGCGCCACTCGGCTGTAGAGCCGAGCCCATGCTCGGCTCATCGCGCACAGCACGGCGGAACGCAACAGCAGCCGAGCATGGGCTCGGCTCTACAGAGTCAGCATGCGCCAGCCCGGCACCCCTCTTACGGCTTGATGAAGCGCAGGGTCATGCGGTCGCTTTCGCCGATCGCCTGGTACTTCGCATCATCGGCCTTGTCGTGCTGGTTGGTCGGCGGCAGCGTCCACACGCCGTTCGGGTGGTCCTTGGTGTCGCGCGGGTTGGCGTTGACCTCACTGCGCGCGTCCAGCTTGAAGCCGGCGGCCTCGGCCATCGCGATCACCTGCTGCTGGCCGACATAGCCGGTGTCATCGTCGTCAGCCACGTCGGCCTTGGCGCGGTGCTCGACCACGCCCAGCACGCCGCCCGGCTTGAGCACGTTGAAGAAGCCCTGGAACATGCCCTGCGCCTGGCCGGCCTTGCGCCAGTTGTGCACGTTGCGGAAGGTCAGCACCACATCGGCTGAACCGGCCGGGCCGAACACCGGCTTGGCCGGATCGTAGGCCACCACGGCAGTCTTGCCGAACTGTGCCGGTGCAGCGGCGTACTTCCTTTCCAGGCTGTCGCGGCTGCGCTGCTGGTAGTCACGGCCGCGGCCTTCGGGCACCGCCATCGGATCGACCACCGCAGCAACGTAGTGGCCCTTGTCGTGCAGCAGCGGCGCCAGGATCTCCGAGTACCAGCCGTTGCCGGGGGTGATCTCGATGACGGTCTTTTCCGGCGTCACCTTGAAGAACGACAGCGTCTGCGCCGGGTGGCGGAAACCGTCGCGCTTGACGTTGTTGGCATCGCGGGTGGGCGCCTTCACCGCCGCGTCGATGGCCGGCGACACCTGGATCTTCGCCGGCGCGACCGTGGCCGGTGCGGCAAACGCGGGAACAGCGGCAAGCAGGGCCGAAGCAAGCAGCAGGCGGCAACCACGCAGGGACGAAGCAGGCATCATCGGAGCGACTCCAGCGGAAGATGCGGCGAGACTAGCAGCCGCGGCGCCCCAGGTGTTCACAAAATGTTAGCCGCGTGCGTATCGCGGAACACTGTTTTGTGGTCGCCGCCGCAGCACGGTCACACTACGCGTTCTATTCTGGAGCACTTCCCCCAAGGAGTCCGTGCCCATGACGGCAACCCGCGAACTGGGCCGTTCCGGCCTGCATGTACGTCCGCTCGCCTTCGGTGGCAACGTGTTCGGCTGGAGCGCCGATGAGAAGGCCAGCTTCGCCCTGCTCGATGCCTTCGTCGACGCCGGCTTCAACCTGGTCGACACCGCCGATGTGTATTCGGCCTGGGTGCCGGGCAACACCGGCGGCGAATCGGAAACGCTGATCGGCAAATGGTTCGCGCGCAGCGGAAAGCGCGACAAGGTGGTGCTGGCGACCAAGGTGGCCAAATGGGCCGAACGCCCCGGCCTGACCCCGGACAACATCAATGCGGCGGTCGAGGATTCGCTGCGCCGCCTGCAGACCGACGTGATCGATCTGTACCAGGCCCACGAGGATGATGAGTCGACGCCACTGGAAGCGACCCTGGCCGCGTTCGGCCGCCTGATCGAAGCCGGCAAGGTGCGCGCCATCGGTGCCTCCAACTACAGCGCCACGCGCCTGGCCGATGCGCTGAAGGTGTCCACCGACTACAAGCTGCCGCGTTACGAAACCCTGCAGCCGGAGTACAACCTGTACGACCGTGCCGGCTACGAGAAGGAGCTGGAACCGCTGGTGCAGCGCGAACAGATCGGCGTGATCGGCTACTACGCCCTGGCCAGTGGCTTCCTCAGCGGCAAGTACCGCACACCGGCCGATGCGGCCAAGAGCCCGGCACGTGGCGAAACGGTGGTGAAGCGCTATCTGAACCCGCGCGGCCTGCGCATCCTGCAGGCGCTGGATGACGTGGCCAGCAAGCACAATGCCAGCGCCGCACAGATCGCACTGGCATGGCAGATCGCGCGGCCGTCGATCACCGCGCCGATCGTCAGCGCCACCAGCGTCGAACAGCTGCACGATCTGCTGGCAGCGGCCAACGTGTCGCTGAGCGTGCAGGATGTCGCGCAGCTGGACGCCGCCAGCGCCGAAGCGTGAGGCCCGGTAGTGCCGGCCGCCGGCCGGCATTGCCCACGTGCAGAAGAAAACAATTGAACAAAATGGTTGCACGCGACTAAATCGTGGTTTATCGTGCGCACCTCGTTTCAACAACCACTGGAAACTTCCCTTGAACGCGCATTCCGTCGCCATCGCCAAACTGCTGCCATGCCTGCGCATGGACGGGCTGGCGCGCGCGTTCGGCAAGGAAGACCAGCTGACAACGGCCTGATACCCGCCCTGCGGAGATCGGCCACCCCGATCTCCGAGGCCTGACGACGCCCTCGGAACGCAAGTCCCGGGGGCGTTTTCGTTTGCGTCGGCACAAGGACCCGCGATGCCAGAACTGCACCCCGCGCGGCAACCCGCCGCTCACTGACCCAGGTTTCTCCCGCCCCGCCGAAGGATTTACTTCGCGCGATCGGCTGCGCCCGGACATTATCTGCATCGCATCAAAACATTATCGCTCGTCGATAATGTCGGTGGCCTGCACCCTCGATTCTCCAACGGTCCCGTTTCCATCACGGGCTGGTGCGCGCGGCGTTGCCGTGGCGTATGCCGGAGGTCGCGGACATGCCATCGCCTGGATCGCCTGCTGGAGGCAGGCGCCGGTTCGCCGGTACGCGGTTCGATTCCGCGCGGTCCCCAACTGGATAGCTCAGCAGGGTAGAGCAACGGATCCTGATTCCGTCTGTCGTGGGTTCGACTCCCACTCCAAACCACATGACCTGTCACGTCATGACTTGAAGCAACACCCGGGGCGCAAGCCCCAGCGGCCATCGTCGCCGTCCACCGCCATCGCCTTCGGGCGGGGCATGGAAGGCAACGGACCGCACGCCGGGCCCCGGCCCGCCGCCACTGCCAGCCACGTTCCGCCCCGGTGCTGCCTGCCGGGAACGGCGATGGCAGCACTGCCGGCGCACCGAAGGCTCCGCGCGCGGACCGTCCGCCGATGGCCGCCCTCTTCCGCTGCCTGCACGTGGTGTGCAGGCGGCCGCGCCACGACCTGATCGACCCGGGTCATGGCGATTCATCCGCAACGGGTCGAACCACCAGAGCCATACAAGGAGAGACTCCCATGTTCTGGACCATCAAGGTCGTGATCGGCGACGGCGAGCGCGGCCTGGTGTATCGCAACCGTCGTTTCCGGCAGATCCTGCTGCCGGGCGTGCACCGCCTGTCGCCGTTCGGCGGCCGCCCGCACGTGGACATCCACACCGCATCGAAGGGCGCGGCCTATACCGGCAGCGACCAGGACAGCCTGATCGAGGCACTGGGCGCGACGCTGGACACGCACTTCGTGATGGCCAATGTCAGCGCCACCGAAGTCGGCCTGTTGCTGCGCAACGGCCGCATCGATGAAGTGCTGCCGCCGGGCAGCCGCCGCCTGTACTGGCGGGGTTCGGTCGACACCCAGGTACGCGTGATGGCGCTGGGTGACGAGCCGCGCATCCCGGCGGACGTGCAGCAACGCCTGGGCCAGCTGGGGGTGCTGCCGCGTGTGGCGGTGATCAGCACCGTGCCAAGCGAGTCGGTCGGCCTGCTGTTCATCGATGGCACGCTGCGGCAGACGCTGGACGCCGGCCTGCACGCGTTCTGGAACTTCAACGGCAACGTGTCGGTGGAGCGCGTGGAACTGCGTGCACGTTCGCTGGACGTGTCCGGCCAGGAGCTGCTCAGCCGCGACAAGGTGACCCTGCGGGTGAATCTGGCCGCGACCGTGCAGGTGATCGACCCAGTGCGTGCACACCGCACGCTCAGCAATGCCGATGAGTTCGTCTACCGGCAGCTGCAGTTCGGCCTGCGCCAGGCGATTGCCGCGCGCAGCCTGGACGAGCTGCTGGGCGACAAGGCGGCGCTGGACGGCGAGATCGCCGCCCATGTGCAGGCCGCGATCGAGGGCCACGGCGTGCGGCTGCTCGGCGTGGGCATCAAGGACGTGATCCTGCCGGGCGAGATGAAGGAGATCCTCAATGGCGTGGTGCTGGCCGAGAAGCAGGCCCAGGCCAGCGTGATCCGTCGACGCGAGGAGGCCAGCGCCACGCGTTCGCAGCTCAACACCGCAAAGCTGATCGAGGACAACCCGGTGCTGATGCGCTTGAAGGAGCTGGAGGCACTGGAGAAGGTCACCGAGAAGATCGACACGCTCACCGTATTCGGCGGCCTGGATGGCGTGCTGAAGCAGCTGGTGACGATCAGGTAGGGGGCAGCGGCGGCGCAGGGACGCGCCGCCGGCCCATCAAGGACATACACGAAGACATGGACACTCAACACAACTATCAATGGCTGCACGCCGAGGGCACCACGCCGATCAAGGGCTGGGTCAACGGTGTGCCGCTGGAAGCGCAGGCGCATGAGCAGCTGCGCAACATCGCCGCGATCCCGTTCGTCGGGCCGTGGGTGGCCGTGATGCCGGACGTGCACCTGGGCAAGGGCGCGACCGTCGGCTCGGTGATCCCGACCCGCGGTGCGATCATCCCGGCCGCGGTCGGCGTCGACATCGGCTGCGGCATGGCGGCGGTACGCACCACGCTGCGCGCCAACGACCTGCCCGACGACCTGCGGCAGCTGCGCAACAGCATCGAGCGCAGCATTCCGGTCGGCAACGGACGCGGCGGCGAGCATCACCGCATGCCCGACAGCATCCACACGCGGCTCGTGCAGTCCGGGCTGGCCGCCGGCCTGGAGAAGATCAAGGACAGGCACCGCAGAATCCGCACCGACAAGCTCGACCGCCAGCTGGGTACGCTGGGTGGTGGCAACCACTTCATCGAACTGTGCCTGGACGAGACGGACACGGTGTGGGTGATGCTGCACAGCGGATCGCGCGGCACCGGCAACCTGATCGGCACCTACTTCATCGAGAAGGCGCGCGAGGAACTGGCCCGGCGCGTGCTCGGCTTCCACCTGCCGGACAAGGACCTGGCGTTCTTCATGGAAGGCGAGCCGCTGTTCGATGACTACGTCGAAGCCGTGTCGTGGGCGCAGGACTACGCCCGGCAGAACCGCGAGGCGATGATGTCGCGCGTGCTGGCCGAGATGCGCCACCGCTTGCCGAAGTTCCAGCTGGCAGCGATGGCGGTGAACTGCCACCACAACTACGTGCAGAAGGAGACGCACCACGGCCAGGAACTGCTGGTGACCCGGAAGGGGGCGGTGAGTGCGCGCGAAGGCGAGCTGGGCATCATTCCCGGCAGCATGGGCACGCGCAGCTACATCGTGCGCGGCAAGGGCAACGCCGACAGCTTCCACAGCTGCAGCCACGGTGCCGGCCGGGTGATGAGCCGTGGCACGGCGCGCCAGCAGATCACGCTGGCCCAGCACCGCGAGGCCACCGCGCACGTGGAATGCCGCAAGGACAGCGGCGTGCTGGACGAGTCACCGGCCGCGTACAAGTCGATCGACGATGTGATGGCAGCGCAGCTGGACCTGGTCGAGGTGGTGCACACCCTGCGCCAGGTGCTGTGCGTGAAGGGGTAACGGAGCGGTGCTGGCCAAGGCCGGCCTCTACCAGAGCAGCACGTCGCGTCGGGGGTCAGATCGCTTTCTGCGAAAGGGATCTGACCCCGGCACATTCAGCGCGGCACGCTGTCTTCGGCCACCAGCGCATGATGCACGCCGATGCCCGCGCGCACGCCTTCGGCCATGGCCAGGGTGATGTTGCCGACCGTCGTCGCATCGCCTGCGGCATACACGTTCGGCACCGAGGTCTGCTTCATCATGTCGACCTCGATCAGCACCCCCAGCGGGCTCTCGACCAAGGTGCAGCCAAGCTGCTGCACCAATGACGTGGCCATCGCCTGGGTGGCCGGTACGAACAGCGCACGCTGGGCGATGCGGCGGCCGTCGGCCAGCTCCACCTCCAGCCAGGTCGGCTGGTCGCCCTGTACGCCCAGCACCGGCGAGGTCTCGATCTGCACGCCGCGCTGCTGCATGGCAGCCCGTTCCTCATCGGTGATCGGCAGGCCCTGGCTGAAGAAGGTGACATTGCCCCAGTCGGCAAACAGCGGCGCCTTGCCGGCGGACATCGGATGGCCGCCAAGCAGGCCGATGGCGCCGCCACCCACTTCGTAACCATGGCAGTAGGGGCAGTGCAGCACGGTGCTGCCCCAGCGCTCGGCCAGCCCGGGCAGTTCCGGCAGCTGGTCGGCGATACCGCTGGCCAGCAGCAGCTTGCGCGCGGCCAGCACCTGGCCATCGGCGGTACGTACTTCCACGCCCTCTGCGCTGGCGTTGGCCTGCACGGCCTCGGCATGCACCCAGCGCACGCTGGGGTAATCCAGCAGCTGCTGGCGCGCGGTCTTCAGCAGCTCGGCGCCGCTGATGCCATCCAGCCCTGGCACCCCGTGCGAATGGCTGGCGAAGCGGTTGCGCGGCGAGCCGGCGTCGATGACGGTGACCGGCCGCCGGGCGCGGGCCAGGATCAGGCCGGCGGCAATGCCGGCGTAGCTGCCGCCGACGATGAGCACATCAGGATTCATGAGGACCTTCCAGGGAACGGTGATGGGCGAGATGGCGGGCGAAGTCGGCGCCGAGCTGGTCCAGCGTGGTCGCCCGCAGGCGCGCCTCCAGCAACCGCTGTGCCTCGCGTGCCCCCTCCAGCAGCGCGCTGTTGACCAGCTGCTGGATCGGGCAGCCGCCGCCGGCGTCGCGGGCGCCGACCTGCACCAGCGGTGGTGCGCCCACGGCCAGGTAGATGTCATGCAGGGTGATCGTTGCAGCGTCGCGGGCCAGCTGGCTGCCACCGCCATGACCGCGGGTGCTGCGTACCAGGCCGGCCTTGTGCAGTTGCGCCAGCAGACGGCGGATCACCACCGGATGGGTCGGCAGGCAGGACGCCAGCTTCCCGGAGGTGCGCGGGCCATCCTGGCCGACCAGATGCGCCATCACGTGCAGGGCGTCAGAGAGCGGGTTCGCGGATTTCATGTAACTACATTAGTTACATTTATATCCCCTGTCCAGGGTCCGCATTTGTTCCATATGGACACATTTGTCCTATGAAACACTTCCTTCACATCACTAAACGAAACGCTAATGTGATGTTCGTCGCACTTCAGCGGAAGCGTAGCGGGTCGATACCGCATTGCCCCTTCCCGAGAGTGCTTCCCGATGAATGCGTCTGTCCGTGCTCCGCGCCTGCAGTCCAAGCTGCTCGGCGCGGTTTCTGTTGGCTTGGCCGTGGTCCTGCTATGCGCGCTGGCAGGCCTGGCCTCCGCCTGGTTGAAGTTGTCCACCGAGGTCCCGCCCGAAGTCGCGCACAGCCGCGATGCCGAACGCCTGCAGCGTGAGTTCCGTGGCCAGGTGCAGGAATGGAAGAACGTGCTGCTGCGCGGGCACGACGATGCGCTGCGCCAACGCCACCTGGATGGCTTCGACAGCGAAGGCCGCCTGGTCGGGCAGCTGGCCAAGGGTCTGGCCACCAGCCCGGACCCGCGCACGCGTGAGCTGGCGCAGGCGTTCGTTGGCCTGCACGCGCAGCTGCAGCAGGACTATCACGCGGCGCTGCAGGCATTTGCCGCGGCCGGCTACGATCCCGCGGCCGGCGACAACCTGGTGCGCGGCAAGGATCGCCCGGTGGCGATGGCTCTGGATGCGCTGAGCACGCACGCCACGCAGGTGGCTGAAGCGGCGGTGGAGTCCCGTTCGCAGCAGGCCCGGCAGACCCTGCTGGTGTGCGCGGCGCTGACCGTGCTGGCCGCCGTGCTGCTGCTGATCGGTCTGGCCTGGTGGCTGCGGCGTGCGGTGGTGCAGCCGGTGCTGGCAGTGGAAGCAGCGGCGCGCGCGGTGGCCGCCGGTGACCTGCAGCACGCAGTACAGGTGCGCAGCCGCGACGAGATCGGTCGCCTCGCGCAGGCCATGCAGGCGGTGCAATCCACGCTGCGCAGCGTGCTGGATGCACAGGCCGCGATGGCGCAGGCGCACGAAGCCGGCACCATCAGCCATCGCATGGACGCCGCTGCCTTCCCCGGCGCGTTCGGCACCATGGTGGCCGACTGCAACGCACTGGTCGATGCGCATATCCGGGTGAAGATGCGCGCGATCTCGATCATGGGCCGCTACGCGGTCGGCGACCTCAGCCAGGACATGGAACGCCTGCCCGGCGAGAAGGCCGTGATCACCGAAGCGCTGGACATGGCCAAGCACAACCTCGGCCTGATCAATGGCGAGATCCGCCGCCTGGCCGAAGCTGCCGGCGCGGGAGACTTCAGCCAGCGTGGCGACAGCGCGCGCTTCGAGCATGACTTCCGCGCGATGGTCGATGGCCTGAACCGCCTGATGCAGACCACCGAACTGAACCTCGGCGAAGTCTCGACGATGCTGCGCGCCATCGCCGATGGCCGTCTCGGCGCGCGCATGCACGGTGATTTCCAGGGGGTGTTCGCCCGTATCGCCGGCGATGCCAATACCACCGCCACGCAGCTGGCCACCATCGTCACCGACATCAAGCACGCCTCCGGCAACATCCACGCCGCCGCCGCGGAGATCGCCGCCGGCAACAATGACCTGTCGCGCCGCACCGAGCAGCAGGCGGCCAACCTGGAGGAGACGGCGGCATCGATGGAGGAGCTGACCTCCACCGTGCGCCAGAACGCCGAACATGCGCGCCAGGCCAACCAGCTGGCGATCGGCGCACATACGGTCGCCTCGCACGGTGGCAGCGTGGTCGGCCAGGTGGTGGCGACGATGGGCGCGATCGAGACCTCGTCGCGGCAGATCGCCGAGATCATCAGCGTCATCGATGGCATCGCGTTCCAGACCAACATCCTGGCGCTGAATGCTGCGGTGGAAGCGGCACGCGCCGGCGAACAGGGCCGCGGCTTCGCGGTGGTCGCCAGCGAAGTGCGTACGCTGGCGCAGCGCTCGGCGGCAGCCGCGAAGGAGATCAAGTCACTGATCGAAGCCTCGGTGGAACAGGTTGGCCATGGCGCACAGCGCGTGCGCGAGGCAGGCGACACCATGGCCGAGATCGTTGCATCGGTGCAGCGCGTGACCGACATCATGGCCGAGATCTCCGCGGCCTCGCAGGAGCAGAGCGCGGGCATCGAACAGGTCAGCCAGACCGTGATCCAGATGGACGGCACGACCCAGCAGAACGCCGCGCTGGTGGAAGAAGCCAGCGCCGCCGCGCGCAGCCTGGAGCAGCAGGCCAACCGCCTGATCGATGCGGTGGATGTGTTCGACCTGTCGACCACGGCGGCGGCGAAGGGCGGGCTGGCACGCGCGGCTTGATTGATCCGGTTGCCGGCAAGCGGCCGGCACTACCGTCGAGCGCAGACAGGGGGAGTGCCGGCCGCTGGCCGGCAGCGTCCAACGCTGCATGGGTGGCGGCATGAACAGTGCGGACCAACGGTCCGCACCCACCACCACCTGCCGTCGTACACGTCGATGCAATGCACCGTTGCCGGCATGCACACGGCCGCTGGCCTACCCTTTCGTGGACATTCCCGCCTCCCTCCCCCTCTGCTGGAGCCCCCATGACTGTCCCCGCCTTCGGTCTCGGTACCTTCCGCCTGAAAGACCAGACCGTGATC
Organism: Stenotrophomonas sp. CASM110; assembly: GCF_049384345.1. Lineage (NCBI taxonomy): Bacteria > Pseudomonadati > Pseudomonadota > Gammaproteobacteria > Lysobacterales > Lysobacteraceae > Stenotrophomonas > Stenotrophomonas sp. CASM110. The sequence goes on from NZ_JBMRGI010000027.1 coordinate 14,310, forward strand.
GACTCCGTGCGCAACGCGCTGGCGGTCGGCTACCGCGCCATCGATACCGCGCAGATCTACGGCAACGAAGCCGAGGTCGGCCAGGCCATCGCCGATTCCGGCGTGCCGCGCGACGACATCTACCTGACCACCAAGGTCTGGATCACCGCGTTCAAGCGCGATGCGCTGCTGGCCAGCCTGCGCACCAGCCTGGAAAAGCTGCGAACCGAGTACGTCGACCTGGCGCTGATCCACTGGCCATCGCCGAACGACAAGGTCGACGTGCCGATGGAGGAGTACCTGGCCGCACTGGCTGAAGCCAAGGCGCAGGGCCTGACCCGCGAGATCGGCATCTCCAACTTCACCATCGCGCAGACCCGCAAGGCGATCGGCATCCTCGGCGCCGGTGCCATTGCCACCAACCAGATCGAAATCCACCCCTACCTGCAGAATCGCCTGCTGGTGAAGTTCCTGCAGGACAACGGCATCCACATCACCGCCTACATGAGCCTGGCCTACGGCGAGGTGATCAAGGACCCGGTGATCCAGGCCATTGCCGGACGCCACCAGGCCACGCCGGCGCAGGTCGCGCTGGCCTGGGCGCTGCAGCAGGGTTTCTCGGTCATTCCGTCCTCGACCAAGCGCGAGAACCTGGCGAGCAACCTGGAAGCGGCAGCGATCCGCCTGACCGACGAAGACATGGCACAGATCGCCAAGCTCGACCGCGGCCATCGCCTGGCCAACCCGGAAGGCATCGCCCCGGCCTGGGATTGAGGCAGTGGTGCTGTAGAGCCGAGCGCACGCTCGGCTGCTGCCTCCCCGGAGCCGAGCATGGCTCGGCTCTACAGGTAGGTGCCGACCTTGGTCGGCACTGAGCCCTGATCGATCGTTGGAACACCGTGCCGACCAAGGTCGGCACCTACGAGAGGGCGGGGATCATCCCCTGCCCTGCAGCAACCACCCACGCATCGCCGCACTGACCTCGTCCGGCTTCTCCATCGGTGCCAGGTGCCCGCAGTCAGGCACCACCACCAGCTGCGAGTGCGGCACCATCGCGTGCATTTCCTCGCTCACCGCCAGCGGCGTGATGCGATCGTTCGCGCCGCACACGATCAGCAGCGGATCGCGGTAACCGGCCAGCACATCATGGCCATCGCGGCGTTCCAGCGCGCTCTGGCGCAGGAACACGTCCGCGCCCAGGCGGGCGGTCATGTCGCGCACGCGCTGCACCAGCACGTAGTCATCCAGCCGCGACGCATCGATGTAGCTGCGCATCAGCACATCGCCGAAGCCGTGGAACTTCCCCGGCAGGCGCACGCTGGCGCGTTGGCTGCGGCGCTGCTCGGCACGTTCCGGTGAATCGGCGTGGATCGAGGTATCGATCAGCGCCAGCTGCAGCACGCGCTCCGGCGCAATGCGCAGGATCTGCTGGGCGACGAAGCCGCCCAATGAGAAACCGGCCAGCGCAAAGCGCTCCGGTGCCTGTGCGAGCACGTCCTCGGCCACCGCCTGCAGGGTCTCGCCACGGGTCTGGTCGCCTACTGTGCAGTCGGCGATGTCGGCCAGGTCGGCCAGCTGCGCGCGCCACAGCTCGGCATCGTTGAGCAGGCCGGGCAGCAGCAGCAGGGGAATACGGTCGGTCATGGGGGTATTGTCGCGCCAGCACGGTGACGGAACCATGCCGCAACAGGCGGTTGCGTTGTAGAGTCGCGCCATGCTCGACTACTGCACAGCCCGTCGAGCATGGCTCGACTCTACAGAAGGCGGCGATACGGACGCGACCATGGCAGACCCCTACAACAGCGGCACCCCCACCCCACCCGCGCTCCGCTTCGATGATGCGCTGGTCACCACCGCCTTCGAGCTGCCTGGGCACCGCGTCGTGCGCAACCTCGGTGTGGTGCGCGGCATCACCGTGCGCTCGCGCTCGATCGTCGGCAACTTCCTCGGCGGTATCCAGACGATCTTCGGTGGCAACATCACCATCTATACCGAACTGTGCGAACAGGCCCGCGAGGAAACCTACCGCGACATGGTCAAGCATGCGCGGCAGCTGGGTGCCAACGCGATCATCGGCATGCGCTACGACGCCACCGATGTGATGACCGGGCTGACCGAAGTGCTGTGCTATGGCACGGCGGTGGTGGTGGAACCGATGCGTTGAAGCTGTAGAGCCGAGCCCATACCCGGCTCAGGCGTGCCCGTGTGATGCAAGGCAGCCGAGCGTGGGCTCGGCTCTACAATGGCACGTCGGGCACCTCGACCTGCTGCACCGGCAGGGTCACCATCATCACCGTCGGGTCGTCCGGGTCCAGCTTCGTCTTGAAGCCCAGGCTCTGGCACATCGCCAGCATGGTGCTGTTCTCGCGCAGCACCTGGCCTTCGACCACGTCCAGGCCCAGCCACTTGGCGTACTCGATCATGATCGCCATCAGCCGCCAGCCGATGCCATGGCCCTTCAGGTCCGAGCGGATCAGGATGCCGTACTCGCCGCGGTGGTAATCCGCATCGGCATGCAGGCGCACCGCGCCCAGCATCTCGCCGCTGCGCGGTTCGATCGCCACCAGCGCAATCGAGCGCGCGTAGTCGAGCTGGGTCAGGCGCGCGATGAACTCGTGGCTGAAGTGCTTCACCGACTGGAAGAAGCGCAGGCGCAGGTCCTCGTCGCTGACGCGGGCGAAGAACGCACGGAACAGCGCGTCGTCCTCCGGCCGCACCGGGCGCACGAAGGCGCGGCCGCCATCGGACAGTTCGATGGTGCGCTCCCACTCCTTCGGGTACGGGAACACCGAGAAACGTGGATGGCCGCGGCCCTTGTGCAGGATGCGCGACGGCGCCACCGCCACGCGGGCGTCGAGGGCGAGGATGCCCTTGCCGTCGACCAGCAACGGGTTGATGTCCAGCGTACGCACTTCGGGAATGTCGGCGGCCAGTTGTGCAAGCTTCACCAGCGCCAGCGCCAGTGCGCGCTCGTCAGCCGCCGGCACGTCACCGTAGGCCTTGAGGATGCGCGAGGCGCGGGTCTGGCCAATCAGCTCGTGGGCCAGGCGCAGGTCCAGCGGCGGCAGCGCCAGTGCCTTGTCGTTGATCACTTCGACGGCAGTGCCGCCGCGACCGACCACGATCACCGGGCCGAACGTCGCGTCATCGGCGATGCCGACAATCAACTCGCGCGCCTTCGGACGCACGATGGTCGGCTGCACCAGCAGGCCATCGACACGCGCATCCGGCCGCAGCTGGCGTGCGCGCGACAGGATCGCGTTGGCCGCGCTCTGCACCGCCGGCAGCGTGGACAGGTTCAGGCGCACACCATCCACTTCCGACTTGTGCGGAATATCCGGCGAGAGAATCTTCAGCGCGACCGTGGCACCGCGTTCCAGCAGGGGCTGCGCCAGGTCCATCGCCTCGTGCGCATCACGCGCATGCATCACCGGCGCGGAGGGAATGCCGTAGGCCTTGAGCAGTTCATGCGTAGCCAGCGGGTCCAGCCACTGCTGGCCGTTGGCCAGCGCGGCATCGACCAGTGCGCGCGCGGCGGCCGTGTCGACGCTGAAGTCCTGCGGCAGGCTGGGCGGCGTTTCCATCAACGCGTTCTGCGCTTCGCGGTAGCGCACCAGATGCTGGAAGCCACGTACGGCTTCGGCCTCGGTCGGATAGGTCGGCACCCGCGCCGCGTTGAGCGTGGCGGTGGCCTGGTCGTCGTTGCCCAGCCACACCGCGAACACCGGCTTGTCGCGGTGGTGGCGCGGGCGCAGGCCGAGCGTGCGGGTGAGTGCCTGCGCGGCGTCCGCCGATGAGGTGAATGCGGTCGGCACGTTGACCACCATCACCGCGTCATTCTCGTTGTCGGCCAGCAGCGCTTCGATGGCCGCGGCATAGCGGTCACCATCGGCGTCGACCACGATGTCGACCGGATTGCTGCGCGACCAGCCCTGTGGCAATACCGCATCGAGCTTCTGCACCGTGCTGTCGGACAGGGTGGCCAGCGTGCCACGCAGCGCGATCAGCTGGTCCACGGCAAGGCGGCCGACGCCGCCACCATTGCTGAGAATGGCCAGGCGGCGGCCAGGGAAGGTGCCCAGCCGCCCCAGTGATTCGGCGGCGGTGAACAGCTCGTCCAGCGCACCGACGCGCAGCAGGCCGGCGCGGTTGAAGGCCGCACCGTACACATCATCGGCGCGGGCCAGGGCCTGCACATGGGTATCGCGGCTGCCCGGCTGCACGCGCTCGGCGCGGCCGGACTTCACCACCACCACCGGCTTGGCGCGGGCGGCGGCACGCGCGGCCGACATGAACTTGCGCGCGTCCTTGATCTGCTCGACGTAGAGCAGGATGGCGCGGGTACGGTAGTCGGTGGCGAAGTAGTCGAGCAGGTCGCCGAAGTCGACGTCCATCGTATCGCCCAGCGAGACCACGGCGGAGAACCCGACCGAGCGCGCCACGCCCCATTCCACCAGCGCGGCGGCAATGGCCGAGGATTCGGAGATCAGCGCGAGGTCGCCGGCCTGCGGAAAATGTGCGGCGATGCTGGCATTGAGCCGCGCGTGCGGCGCGATCACGCCCAGGCAATGCGGCCCGAGGATGCGCAGGCCATGCTTGCGCGCCACCGCCTCTACCTGTGCAGACAACGAACCGGGGCCTTCGCCCAGGTGCGCGGTGAGGATGATCGCCGCCTGCACGCCACGTTCGGCGGCAGTGCGCACCACCTGCGGCACGATCGCCGCTGGTGCGGTGATCACCACCAGGTCGGGCACCCAGTCCAGGTCCTTCAGCCGCTTGACCGTGCGGATGCCATCGATCTCGGCATGCCGCGGATTGATCCACGCCACCTTGCCGGGGAAGCCGGTGCCACGCAGGTTGCGCATCACCGCGCGCCCGGCCGAACGCTCGCGCGGGCTGCCGCCGATCACCGCGACCGACTGCGGACGGAACACGGACTGCAGGTGGTAGGTACTCATGCGCCTACGGTACCCAAATTCCGTGGCGATGGGGTCGGAGGCGGGGTCGGACCCCTTTTCGCAGGAAAGGGCTCCGACCCCCTGCTGCGGATATCCGGGGTCAGAGCCCTTCGCTGCGCGAAGGGATCCGACCCCGGCGTGCACGTTTTGTTACAGCAGCGTGCCGTGCAGGATCATCGCGGCGATGCTGAAGTAGATCACCAGGCCGGTCACATCCACCAGGGTGGCCACGAACGGGGCCGAGGCGCTGGCCGGGTCGAAGCCGAGCCGCTTCAGGATGAAGGGCAGCATCGAGCCGGACAGCGAACCGAAGGTGACGATGCCCACCAGCGCGGCGCCGATGGTGATCGCCAGCAGGATCCAGTGCTCGCCGTAGTCGTGCAGGCCGCCCAGCTGCCAGATCACGATGCGCACGATGGCCAGGCAGCCGAGGATGGCGCCCAGCACCATGCCGGTCGGCACTTCGCGCAGGGCCACCTTCCACCAGTCGCGCAGGCGCAGTTCGCGCAGTGCCAGGCTGCGGATCAGCAGCGAGGTGGCCTGCGAGCCGGAATTGCCACCCGAACTCATGATCAATGGGATGAACAGGGTCAGCACCACCGCGCGCGCCAGTTCGTCCTCGTAGTGCTGCATCGCGCTGGCCGTCAGCATCTCGCCCAGGAACAGCACGCTCAGCCAGCCGGCGCGCTTGCGCAGCATCTCGAAGAAGCCGATCTGCATGTACGGCTTGTCCAGCGCTTCCATGCCGCCGAACTTGTGCGCGTCCTCGGTGGATTCCTCGATCAGCGCATCGAGCACGTCGTCCACGGTGACGATGCCGAGCATCTGCTGCTGCGCGTCGACCACCGGAATCGCCAGCAGGTCGTGGCGGCGGATCAGCCGTGCCACCTCTTCCTGGTCCATCAGCGCATCGACCGTTACCGGCGGATTGACCTGGGCCACGTCCAGGATCGATTCCTCGGGCAGGCCGGTGATCAGCCGGCGCATGGTCACCACCTGCTGCAGCTGCTGGCTGGCCGGCTCCAGCACGTAGATCGCGTACACCGTCTCGCGGGTGCGCTCGACCTGGCGGATGTGCTGCAGGGTCTGCGCCACGGTCCAGCTGGCGGGCACCGCCACGTACTCGGTGGTCATCAGTGCGCCGGCGGTGTTCGGCGGGTAGCTGAGCAGCTTCTGGATGACCTGGCGGGCGTCGGTGCCCAGCAGCGGGATCAACCGCGCGCGCTCTTCCTCATCCAGCTCGTGGACGATGTCGGTGGCGCGGTCGTCGGCCATCAGGCCAAGCAGCGCCGCAGCCCGCGCGGGTGGCAGCGCGGCCACCAGCTCACCGCTGCGGTGCAGCTCCGGCGCTTCGAGCATCTTCACTGCACGCGGCAACGGCAGCGCAGCCAGCGTTTCCGCGGCGCGGGTCAGGTCCAGCGTGTTGAGGAATTCCACCGCGTCGGCGGTGTTGTAGTTCGCCAGCGGTGCGGCCAGTGCGGCGGCATCGGCCACCGGGCGCAGCAATTGCTTCTGGTTCATCGGTTTTGCCTTGTGGGGATGCGACCTCGCGCAACGCCAACGCAGGCAAACCGTCCCGGTGTCAGGCCGTGGCCATCGCTGGCGTCGAACGAGGTCGACTTCTACTGTCGCTGGACATGGGTTGGGGACTCCGGGATGCGTATGCCAACGGACGCGCCGCCAGCGGCGGGCAGTCTGGACCCGTGGGCCATGCAGGTCAACCTGGCCGCCCCGCGCTGGGCGCCCATCCGGTCGGTTGTTCTCGTGCATACACAGGCCGGCGCGCATAATGTCGTGGTGGCGCTCGCCACGCCCTCCCCCATCCGAACGGACGCACAGCGGGCTCCCCCGATGACCAGGTATTCCCATGCATAGCGGTGGTCTGGAACTGGCCCTGGTGCTGCTGCTGGCGGCGGTCATCGCCGTGCCGGTGTTCAAGAAGTTCGGCTTCGGCGCGGTACTGGGCTACCTGGCGGCCGGCGTGGTGCTGGGCCCGGACGGGCTGGGCTTCGTGCAGGACGCCGACCGCATCCTCGGTGCCGCCGAGATCGGTGTAGTGATGCTGCTGTTCGTGATCGGCCTGGAGCTGTCACCGGCACGCCTGAAGGTGATGCGGCGCTCGGTGTTCGGCGCCGGCGCGGCGCAGGTGGCGTTGTCCGGGCTGGTGCTGGGCGGCCTGCTGCTGCTCGATCACTTCCAGTGGAAGAGCGCGCTGGTGGTCGGCGTGGCGCTGGCGCTGTCATCCACCGCGGTCGGCCTGCAGCTGCTGTCCGAGCACAAGGCGATCAACAGCGACCATGGCCGGCTCGGGTTCGCCATCCTGCTGTTCCAGGACCTGATCGCGATCCCGCTGCTGGCGGCCATCCCGCTGCTGGGCGGAGTGAAGAACGAGACCCTGCGCTGGGAAGATGCGGCCGTGGCGCTGGGTGCGCTGGCGGTGGTGATCCTGTGCGGACGACCGGTGCTGCGCAAGGTGTTCAGCATCATTGCGCGCACCCGCAGCCCGGAAGTATTCACTGCCACCGCCCTGCTGGTGGTGCTGGGCACCGCCTGGTTCATGCAGGAAGCCGGCCTCAGCCCCAGCCTCGGCGCGTTCCTGGCCGGCGTGCTGCTGTCCGATTCGGAGTTCCGGCATGAGCTGGAAGCGCAGATCGAACCGTTCAAGGGGCTGCTGCTGGGCCTGTTCTTCATCGCAGTGGGCATGGGCATCGACCTGGACCGCATCGCCGCCGAGCCGTGGCTGATCGCCGCGGGTGTCGGCATCCTGCTGGTGGTCAAGTTCAGCCTGCTCTACGCGGTTGGACGTGTCGCCCGGCTCAGCTCGCGGCAATCGCTGCTGCTGGGCAGCGTGCTGTGGCTGGGCGGCGAGTTTGCCTTCGTGGTATTCAACGAGGCACAGCGCGCGCACCTGCTGGGCAACGCCAACCACGACCGGCTGGTGGCGATCGTCGGCCTGTCGATGGCGATCACGCCGCTGCTGATGATCGCGCTGCTCAAGCTGCTCGGCCAGGAAAAAGCCGCACCACGCGCGGCGGCCGAGGCCGACAAGGTGGCGCCGGACAACCGGCCCAAGGTGCTGATCGCCGGCATGGGACGCTTCGGCCAGGTGATCGCGCGCCTGCTGACCGCGCAGAAGGTGCCGTTCGTGGCGCTGGAGGCGAACCCGGACACCGTTGCCGACCTGCGCCGCTTCGGCAACCAGCTGTACTACGGCGATCCGACCCGGCCGGAGATGCTGCGTGCGGCGGGGGGCGAGCACATCGATGTGTTCGTGATCACCGTGGATGACCCGGAGACCAACCTGCGCGCGGTACGCATGGTGCGCCGGCTGTACCCGGACGCGACGGTGCTGGCGCGTGCACGCAACCGCCAGCATGCCTGGCGCCTGATGGACATGTCGGCCGAGCCGTTCCGCGAAGTGTTCGGCACCAGCCTTGAGATGAGCGGGCGCGTGCTGACCGCGCTGGGCGTGGCACCGGACGTGGCCGAACGCCATGTGCAGCGCTTCCGCGAGCACGATGAGCAGCTGCTGCGCGACCAGTATCTGGTGTACGACGACGAGGCAGCGGTGATCCAGACCTCGCGCGACGCACGCAACGACCTGATGCATCTGTTCGAGGCCGACGCGGAAAGCGACGGCAAGTAGGCGTGCCGACCAACGGTCGGCACCCACCGGGGCACGATCGGCACCCACCGGGGGCAGGGTTGGCACCGACCCGATCGATGGCGGACCCGGTAGTGCCGGCCGCTGGCCGGCAGCCTCGGTATCCCGGAGGTCTCAGCAGGTTGCCGGCCAGCGGCCGGCACTACCCACTGCGGATTCCGATCCCGGTGCTCAACCGTTGTCGCGCAGGAACCGCGCCATCGACGAAACGCCCGGCACGCGCGGTTCGAACTCGCCAGCGACGTCGATGAAGCCGCGCATCACCGCGATCTCGCGCGGGCTGCGGTTGAGGCTGTCGCGCACTTCCGGATCGGCACCGGCGCGCAACAGGCGCTGCACCAGCAGCGGCAGTCCATGCAGGGCGGCCAGATGCAGCGGGCCGAAGCCGCGCGGATCGCGCACGTCCAGGCTGACGTCCTCATCCAGCAGGCGCTCTACCGCCGCCATCACCACCTGCTCGTCGCAGGCGGTTCCCGGCTCGGCGCGTGCGCCCAGCAGCAGCAGCAGCGGCGTGACCGAACCGGCGGCGGCCTGGTCCGGCTCGGCGCCCGCCAACAGCAGGGTGTCGAGCAGGGCCAGCAGGCGCGAGCGGTCGCGGGCACTGAAACCGTACAGCGCGGCGCAGTGCAGCGGGCCCAGCTGCTGCGCGTCACCGGCATGCACGTCGGCACCGGCAGTGAGCAGGCGCGCGACGATGTCCGGCAGGCCCAGCGCCGAGGCCAGCATCAGCACGGTCACCCCGCCCGGCAGGCGATGTTCCAGCTTGGCGCCGGCATCGAGCAGGGCCGAAACGATGTCGACCTGGCGCATGCTGACCGCCGCCGACAGCGGCGTCGCACCGCTTGCAGCGGCGTGCTGCGGATCGGCACCGCGCGCCAGCAGCAGGTCGGTCACGGCCAGGTGGCCACCACCGGCCGCACGCAGCAGCGCGGTGCAGCCCTGTGCGTCGACCGCGTCGACGGCAAATCCCAGATCGATCAGGCGGCGCACGGCGTCCACATCACCGGCCATCGCAGCGGCCGGCAGATCGGCCTCGCGCAGGGTACGGCGTGGCAGCGGCCACACCCGCCAGTCCAGCCAGTCGGCCAGGTCACGGCGACCGATCGACAGCGCCACGCCCAGTGGCGTCTGACCGTCGGCGGCACGTGCTTCCGGCGAGGCACCGTGCTGCACCAGCAGCTTCAGCGCGCCTTCGCGGGCCAGGGCGGTGGCCAGGTGCAGTGCGGTCATGCCATGGCTGTCGCGCGCCTCGCGATCGACACCGGCCTTGAGCAGGGCCTGCTGCAGGCGCAGCCAGCCCAGGCGTACCGCCAGCGACAGCGGTGGGTCACCGGCCGGCGAAGCGGCGAACGGATCGGCGCCACGCTCCAGCAGTTCCAGCGCCAGTTGTTCCAGGCCGCGGGCGGCCTGGTCGTGCTGTGCGCAGGCGGCCAGGAAGCGTGCCAGCCCACCGCGCCCAGCCGGCGACAGGCCGCGCTGCAGCATGACCTGCAGCGCCGGCACCGCGTCGATGCCGCGCGACAGCAGCGCGAACATCGGCGTATCGGCGCAGGCGTCGCGCACATAGGGATCGGCACCGTGGGCCAGCAGCCAATCGACCGCGCGCGGCTCCAGGGCCAGCTCCGGATCGAGCAGCAGGCCGCCCAGTTCTTCCGGCTGGCACAGTCTGGCCAGCGCGGCCATGCCATCGGTGTTGCCGAAGCCCAGCGCTTCGCGCAGCAGGGTCAGCGGCGGACGGTCCGGCAACAGGCCGCTGGCGCTGGCCGCTTCACCGCGCTCGGCCAGGCCATCACTGACGGCTGCCGGCAGCGGATAGGTCGGGTCCAGCAGGGCCACGATCGCCCAGCGGCCCGCTTCGGCCGCATAGTCCACCGCGCGGCGGCCAACCGGGTCGGTGGCGTCGGCGGCGATGCCCAGTTCCACCAGGCGCTTGATCAGCAGCGGCGAGACATCCTCGGCCATCACTGCCAGCTGCACCGCATTGCGGCCTTCGCCGTCCACCGCGACCAGGTCCGGCTTGTGCGGCAGCAGGTGCTCGACCACGGCGGCACGGCCGGCACGGGCGGCTTCCAGCCACGGCGTGCGGCCCAGTGCATCGCGCGCTTCCAGGTTGGCGCCGGCGCCCAGCAGCACGCCGATGATCTCCACGTGGCCGGCCAGCGCTGCCTCGTGCAGCGCGCTGCGGCGCTGGCGATCACGCGCGTCGGCGCGTGCCTTGTGCTTGAGCAGCAGCTGCACGCCGGCCGGATCGTCGTCCTCGGTGGCGGCGGCGGCCAGCAGCACCGGGGTGCCGTCGGCCGGTTCGCTGCGTGCACCGCGCTCGAGCAGGAAGCGGGCCAGGCGCCAGTTGCCGACCTGGCAGGCCACCGCCAGCGGCGACCAGCCCTCGCGGTTCAGCGCATCGACTTCGGCAGCGGCATCGCGCAGCAGCGCGGCAACGCCCGGGTCGGAACTGCGTGCGGCATGGTGCAGCGGGGTGTTGCCATCGCTGTCGGTGGCACGTGAATCGGCGCCGTTGGCGAGCAGGGTCATCACCGCTTCGGGGCGGCCATGCCAGCTGTCGCGGGTGGCGGCCAGCAGCGGGGTCATGCCCCGGTGCGGCGCGTTCACATCAACGCCGCGGGCAATCAGCTCGCGCAGCAGGCGCAGGTCCGGCAGCACCGCCGCCAGCACCGCCAGGCTGCGCTGGTCACGCCAGTTCGGGTCCGGCAGCGCATACGGATCAGCACCGGCCTGCAGCAGCTGCAGGCCGCGGTCGACGCGGCCCTGGCGCGCGGCCTCATACAGGGCCGGTGTCAGTTCCTGCGGCGCCATCGCCTCCAGCGGCGCGGTTTCGGCCGCAGCGGGGAACATCGGTTCCTGTTCGCTGCTGGCAGCGGCGAACGGGCTGGGGCGCAGCGACACCAGCGGCGCGGGCGCGACCCGCTGCAGCAGCAGGTGCAGCGCCGGCGACAGCAGCACGACCGCCAGTGCGGCGGGCCAGCGTGCGCCGTCCGGCAACAGGCCCGGCCAGGCCGGCAGCACCACCAGTGCGGCCAAGGCGATCACCAGCGCCGCCACGCCAAGACCACGCCAGGCGGTCAGGTCGCGGCCGGCCAGCGCCTGCCAGTGCTGGGCCAGGCTGCCATCCAGGCGTTCGACATCGTTCCACAGCGGCCAGGTGCGCCAGGCCGCCAGCAGGCCGGCACTGACCAGCACGCTCAGGCCCAGCACCGCCGCCAGGCTGCCGCTGTCACGCAGGGCCGCCAGCGGCCAGGCCAGCAGCAGCGCCAGCAGCAATGGCGCGGCAGCCCACAGCGCCAGCAGTGCGGGCAGGTCCTGGCGTGCGACCACCTTCAGCGGCAGCAGCGCACGGCTGCGACGCCACCACGACACGCCCAGCGCGAACGCCGGCTGCGCCAGTGCGGCAAGGATGGCACCCGGCACACCGCCCACCGCAGCGCCCAACGCCAGCATGGCACCCACGGCGAAGGCGATCGACAGGGCACGCGGACGGGAGGTGTCAGTCATAGTGTCGCGGCATCAGGCTGGCCACCGACGGCGGTACCTGCAGGTAGAACCCGCGTTCGCTCATTTCGCTGCGGACCTTTTCAGGATCGGCCTGGGCCAGGCGGCGCTGGACATCCAGGGCCACCTCCAGCACGAAGGTGAGCGTCCCCAGCGAGGTGAGCAGCGGCGCGGGCAGCGCGCTGAAATCATCGCGTCGGGGAACGTAGACGTAGGTGTCCGGCTTGAGTTGGCTTTTATAGACGTAGGCGTGCATGTCCGCGGGACGATAACCCGGGAAGAGCCATGATTGTGTCGGAAAGCCGACACCGGGGAAAGCCGTCAGCCGACGATGGCGGCGCGATCGGCGGCGTTTCCCTTGCGAGGTTCAGCAATGTGGCGGCGACGTTCAGCCAACGCCGCCGCCACACGGGCGCTTACTTGACCTTGGCGTAGGTGCCCTTCAGCGCGACACCGGCGAGGATGGTGCCGGCGTAGCACTCGTAATTGGTGCTGCTCTTGAACTCGTTCTTCTTGTAGTAGCTGACGATGTCGACCACGGCGTTGGCGCCGCGCGACCTGGCGCCGTCCTGCAGCGCGCGCAGCGCCGACAGCGCGACCCAGCGGCAGGCCTCGGCATCGCTCTTGTTGGCGGCGTTGGTCTTCTTGTTGGTCACGTCTTCACCCAGGCGCTGCTGCACGCTGACCGGCTGGCCGGCCAGGTAGAAGCGCACGCTGCCGTCGATGCCGGCGTCCTTGGCAGCCTGCGAGCTGACCAGCTCCTGCAGGGACTGCTCGACGCGGGTATCGCGGGCAGAGGCGGTGGAGGTCAGGGCCAGCAGCGCGGTGGCAGTGGCGATCATGAGAGTGCGGCGCATCGAAACTTCTCCTTGTCAGGGGTGCGGGTGGATGGCGGAAACAGTGCGGTGGGGCGGTGGATCACTCGCTCCAGCGGCGGAACACCAGTGAGGTGTTGATGCCGCCGAAGGCGAAGTTGTTGCTCATCACGTACTCGGCCTGCAGTTCGCGGCCCTGCCCGGTGATGAAGTCGAGCTGGCCACAGCGCGGGTCGACCTCGGCCAGGTTCAGGGTCGGCGCGAACCAGCCGGCGCGCATCATCTGGATGCTCAGCCAGGCCTCGAACGCGCCACAGGCACCCAGCATGTGGCCGACATAGCTCTTCAGCGAGCTGATCGGCACGCGGTTGCCGAACACCTGCGCGGTCGCCTGGGTTTCGGCGATGTCACCGTGGTCGGTGGCGGTGCCGTGGGCGTTGACGTAGTCGATCTGCGCCGCGTCCAGGCCGGCATCCTCCAGCGCCAGGCGCATGGCCTGGGCCATGGTGTCGGCGCTGGGCTGGGTGACGTGCTGGCCATCGCTGTTGGTGCCGTAGCCGACCACCTCGGCAAGGATGGTGGCGCCGCGCGCCTGCGCGTGCTCCAGGTCTTCCAGGATCAGCGTGCAGGCGCCCTCGCCCAGCACCAGGCCATCACGGCCGGCATCGAACGGGCGCGGGGTGGTCTGCGGCGCATCGTTGCGCACGCTGGTGGCGAACAGGGTGTCGAACACCGCCGCTGCGGTGGCATCGAGCTGCTCGGCACCGCCGGCCACCATCACCGTCTGCTTGCCACTGCGGATCGCTTCATAGGCCGCACCCACGCCCTGGCTGCCGGAGGTGCAGGCACTGGAGGTGGTGTACACGCGCCCGGACAGGCCGAAGAACACGCCGATGTTGACCGGCGCGGTGTGGCTCATCATCTTCAGGTAGGTGGTGGCACTGATGCCATCGGTGGTGAACTCGTTGAGCATGCGCCCGAATTCACCGGTGGCCTCGTGGCTGCCCGAGGACGAGCCGTAGGCCACGCCGGTACGGCCGCTGCGCAGCACCGGATGCTCGTGCAGGCCGGCTTCACGCAGTGCCACCTCAGTGGCGCGCACCGACATGATCGCGACCTTGCCCATCGAGCGGGTGGTCTTGCGGTTGTAGTTCGGCGGCAGCTCGAAATCCTGCGCCGGCGCGGCCAGCTTGGTGTTCAGCCCGGCATAGACATCCCACTCGGGCATCGCACGCACCGCATTGCGGCAGCTGCGCAGGTGTGCCTCGATGGTCGGCCAGTCGTGGCCGAGCGGACTGATGGCGGCGGCACCGGTGACCACCACGCGACGATCGGCGGCCATCAGATCATGCCTCCGTTCACCGAGATCACCTGGCGGGTGATGTAGCCGGCCGGCTCGGACAGCAGGAACGCCACCGTGGCCGCCACTTCGTCGGGACGACCGACGCGGCCGGCGGGAATCAGCTTGAGCGCGTGTTCAACCACTTCATCGTTGAGCATTTCGGTCTCGATCAGGCCCGGGGCCACGCAGTTGACGGTGATCTGGCGGCTGGCCAGTTCCAGCGCCAGGGCCTTGGTGGCACCGATGATGCCGGCCTTGGCGGCGCTGTAATTGACCTGCCCGCGGTTGCCGGCCAGTCCGGACACCGACGACAGGGTGATGATGCGGCCAGGCTTGCGCCGGCGCACCATCGGCATGATCAGCGGATGCAGTACGTTGTAGAAACCGTCCAGGTTGGTGTGGATGACCTGGTCCCAATCCTCCGCTGACAGTGCCGGGAAGGCACCATCACGGGCGATGCCGGCGTTGCAGACCACGCCGTAGTACGCGCCGTGCGCTTCGACATCGGCCTCCAGCACAGCGCGTGCGGCCTCGCGATCAGCCACGTCGAACATCAGTACGCGGGCCTGCTGGCCCAACGCGTGGATCTCGGCCATCACGGCCTGTGCCTCATCCAGGCGGCTGCGGCAATGCACCACCACGTCGAAGCCGTCACGCGCGATGCGCAGCGCGATGGCCCGGCCGATGCCCCGGCTGGCGCCGGTCACCAGCACGCTTCGATTCCCTGTCATGCCTGTCCACTCTCCAGATAGGCCATCGCATCGGCCGGTTCGAACACCGACACGTTGGCTGTCGCCCATTCGTCCTCGCCTGCCAGGATGCGGCAGGCGAACATCCCCAATCCATTGTCACCCAACAGCTCGCAGCGCGCCTGTACGCGCAGCCGCGATCCGCTGGGAAAGCTGCTGCGCGGGCTGCTGTAGCGGCGGCTGCCAAGCAGGAAGCCCAACTGCGGCGGCTTGCCCGCCGCGCGCGCACGGCAACCGGCCCAGGCCGCGATGGCCTGCGCCATGTATTCGATGCCGACCCACGCCGGCACCTGGCCCTCCTCGACGAACAGGCCCGCGTCGGGCACCACCAGTTCGGCCTCGATGGTGTCCTGGTCCCAGTGCGTGATGCGCTCCAGCAGGCACATGTCCTGGCGGTGCGGCACCACCTCTTCGATCGCGTACAGCGTGTTCATCGACGCTCCAGCGCCAGCACGGCATTGCTGCCGCCGAAGGCGAACGAATTGCTCAGCACCCGCCGCGGTGCCTGTGCCAGGCGGGTGGCCGGTGCGACCAGCGGCAGTGCCGGCAGCGCGGGGTCTGCCACGCCGTCCCACCAGTGCGGTGGCAGCTGCTGCTGCGGGTTCCCGGCCAGCACGATCCAGCACAGTGCAGCTTCGATCGCGCCTGAAGCACCCAGCGTATGGCCGGTCAGCGGCTTGGTCGAACTGGCCGGCACCTGGTTGCCCAGCACCTGCGACACCGCCAGGCTTTCCATCGCATCGTTGTGGCCGGTGGCGGTGCCATGCAGGTTCACGTAGTCCACTTCATCGGCCGCCCAGCCGGCGCGCTGCAGCGCCTGCTGCAGGGCATCGATGGCACCCAGGCCCTGCGGATCGGGGGCGGACATATGGTGCGCGTCGGCCGATTCGCCCCAGCCGGCCAGGCATACCGGGCCGGGTTCGCGGGTGAGCAGGAACAGCGCGGCACCCTCGCCGATGTTGATGCCGGCACGGTGCTGCGAGAATGGATTGCAGCGCAGGGCCGACACCGATTCCAGCGCGCTGAAGCCGGCCACGGTGAAGCGGCACAGCGAGTCCGCGCCACCTGCGATCACGGCGTCGACGATACCGGCCCGCAGCATGCGTGCAGCCGACATCAGTGCCTTGGCACTGGACGAGCAGGCGGTGGACAGGGTCCACGCCGGCCCCTGAGCGCCGCTGCGCTGGCGCACGAACTGCGCGGCAGTACCCATTTCCTGCTGGGCGTAATCGAACCCGGGCGGCCATTGGTCCTGTTCGGCATGGGTGCGCAGGGCCTGCTCGGATTCACCGATGCCCGAGGTACTGGTGCCCAGCACGACCGCCACGCGTTCGGCGCCGTGGCGGGCGATCGCGGCGGCCACCGCCGGTGCGATCTGCGCCAGTGCCACGTCCAGCAGGGCGTTGTTGCGCCCGCGCAGGGCGGCCGGCAGTTCTTCCAGCGTCGGCAGCGGTGTACGCACCTGCCCCAGCGCCAGGGTGTGCCCCGGCAGCAGGGTATCGTTGTCGCTGAGCCCGCCCGGCACGCCGGCGAACATCGCCGAAGCCACCGCGTCGCGGCCATCGCCGAGCGCGCAGACCACGCCCAGATCGTTCAGGTAGATCGGTGCACTCATCGATCCGGCCCGGCCATGTCGATCGATTCGATGCGCAGCGCATAGCCTTCGGCGCGGTTGTCCAGCTGCACGCTGCCATCGTCCAGGCGCTGCAGCTGCAGCCACACCGTGCCGTCGCGCGACAGGCTGCGCTGATGGCCATCGTCACGGACCTGCCAGCCGGCTGGCAGCGCGGCCGCGATGGCTGCGGTCGGCCACAGCGCGAACTGCAGGTCATCCAGCACGCGCTCGGCGCGCACCTGCGGCGGCAGCCACGGCGCGCGCTGCTGGGTCAGCTGCTGGCCGTCCCACTGCAGGCGCACGCCGGTCTGGCCCATCGCCTGCACCGCCAGCTGCACCTGCTGCGCATCGGCTTCCAGCAGTGCATCCAGGTCGCGCTCATGCGTGCCGAACCGGAAATGCAACTGCTGCTGCAACGCCAGCGGCGCCGGCAGGCTGGCCGGCGACAGGCGCAGCGGCGGCAGTTCCACCAACGGCTTCGGCATGCGGCCGGCGCAGGCCACCAGCAGCAGGCTCAGCAGCAGTGCTGTCGCAGGGGCGATCAGGCGCCGCACAGCTGCTCCAGCACGCGCATGCGGCGGCCACTGTCATCGGCCACGTACGGGTTGTTGGTGTCCCAGGCGTAACCGGCCAGGATGGAGCTGATCATGTCGCGCACTTCGGGCTGCTGCTGCGGGTGGTAGATGATCTTCTGGAAACCGCCTTCGTACCAGCTTTCGACAAAGCGGCGGAAGGTCTTCACGCCCGCCCGCAGCGGGACCGAGAACTCCGCTTCCCAGTCCACGGCTTCGCCGGCATAGCGGCGCGCCAGGCATGCACTGGCCAGCTGCGCGGACTTGAAGGCGATGGTCACGCCGGACGAGAACACCGGGTCGAGGAACTCGCCGGCATTGCCCAGCAGGGCATAGCCCGGCCCCCACAACGAACTGACATTGGCCGAGTAGCCGGTGATGCGGCGCACCGGCAGCACCGCCCATTCGGCATTGGCCAGCAGCCGGGTCAGGTTCGGGTCCTCGCCGACGATGGCCTGCAGTTTCTGCAGGTCGTCGCCCTCGTAGCGCTCGAAGAACGACGGTTCGGCGACCACGCCCAGCGAGCAGCAGCCGTTGGAGAACGGGATTGTCCAGTACCAGACGTCGACGTGCTCGGGATGGGTGGTGATCAGGATCTTGTTGCGGTCGAAGTCCGCTTCGGCCGGAATGTTGTCGCGCACGTGGCAGAAGATCGCCCCGCGCACCGGGAAGTTGGACGGGGATTCCAGCTGCAGCAGGCGCGGCAGCAGGCGTGCGAAGCCCGAGGCGTCGAGGATGAAATCGGCCTCGATGCGGTACTCGCTGCCGTCCGGGCGGCGCACCGTCACCGCCGGCTGCTCGCCGGCTTCGACCGACAGCACTTCATCACCGAAACGCAGCGTGGCCCCCATGCGCTCGGCACCGCGCGCCAGCACGTTGTCGAAGTCGGCGCGCTGCACCTGGTAGGTGGTGCCCCAGCCCGGCGAGAACTTCTTCCTGAAGTCGAATGCGGTACGCGCTTCGCCGTGCACGAAGGCCGCGCCGTTCTTGTGCTGGAAGCCGGCTTCGACCACGTCCTGCAGCAGGCCGGCGGCCTCGATGTACTCCATGCTCTGCGGCAGCAGGCTTTCGCCGATGGAGAAGCGCGGGAACTGCTGGCGCTCCAGCATCAGCACCTGGCGGCCCTGCTGGCGCAGCATCGCCGCAGCCACGGAGCCGGCCGGGCCGGCACCGATGATCAGGATTTCAGTACGTTCGACAGCATCCACAGCAGTATTCATCGGTGCGTCCTTGTTGCTCGATCAAGTGGAAAGAAGGAAGTCGGAAGCAGGCTCAGGCCCGCGGCAGATCATGCGGCGGCGGCCGGAACAGCGGCGAGATCAGCCAGACCAGGCCGATGCCGAACAGCAGGGTCAGGCCGAACGCGCGCAGCGCCGGGGTCTGCGACAGTCCCAGCAGGCCGAACGACAGCCAGGTGCTGGCCGCGCCCACGCACACCGCCAGCCAGGCACTGGCATCGCCGCGGTGCTCGATCAGGAAGATGCCGTAGTCGATGCCCATGCCCAGCAGCAGCATCAGTGCCAGCACGTTGAACAGCTGCAGTGGCTGGCCGAACAGGCCCAGCAGGCCCAGGGTCAACGCACCGGCAATCAGGGTCGGCGCGAACACGCGCCAGGCCTGGCGGCGGTAGCGCAGCCACAGCGCGCCGAACACCAGCACGATGCCGACCAGCAGCAGCCCCCCCATCAGCTTGCGGTAGTGGCCCAGCAGCTGCGAGAAGTCGGCGGTGCGGTCCACCCAGCGCACGCCGGGCAGGCCTTCGGCCGCCCCGCGCAGGGTCGCCAGCGCATCGGCGCGCGACAGGTCATCGACCATCACCACGCTGATCATCTGCCCACCGACCTCACCCACCCACAGGTGGCGGAACGGCTGCGAGGCCGGCGAGGCCAGGAACGCCTCCGCGGTCAGCGGCGTGGTGGCGAAGTCGGGGCGCGGCAAGGGTTCTCCGACCGCATCGGACACGGCCTGCAGCACGCCCGGTTCCACCTTGGCGGTCAGCGCCGCATCGGCCTGCTGGCGTGCCGGCGACGGCAGCCAGTCACTGATCGCGCGGTAACCGCCGATGCGCTTGTCGTTGGCCAGTACACGCAGGCGTTCGGTCAGTGCTTCTTCGCGCTGCAGCAGCTGTGCAGCGTCACTGCCCTGCACCAGATAGAACTGCGCCGGGCTGGGCATGCCCAGCAGCTGGCTCAGGCGGATCTGCTGGGCCATCAGTGCCGGCGGTGAGGACTGCAGGCTGCGCAGGTCGTCATTGCTGTGCAGGCGGGCGATGCCGATGGCAGACAGCGCCAGCGTGATCACCACGAACACCGTCACCGGCCGGCGGCCATGCAACCGCGGGAAGCGCTCCAGCGTGTTGCCCAGCCACTGCGAGAAACGGGTCTG
The DNA here is from genome assembly GCF_049384345.1 of Stenotrophomonas sp. CASM110. NCBI lineage: Bacteria > Pseudomonadati > Pseudomonadota > Gammaproteobacteria > Lysobacterales > Lysobacteraceae > Stenotrophomonas > Stenotrophomonas sp. CASM110. Next base: position 33,896 of record NZ_JBMRGI010000027.1, read on the forward strand.
GCGGATCTCGCCGCCATCCAGCCACGGGAACCAGAAGATCACCGTGAGGAAGGCGGCGGCCAGGCCGACCACCGAGAACAGCGCCATCTGGCGCAGGCCCGGGAACGGGGCCAGGCCCAGGGCCAGGTAGGCCAGCGCGCTGGTCAGCAAGGCCAGCCACAGGCCCGGCAACAGGTGCCGCAGCAGCTTCCAGCGGCGATCGGCCGGCTCGGCCTGGCGCGAGGCAAACCAGTGGATGCCGTAATCCTCGGCCACGCCCACCAGCGACGCACCGAACACCAGGGTGAGCACGTGCACCTTGCCGAACACCAGCACGGTCACCGCCAGCGCCACGCCACAACCGATCAGCAACGACGCGGCGACCAGCAGGATCGGCCGCAGCGAACGGAACGCCAGCCACACCAGCAGCAGCACCGCGGCCAGCGAGCCCCAGCCGATCGTGTTGATCTCCTGGTTGGCCTGCACCGCGGCCGCCTCGGCGTGCAGCGGCACGCCGGCATGCAGGATTTCCAGCTCCGGCGCTGCCGCCCTGGCAGCCCGCCCGGCACGTTCCAGCAGGCCGTCGAGATGACGCTCACCGTCGAGCTGGAACGCCGAACCCGGTGTATCGAACTGCAGCACGGCCCAGTGCCTGCCCTCGGCTTCGAGCAGGCCATCATCGCCCAGCCGCAACCCCGACCCCTGCGCCTGCTGCTGCCACCATTGCGGCCACAACGACAACGGGTCTTGCCGCCAGTCGGTCAGGCGCGGAGCGCCCATCGGGCCGTACAGCGCGGCCAACGCCTGCTCGGCCAACGCGCCCGGTTCGCTGCCCTGCAGCTGCTCGCGCTGGGCCGGCGTCAGCAGGCGGTCGCGGTACGGCGCGTAGAACGCGCGCGCCTCATCGAACCAGCCTTCGATCGAACCACTGGGCACCAGCAGGGCTCGGTCAGTGTCCTTGGCCATGGCCGCGGCAAAGGCCGCCTGCGCACGCTTGGCGGCGGCGCCGTCCCTGCTGCCCAGCAGTACCACCACCTGCCGCGAGCTGCCGTCGGCGATGCGCCGGGTGACGTCGCTCAACAGGCGGTCATGCGCATCCTGCGGCAGCAGCGCGAGGATGTCGGTGTCGATCCGCGATTGCTGGCTCCACAGGTGCCACTGCTGCGCGCCCAGTACCAGCAGCAGCAACAGCCAGGCGATGCCCAGCCAGTGCCACCAGCGCCGCAGCCGCTCCGGTGCGTTCGATGCGACGGCCTCACTCAAAGCGGCGTGCCTCGTCGGCGGTGAGGGTGGCCGGCGCCTCGCTCAATGCACTGAACTGGATCTGCGTGCGGTCCTTGTTGGCCTCGACGATCTCGACCTGGCGCACGTAGCGGTCACCCTGCAGGGTCAGCGACTGGAACGCCTTGGCCAGCATCGCCGACTTCGGCGTCAGCCGCAGCCGCCAGCCCTGCCCTTCACGGCTGGCCGCCACGTTGAACTGGCTGGACAGCGCCTGCACGTCGCCACTCATCAGCGCGAACATGATCGCGTTCACCGAACGCATCGCCGGCTGCTGCCGTGCATCGAGTTCGACACGGGTGCTGCCATCGCGCTGGCGGCTCAGGATGCGGTCGGCGGTGACCACCACTTCGGAAGGGAACGGCTTGAGCGTGGCCCAGATCACGCCGTGCTGGCGCGCGACCACGAACTGGCCCTGCGAGCGCAGCGGGTTCCTGAAGCCGCTGACCTGCTTTTCCTGGCTGAACTGGCCACGCAGCACATCCGGCCGCGCCACCGCCTGGGTGATCGCATCGATGGCGGGGTCGGCCGCCTGCACCTGCGGTGCGGCAACGAAGATCAGCGCGCACAGCAGCACGCTCGAAAGACGGACAAGGGGGTTCACGGCGCAGGTACTCCCAGGCGTTCCCACAGTACCGGCGGGCACTGGTACAGCATTTCCTTGCTGGCCGCGTCCACCGCGACCTGGATGGTCATCGCGCGGGTCAGCACCTGGCCGCTCTGCGCATCGAGGATTTCATACTCGATCTTCAGCCGGTTCTCCCATTCCACGATGCGCGCGACCACGCGCAGCGCCTGGTTGAACAGCAGCGGCCGCACGTACTTCACCCGCGCATCGACCACCGGCCACAGGTAGCCCGATTCGAGCATCTGCGGGTAGTCGTAGTCGTAGCGCCCGAGCAGCGCGCAGCGCGCGATCTCGAAGTACTTGAAATAGTTGCCATGCCAGACCACGTTCATCGGATCGCAGTCATGGAAGGCAGGGGTCAACGCAATTTCGCCAACCCGTTCGATGGCCTCATTCACCGGCATACAGCTCCCAACGTTGCGCGCGGATCTCCACCAGCAGTTCCCGCAGTTCGCGATCCAGCGCGCGGTCTTCTTCAACCAGGGCGATGCGCTGCCCCAGGTCGGCGTACATGTCGGCCAGACTGCCATGCAGCTGCGCGTTCAGGCCAACCCGTTCGCGCAACGCCAGGCCCTGGCGGGCGGCGATCAGCATCGCGGCCACCACCTGTTCAGTCAGCTCGATCACGCGCAGGCAGTCGCGCGCGGCGATGGTGCCCATGCTGACCTTGTCCTGGTTGTGGCACTCGGTGGAACGCGAGAACACGCTGGCCGGCATGGTCTGCTTCAGCGCTTCGGCAGTCCAGGCCGACACGCTGATCTGCAGCGCCTTCAGGCCATGGTTGATGGCCGCGCGCGGGCCGGTGGCCGCCGACAGGTTGGCCGGCAGGCCGTGGTTGTAGCGGGCATCCACCACCAGCGCCAGCTGCCGGTCGAGCAGGTCGGCAACGTTGGCCACGGTGTTCTTCAGGGTGTCCATCGCCAGTGCGATGTGGCCGCCGTAGAAGTGGCCGCCATGCAGGATGCGCTCGCCGTCGGCGTCGATCAGCGGGTTGTCGTTGGCACTGTTCAGTTCGGTTTCGATCAGCTGGCGCAGGAACGGCAGGCTGTCTTCCAGCACGCCGATGACGTGCGGCGCGCAGCGCAGCGAATAGCGGTCCTGCAGGCGCTGTTCGTTGCGCGGCGGGCGTTCGCTATGCAGGTCGCTGCGCAGGCGCGCAGCGATGCGGCCCTGGCCCGGGTGCGGCTTGGCGGCGAACAGGGTTTCGTCGAAGTGGTGCGCGTTGCCGTCGCTGGCCAGCACGTTGAACGCGGTCAGGCGCGTGGCCATGCGCGCCAGGTAATCGGCGCGCTGCCAGGCCAGGCAGGCCAGGCCGGTCATCACCGCGGTGCCGTTCATGATCGCCAGGCCTTCCTTCGGCCGCAGCTTCAGCGGGGTCATGCCGATCTTCGCCAGCACTTCGGCCGCCGGCTGCACGCGGCCGTCATGCAGCACCTCGCGCTCGCCGCACATCACCGCCGCCACGTACGACAGCGGGGTCAGGTCGCCGCTGGCACCGACCGAGCCTTCGGCCGGGATCATCGGCAGCACGTCGTGCTGCAGCAGCGTGGCCAGGCCTTCCAGCAGCGGCACGCTGACGCCGGACATGCCGCGCACCAGCGACGCCAGGCGCGCGGCCAGCACCGCGCGGGTCTCGACCGGGTCCAGGTAACGGCCCAGGCCGCAGCCGTGGTAGGTGTACAGGTGGTGCGGCAGTTCCGCCACCAACGCCGGCGGGATGTTCACCGTGCACGAGTCGCCGTAGCCGGTGGTCACGCCGTAGATCACGCCGTCCTCGCGCAGCAGGCGGTCGAGGAAGTCGGCACCGCGCTGGATGTGCGCGCGGAACGCCGGCGCGTCGCTCAGTGCGGCCTCGCACTGGCGCTGGGCCAGGGCAACCACGTCTTCGATGGTCAACGGTGCGTCGCCAAAGCGGCACACGGGTACGGCGTCAGTCGTCATGCGGAGCCTGATCCCAGAAGGGGAAGAAATTGAACCAGTCCAACGGGGACTGGATGACCTGGAGTTCCAGCCAGCGCGCGAAGCGCTGTGCCTGTTCGGCCAGCGCGGCGTCGCGCGAGCCACGCGGCAGCACGATGCGTTCGGCGAACTGTTCGAATGCCACCCGATAGCCGTCGCCCTCGTGCAGGCAGGCCATGGTGTAGACCGGGCAGCCCAGCGCCGCGGCGAGCACATAGGCGCCGATCGGGAACGGCGCGCGGTGGCCCAGGAAATCGGCAGTGACGCTGCGGCCACCCTGTACCGGCGTGCGGTCGCCGACGATGGCAACGAAGCCCCCCGCCGCCACGCGCTCGGCCAGCATCACCGCGGTGGCCGGCCCCATTTCGGTCACCTGCACCAGTTCCACCGCCGCCAGCGGGTCCAGCCGCTGCAGCAGGCGGTTGAAGCGCTGCGCATGCGCGGTGTGCACCAGCACGGTGATGCGGAACCCCGGCACCTGTTCGGCCAGCACCTGGCACAGCTCCAGGCAGCCGATGTGCGCGGTGAGGATCAGCCCGCCCTCGCGGCGCGCGATCTTCTGCAGTACCAGGTCACGATGCAGGTGGATGCGTTCGGCCGGGTAGCGCCCGCCCAGGCCGAGGATCTTGTCCAGCATCGTATCGGCGAAGGCGAAGAAGTGGCGCAGGCTGTCACGCCGTGTCGGCGCGCGGCCGAGCACGCCGCTGTGCGCCTGCAGCCGCTGCAGGTACTGCATCGAAGCCTGGCGCCCTATACGGTTGCCCAGCCAATGGCAGGCCACCACCGGCCACACGCACAGGCGGAACGGCCAGCGCCCGAACCAGCGGTGCACCCAGCACAGGAACAGCACGCCGGCCACCGACGTCGATTCGCCGATGTCGGCCCAGTGCGGGGCACCCTGCGCGGCCGCCATCTCAGCGCTGCCCCCGCAGGCGGCGCCACAGCAGCCGCGGCGCACGCCAGAGCATGCCGAAGAACAGGCGGGTATGCATGCGGCTGATGCGCACGTTGTCGCGCCACACATCGAAGTGCGACACGCCATCGGATGGATAGGTCACACGCGTGGCCAGGTGCTCGACCGGCAATTGCCGCCAGTACAGCCGCACCATCACTTCGGTATCGAAATCCATGCGCCGGCCGATGGTCTCTTCACCGATCAGGCGCAGTACCGGCGGCAGCGGATACACGCGGAAGCCACACATGGTGTCGCGCAGGTGCAGCGACAGCGTGTTGATCCAGACCCAGATGTGGGTGGCGTAGCGGCCATACAGGCGCGCCTTGGGAACACTGGCGTCGTAAGCCGGAATGCCGCAGATCACCGCCTCGGGATGGGCGCGCGCGGCTTCGATGAAGCGTGGCAGGTCAGTGGTATCGTGCTGGCCGTCGGCATCGATCTGCAGCACGTGGCTGTAGCCACGCGCGCCGGCCTCGGCAAAGCCGGCCAGCATCGCCCCGCCCTTGCCCTGGTTGACGTCCAGGCGCAGCAGGTCGACGCCCTGGCGCTGTGCCAGAGCGCGCAGCACCGCCGCGCACCCATCGTGCGAACCATCGTCGACCAGCAGGCAGGGCAGTCCCGCGGCCTGCACGCCATCGACCACCGCCGCGATGGCGTGCTCGTGGTCGTAGACAGGGATCACCACCAGTGGCGCGAATGCGGCACCGGCAACGGCCGGGTCAGTCCGCATCAGCGAAAACCACCCTGCCGCTGGCATGCACACCGTGGCTGGAGGTGTAGCGGAAGGCCAGCACGTTGCGTGCGGCATCCCAGTCCAGCTGCAGGGTCAACTCGTCACCGGGGCGGGCCACGTGCTGGAATTTCACCGCATCCATGCGCACGAACGCGCCCCGCATCACAAACGCCTGGCGGGCGAAGCGCACCGCCCAGTCCAGCTGCGCCACGCCGGGCAGGATTGCCGCCTGCGGGAAGTGGCCCTGGAACGGCCGCAGCGCCGGGTCCAGGGTCATGCGCAGGGTGGCGCTGGCGGCATCGCGGTGATCCCACGCCGGCACCGGCATCAACGGCTGGAACAGCGCCGCCAGCGCGGCCTGGGTCACCTTGCCCTGCGCATTGATCGGCAGCGCCTGCACCAGGCGCCAGCGACGCGGCCGGGTCACTGCATCATGCGCATGCGCCAGGCGGGCGCCAAGGCGCTGGCCCAGCGCCCGCCGCGCAGCGTCGCCGCCCTCCAGCAGCGCCGGATCGGCCGGCACCACCACGGCGGCCAGCTGCTCGCGCTGCCCGGGCAGCACCAGCACGCGCGCGTCATCCACCTCGGCGTCTTCGCGCAGCGCGCGTTCCAGCGCATCCAGCGACACCCGGCGTTCCTCGATCTTGACGATGCGGTCGGCCCGGCCCAGCAGGCGGAAGCGGCCGTCGGCCAGGGCTTCGACACGGTCCTGGGTGCGCCACCAACCGGGGGTGTCCAGGTGCGCCGAGGCCACCGCCAGGCAGCCATCGTCGATGCGCCACTGCACGCCCGGCAGCGGCTGCCACGGCGGCAGGTCGATGTCCCAGCGGCGCCAGGCGATGCCGCCGGTCTCGCTGCTGCCATAGACCTCGGTCGGGGCCACGCCCAGCCACTGCCGCACCTGCCGCGCTGCGTCTTCCGGCAGCGGACCACCGGAGGAGAACACCGCGCGCAGGCGGCCATGCAGGCTGGCCCAGTCGAGCTGCCCGGGCAGGCGCTTGAGGTGGGCCGGCGTCGCCACCAGCACCGTATCGGTACCGGCCAGCGCACCCACCAGGTCTTCGTGGAAGAACCGGCGCGGATGAATCAGGCGGCCGGCGGCCAGCGGCCACAGCACGCGGAACAGCAGCCCGTAGATGTGCTGGTGGGACACCGTGCCATGGACCTGCACACCCTCCATCTGCGCACCGAACGCGGCCTGCAGCGCCTCCACCTCGCGCGCCAGCTGGTCCAGGCGCTTGCCGATCGCACTGGGCTGGCCGGTGCTGCCGGAGGTGAACACGCACAGCTCGCAGGCGCGCTCGTCCAGCGCCTGCAGCTCATCGTCCAGCGCGGCGTCCAGCGCCACCAGCGAGCGGTAGTCGGCGGACACGTCGCCTGCGAAGCCGCTCACCTGCGGCTGCAGCGCCTGCAGCGTGGCTGGCAGGTTGTCGGCGGCCAGGAACACCCGCTTGCCGGCATGCCAGGCACCGAACAGCGCGGCGGCAAAGGCCACGGCATCATCGAAGTACAGGGCCCAGTCGCGGCCTTCGGCGGCCGCAAAGGCGGCGCGCCAGGCCAGTACGCGCTGGCGGAAGCCGGCATGGTCGATCACCTCGCCGTCGCACAGGCCGACGCTGCGCTGCGGCCGTGCCTCCAGCAGCAGCCGGTCCAGGGCAATCCACTCAGCCATGCGCGTGCGCCGCCTTCACCTGCCGCCGCACCAGCCACTCCCCTGCGAACAACACGCCCATCATCACGTACGCCAACAATCCGTTGTAGAGCATCCAGACCCGGTCCGACGCGTACAGCGCGGTCAGCAGGGCCAGGCTGCCGTTGAGAACGAAGAAGCCGCACCACACCTGGGTGACGCGGCGGGTATAGGCCACCGCGAACGGCGGCAGGTCCGGCTCCTGCAGCCGCGCCAGGCGCTCCACCAGCGGTGGCCCGAAGCGCAGGCTGGTGCCGAACACCGCCAGCATCACCACGTTGACCAGCGCCGGGTACAGCTTCAGCGGCAGGGCCTGGTTGAGCACGGTGGCCAGCACCGCCAGCAGGCCGGTGCCAGCGGCGGCGGCCCACCACAGCGGCTGTCGCGTGCTCAGTGCACGCAGCAGGGCCAGGGTGAACAGCAGCAGCGACAACCAGCGCGGCTCGAAACGGCCCATCGCCAGGTACACCAGCAGCGGGTAGGCAAGCGAAATCGCTGCCACCACGACGGTACGTGCGCGAGCCATGGCGAAGCCGCCGGCGCTGCGGTCAGGCGGCTGCCTGGTCCGGCAGCAGTCCATGCACGACATCGACGATGTCCTGCACGGTGCGCACGGCCTTGAACGCTTCCGGCTGCAGATTGCGGCCGAGCAGCGGCTTGAGCTGCACGATCAGGTCGACCGCATCGATGCTGTCGATGTCCAGGTCGTCGTACAGGCGGGCCTCGGGGGTGATCCGGGCGGTTTCGATCTCGAAGCTGTCGGTCAGGATGCTGACGATGCGTTCGAACAGTTCATTCTTGGTCATGGCAATTCCTGGCGCCGTTACGACTGGCGGGCGGCGACGAACTCGCCGAGCGCGCGCACGCTGGAGAAATGGCGACGGGTTTCTTCTGAATCGGCCGAGAGGCTGACACCGTACTTCTTCTGCAGCGCCAGGCCCAGTTCCAGCGCGTCGATCGAATCCAGGCCGAGGCCCTCGACGAACAGCGGCGCGGTCGGATCGATGTCCTCCGGCGTGATGTCCTCCAGCGAAAGGGAGGAAATGATCAATTCCTTGATCTCGTGCTCAAGTGCTTGCACGGGGCGGATCTCCAGACAGGTCGAAATAACGAGAAAGGTGCTCGGTGACGCGGCGTGCTGCCAAGGCATCCCCCCTTGGCGAGTCGTCATCGGCCAGGAAGGGCGCGATCGGGATATCTTCGCCGATCTGCAGCCGAACGTGAAAGCGACGTGAGGGGACACGATACCACTTCTGTCCCTTGGTCAACGTGGGCGGGGTGCAGGTGATCCGTACCGGGGTGATGTCCAGCCGGCCGCGGACGGCGATGTTGGCGGCCCCGCGCTGCAGCCGCGGCGGTTGGCCCGGCACGCTGCGGGTGCCCTCCGGGAAGATCACCAGGGTACCGCCGGCATGCACCGCCGCTACGCAGTCGTCGACCAGGCCGGCCCCGTCATCGTTGGCGATGTAGCCGGCCGCCCGCACCGGGCCGCGCATGAACGGGTTGCAGGCCACGGCCCGCTTCACCACGCAATCGGCGTTGGGCAGCAGCGAAATCAGGCAGACCACGTCGATCAGGGTCGGGTGATTGGCCAGTACCAGCAAACCGTCGCGCTGCAGGCGTTCCCCGCCCTCGATCTGGTAGGTCATCACCCCCAGCGCACGCATCAGGCGCAGGTGGCTGGCAAAGGCGACCTGGACCACGCGGCGGGCGCGGCGGCGGCGGACCACCGGGTCGCGCATCAGCAGCAGCACCGGCATCACCAGCACGCCCAGCAGCAGGCCGCCCACGCCAAATGCGGCGAAGCTCAGGCCGGTGCCGAACACCCGCCAGGCATGATCGAGGCGGCGCAGCGCCTCAGCCACGGCGTCCCCAGCGCCAGCGCTGGCCCTGGGCCACGTGCTCCAGCGCCGGCGCGCCAGACAGCAGGAAGCGGTGCAGGTCCAGCGCGTGCGGCAGCGTGCCCGGGGCGGTAGCGGTGGCCTCCGGCGCCGCCTCCCATTGCAGCGAGAGGGTCGGCTGGCCCGCTGTCGGCGCGGTCAAACGCCAGCACCAGGCAAAGAACGGGTCGGGTTCGTCGGCAAACGTCGCGTAAATTTCAGGAAGCGGCGACTCATAGACCACCACCCGCACTTCGCGGGCACCATCGGCCAGCAGCCCGGCGGCCTCCAGGCAGGCGGTCTCGACCGTGGCCTGGCCGGCGGCCAGCGCCAGGTAGTTGCCGCGGTGGCCGCGGGCGATCGAGTACAGCGCCGCGATCGCGTTGTGCACCGACAGGCCGAACCCGGTGGGGGACAGAGGCTGATCGCTGGCCAGCGCCCCCAGCAGGTCCATCGAACGGGCCACGTCGCCGTGGCGGCTGGCGAACACCAGCGGCACCTGGCTGTCAGCGCCCTGCCCGTCCTCGCACCAGCAGGCAGCCTGGATCGCCATCCGGCCCAGCCGCTCGATGCGGCGGCGCTGCATCGCCGGGATCTCGGCCAACGCCGGCGTGTCTTCGCCCTGCGGCGGATACGGCGCATCGGCCCAGCCCAGCCACTGGCTACGCTCGCTCAGGCCGGGCGCCCAGGCGGCCCAGTCGACGATGGAGAATTCGATCATTTAGCGATGGTGCTTCAACGGGAGAACGATAGGCACGAGCCATTACGGCGACGCGCGGCGGCCCCCCATTCCTGCAGCCGTGCGTCCGTCCAGGACGTCGCCGGCTGCCCCCCTGGCCGCCGGAAAGGAGCGCACGCTAGCACGTCCTGCGCGGGGTGTGCAGGTTTCACATTCCCCAACGCGGGGGCCGGCACCGGCCGGCCCCGCATTCAAACGATCAGTGGTAACCGGTGTCGGCGTGCACCTTGCCGCGGAACACCCGGTACGACCACGCCGTGTAGCCGAGGATGACCGGCAGCAGAATGACCAGCCCGACCAGGGTGAAGCCCAGCGAGGAGGCCGGCGCGGCGGCCTGCCACAGGGTCATCGACGGCGGCAGCAGGTAGGGCCACATGCCCAGCACCAGGCCAAGGAAGCCGAGCACGAACAGGGCCAGGCTGAGCAGGAACGGCGGCAGGTCGCGGCGCGGATGGGTCGCGCTGCGCCACAGCGCGGCCGCCACCGCCAGGGTCAGCAGCGGGACCGGCGACAGCCACCAGAAGTTGCCGTCGCTGAACCAGCGGTCCATCAACCGCGAATCGAGGAACGGCAGCCAGCTGCTCACCAGGCCCATCGCCGCGATCACCGCCACCACCAGCGGGCGGGTCATCTGCCGCGCCAGCGCCTGCACGCGCCCTTCCGTCTTCAGGATCAGCCAGGTGCTGCCCAGCAGCGCATAGCCGGCCACCAGCGCGGCACCGGTCAGCATCGCGAACGGGCTGAACCAGGCGAACGCGCCGCCCTGGTAGGCACCGTCCACCAGCGGGATGCCCTGCACCAGCGTGCCCAGGATCACGCCCTGGGCAAAGGTGGCCAGCAGCGAGCCCAGGCCGAACCCCACGCTCCACAGCCGGCGCGAACGATGTGCCTTGAAGCGGAACTCGAACGCCACGCCGCGGAACACCAGCGCCACCACCAGCAGCAGCACCGGCAGGTACAGCGCCGACAACAGCACCGCATAGGCTTTCGGGAACGCCGCCAGCAGCCCGGCGCCGCCCAGTACCAGCCAGGTCTCGTTGCCGTCCCAGATCGGCGCGGCGGTGTTCATCATCAGGTCCAGCTGCTCCTCGTCCTCGGCGAACGGGGCCAGGATGCCGATGCCGAGCACGAAGCCGTCCAGCACCACGTACATCAGCACGCCGAAGCCGATCACCGCGAACCACGCCACCGGCAGCCAGGTCATCAGGTCCACGTCAGCGCTCCTCCAGCGGTTCGTCGGCCGCCGACAGCGGGCGTGCCGGCGTATGGCTGCCATGGTCCAGCGACGGCCCCTCGGCATACGGCTGCGGCCCGTGGCGCAGGATCTTCACCAGGTACCAGATGCCCCAGCCGAACACGAAGGCGTAGCCGACCACGTACACGCCCAGCGACAACGCCGTCATCCACGCGCTCTGGGGGCCAACCGCATCGGCGGTGCGCAGCACGCCGTACACCACCCACGGCTGGCGCCCCATCTCGGTGACGAACCAACCGGACAGCAGCGCGATGAAGCCACTCGGCAGCATCCAGTTCCATCCGCGCAGCAGCCACGGTGAATCCAGCAGCTTCCTGCGCCACAGCTGGAACGCTGACACCCAGGCCAACAGCAGCATCAGCGTGCCCAGCCCGACCATGATGCGGAAGGCGAAGAACACCGGCGTCACCGGCGGCCGCTCGCTGGCCGGTACCGAGGTCAGCGGGTCGAAGGTGCCGTCCAGGCTGTGGGTGAGGATCACGCTGCCCAGCTTCGGGATGGCCACTTCGAAATCGTTGCGCTCTTCCTTCTCGTTCGGCAGCGCGAACACCACCAGCGGCACGCCCTCGCCTTCCTCGGTTTCATGCCAGTGCGCTTCCATCGCCGCGATCTTCATCGGCTGGTGCTTGAGCGTGTTCAGGCCATGCATGTCGCCGACGAAGATCTGCACCGGCACGGTCAATGCCGCGAATGCAACGGCGGCGATCAGCATGCGCCGCCCCGCTTCCACGTGCGTGCCCCTGCGCAGGTACCACGCACCGACGCCACCAATCACGAAACAGGTGGTGATGAACGAGCCCAGCGCCATGTGCGCCAGGCGGTACGGGAACGAGGGGTTGAACACCACCTGCCACCAGTCCACCGGATGCACGATGCCGTTGACCATCTCGTAGCCGGCAGGCGTATGCAGCCAGCTGTTGGACGACAGGATCCAGAACGTGGAGAACAGCGTGCCCAGCGCCACCATGCAGGTGGACAGGAAATGCAGGCGCGGCGAGACCCGGCCCCAGCCGAACATCATCACGCCGAGGAAGCTGGCTTCCAGGAAGAACGCGGTCAGCACCTCGTAGGTCAGCAGCGGGCCGATGACCGTACCGGCCACCTCGCTCAGCCGCGGCCAGTTGGTGCCGAACTGGAAGGCCATGACGATGCCGCTGACCACGCCCATGCCGAACGACACCGCGAAGATCTTCTGCCAGAAGAAATACAGCTCGCGCCACACGGGCAACTTCGTGCGCAGCCAGCGCCATTCGATGAAGGCCAGCCAGCTGGCCGTGCCGATGGTGAAGGCCGGGAACAGCACGTGGAAACTGATGACGAATCCGAACTGGATCCGGGACAACAACAACGCGTCCAAGGGACGCCTCCTGCCTGCGACCGGTGGGATACCGGACCACTTTAGGAGGATTTCGTTAAGGTGGGATGCGACCGGGTGACGCGCTGCTTCACTTTGTCGCAGGGGTCAACCGTTCTGGTAGCTGCCAGCCTTGGTTGGCACACACGCCCAAACGCCGACCCAGGTCGGCATCTACCAACGGCGACTGGAACGGCCCACCGCCCGGAGGGCGCCTCAGAGCCAGAAATACCAGGCCGCTGCAGCCAGCAGCGCGCCAAACAACAGCACCTGCACCACCACATAGCCCACGCCACCGTCGCGCGACTCAGCGGCAATGCGCTTCTGCAGCGCCTCGCTCACATCCGGCGTTGCTTCCTGCTGCGCCTGCTCGCGCAACGCCTGTGCCAGCACGCGCGCTTCCGCATCGCGAGGATCGGTGGGTGGGTTCACAGCAGCTCTCCGGCAGTGGCATGCCGCGTCAGTTCCTGCTTCAGGACCTGGCGCGCGCGGTGCAGGTGGCTCTTGATGGTACCGCGTGCCAATCCGGTCACCTGCTCGATCTCGGCCAGATCGAAATCCTCCAGGTAATGCAGGCCGACGATCAGGCGCTGCGGCGCGCTCAGCCGTTCCAGTGCCGCGCCGAGCTGGCGCCCGGCCTGCAGCGCCTCGCTCAACTCGGCGGGCCCGGGGCCTTCATCGCCGATCCCCAGTTCCTCCGGCACCTCCACCGCCACCATCCATTGCGCCTCCAGCCGCCGCCGGCGCAGGTGCTGTAGTGCAGTGGTGTAGGCCACCCGCGAAACCCAGGTACGCAACGAAGATTCAAAGCGGAACCGGTGCAGCTGGCGGAACACGGCCAGGAAGGTTTCCTGCAGCAGGTCAGCCACCTGGTCGCGGTCGCCCACCATGCGTCCGATCACATGCGCGCAGGTGCGCTGGTGGGCTTCAACCAGTTGCGCGAAGGCCGACTGCGAGCCATCGATGATGGCCCGCACCAGGGCCTGGTCCGCGTCCAGCGCTTTGGCGGGAGCCGCCGTCGCCGCCGTATCCTCGCGGCGACGGCCCCGCAGTGCCGACAGCGCTTCGCCGAGCAGGCTCATCTACGGGGCGCCCCCTGTGCCCGTGGCACGCCTGCCTCAGCCCTTGCGCGCAGCAGGACGGGTGAAGTGCCAGGCCAGCAGCTGGCCGAGGCCGGCGCTGCCGACCAGTGCGGCGGCGGCGCCGAAGGTCAGGTCACGGGCACCCATCGCTTCCAGCAGGGCCATGGCCAGCGCCAGGCAGACCAGGCTGATGCCCCAGCGCAGCGCGCCCTGGCGGCGGCGCTCTTCTTCCAGCACGGCCAGCGAGCGGATCACTTCTTCCGGCACGTGCGGGGCCACCAGCTTGCTGCGGGCGCGGGCATCGGCAATGGCATGGATCGCGTAGGCGATGCAGATGAAGAGGGTGATCGGGATCAGTTCCTGCATGGTCGGGCTCCTGTTCGGTGGATGATGCGGGTTCAGGAGAATGGATGCGCGAGGCCGGCCACCGGTTGCACCACTTTGCCAATCCCGCTGCCATGACCTGTGGCCCCTGCCCCGGGCCCGTGCGGCTGCTACGCTTGCCCGGTTTCCTCTACTGGTGCCGTCCGCCCATGTCCCGAGTGCTGCCCCTGTCCCTCCTGCTGTCGGCCGTGCTGGCCGCACCGGCTGCGCATGCCGCGCCGACGCCGATCACCATCGAACAGGCCATGGCCGACCCGGACTGGATCGGTCCGCCGGTCGAGAAGGCCTGGTGGTCGTGGAACAGCCAGCAGGTGGAGTACCAGCTCAAGCGCAACGGCAGCCCGGTACGCGATACCTTCCGCCAGCCGGTGGCCGGTGGCGTGGCCGCGCAGGTGGCCGATGACCAGCGCGGCACCCTGGACGTGGCCGAGCCGGTCTACGACCGCAGCCGCAGCCGCAGCGCCTTCGTGCGCAATGGCGATGTGTTCGTGCGCGACCTGCGCAGCGGCGCGCTGACCCAGCTCACCCGCAGCAACGAGCGCGCGGGCAACGTGAACTTTGCCGCCGACAACGGCGTGATCTGGCGCGTCGGCCAGAACTGGTTCCACTGGACCGCCGCCAGCGGCGTGCAGCAGGTGGCCAGCCTGAAAGCCGAGAAGGACCCGCGTACGCCGCCGAAGGCCGACGTGCTGCGCGACCAGCAGCTGCGCACGCTGGAAACCCTGCGCCGCGACCGCGAGCAGCGCGAGGCATTGAAGGACCAGGACCAGCGCTGGCGCCAGGCCGACCCGACCCGTGCGCCGGGCCCGGTCTACCTGGGCGCCGACGTCGAGATCGGTGACAGCGTGCTGTCGCCGGACCTGACCCACCTGATCGTGGTGACCAAGCCGAAGGACTTCGACGACGGCCGCACCAGCAAGATGCCGCTGTACGTGACCGAATCGGGCTACGAGGAAACCGAGGACACCCGCACCCGCGTCGGCCGCAACGGCTTCGAGCCACACACCCTGTGGTACGTGGACGTGCGCACCGGCAAGGCCGAGAAAGTCTCGCTGTCCAGCCTGCCGGGCATCAGCACCGACCCGCTGGCCGAGCTGCGCCGCAAGGCCGGCAAGGATGCGCTGAAGGGCGAGCGCAGCGTGCAGGTGATGAGCGACTTCATGGGCGGCGGCATCCGCTGGAGCGCCGACGGCCAGCAGGCCGCGGTGATGCTGCGTGCCAACGACAACAAGGACCGCTGGATCATCAGCGTCAACGCCGCCGACGGCCGCGTGCAGAACCGCCACCGCCTGACCGACAACGCCTGGATCAACTGGGGCTTCAACGATTTCGGCTGGATGGCCGATGGCCGCACGCTGTGGCTGCTGTCCGAGGAATCGGGCTTCTCGCACCTGTACACCCAGGCCGGCACCGCCAAGCCGCAGGCGCTGACCAGCGGCAAGTGGGAAACCTCGGCACCGGTGCCGTCGGCCGATGGCAAGGGCTTCTATTTCCTGTGCAACCAGCAGGCGCCGCATGACTACGAAGTCTGCGCGGTCGACACCGGCAACCGCCAGGTACGCGAGCTGACCAGCCTCAATGGCGTGGAGGATTTCTCGCTGTCGCCGGATGGCCAGCAGCTGCTGGTGCGTTACTCCGGTGCCTACCTGCCGCCGCAGCTGGCGGTGCTGCCCAGCACCGGTGGCCAGGCACGCGTGCTGACCGATACCCGCACCGCCGATTACAAGGCGCGTGAGTGGATCCAGCCGAAGCTGGTCGCGGTACCGTCCAGGCACGGTGCCGGCGTGGTCTGGGCCAAGTACTACGAGCCGGAAAACAAGGAACCGGGGAAGAAGTACCCGATCGTGATGTTCGTGCACGGCGCCGGCTACCTGCAGAACGTGCACCAGCGCTACCCGGCCTACTTCCGCGAGCAGATGTTCCACAACCTGCTGGTGCAGAAGGGCTACATCGTGCTGGACATGGATTACCGCGGCAGCGAGGGCTACGGCCGCGACTGGCGCACGGCCATCTACCGCAACATGGGCCACCCGGAACTTGAAGACTACAAGGATGGCCTGGACTGGCTGGTCGACACCCAGCAGGGCGACCGTGACCACGCCGGCATCTACGGCGGCTCCTACGGCGGCTTCATGACCTTCATGGCGCTGTTCCGTGCACCGGGCACGTTCAAGGCCGGCGCCGCGCTGCGCCCGGTGGTCGACTGGCACAACTACAACCACGGCTACACCAGCAACATCCTCAACACCCCGGACATCGATCCGGAGGCGTACCGCGTGTCCTCGCCGATCGAGTACGCGCAGAATCTGCAGGACAACCTGCTGATCGCCCACGGCATGATGGATGACAACGTGTTCTTCCAGGACTCGGTGAACCTGACCCAGCGCCTGATCGAACTGCACAAGGACAACTGGTCGATCGCACCGTACCCGCTGGAACGCCACGGGTACGTGCGTGCCGATTCCTGGCTGGACCAGTACAAGCGCATCCTCAAGCTGTTCGAGCAGAACCTGAAGTGAGCAACGCCGCGGCCATGATCCGGATCGTGGCCGCGGTCATCCTGGATGACCGCGGCCGGGCGCTGCTGGTGCGCAAGCACGGTGCCCGCCGCTTCATCCAGCCCGGTGGCAAGCCCGAACCCGGCGAAGCACCGCTGCAGGCGCTGGCCCGCGAACTGCACGAGGAACTGGGCGTGCAGCTGTGCACCGGTGCCGCCATCGCACTGGGCACGTTCGAGGACTGGGCAGTGAACGAGCCCGGCCACCGCGTGCAGGCCCAGGCCTGGTGGGTGCAGGTGGACGGTACGCCACAGGCGTGCGCCGAAATTGCCGAACTGGCCTGGGTGCCGCTGCAACCACCGCATGGCCTGCCCTTGGCACCCTTGAGCGAACACCATATCCTGCCGGCGGTCGCCACCCGGGTGACGGCCCGCTGAGCAGGCGGGCGCCGACTGCAAGGACATCGGATGTCAATGTCGATCCCGTCGATCCCCTCGCTGCCTTCCCCGGCCTATCACGCCTGGGTGCGTCCTGTCGCACAGGCCTCGTTCTGGCTGTCACTGGTGCTGACGATCTACTTCGTGCTGCAGGGACTGGTGCTGTGGCCGTTGCACAACCTCGCGCTGTGGCGCCTGGTGGAAAGCGAAGTGCAGCACCAGAAGCTGCACAGCCTGATCTGGCTGCTGGCGCACCCGGTAGCCGCATCGATGGTCGTCGCGCTGTTGTGCCTGGCCTCGACCGTATCCAGCTGGGGCCTGCTGCGCGAACGGCGCTGGGGCCTGTGGAGCTTCGTGGTACTGCTGCTGCTGAGTGGCCTGACCAACTTCGCGGCCGCCTGGTGGCTGGACCTGTTCATGGGCGACTTCATTCCGCTGCTGGCCAATGACCCGGCCCTGCTGCAGGAGCTGCAGCTGAAACGCTGGCTGATCACGCTGACCGTGGTCGGCATGTCGTTCGTGCTTCTCGGCCTGCAGGGCTGGCTGGCCTGGCGCCTGCTGCGGCCGGATGTGCGCTCGCGCTTCCACTGAGTTCTACCGATCCCCGTTCGACAAGGACTGTCGCATGCGCTTGCTGATGCTTCTTCCCGCACTGCTGTTCGCCGCGCTGCCTGCCAGCGCCGACGCGTTGCAGTGTGGCGAATACCGCAGCGCCGATGGCGGCACGGCGCTCGTGTTCACCACCCCCAGCAGCGGCTACCGCCACAACGACATCCGTGAACGGGAGCCGCTATGGGTCGATCGCAGTGCGGCGCAGACCCGGTTGGTCATGCTCGACGATGGCGTGGCGCAACCGATCCGGATCAGTGCCGATGGACAGCGCATCGAGGACGACGTGGTGACCTACACGCTGAGCCACTCCCGCGCCTGCGCCATCGAGCCCAGCGTGATGGACGGCAGCTGTCGCGCCGCTGGTAGCCACTGCATCGCTCAGCTGCCCACGGCCTCACCCGGCCAGGCCCTGCGCGCGTGCAACGAAGGCGTTGGCGCAGGCTGCTCGACGCTGCTGCGACAACTGCGCGAGGACAGCGCAGCAGTAGCCGATGACACCGGCCCGGCCCGCTTCGAGCGCCCGGGCATCTGCCGCGAACCCACACCTGGGCATGATCCGGGGGCCTGCGAGACGCAAACCAGTGATGCGCTGGCTGCCGCCATGCAGCAATTGGGCGAACGTCTGCAACAGGTAGACGAAGACGCGCTGGATTCGCCGCTTCCGGGCGCTGCACGTGATCGTCTGCAGCAGCTGTGCCTGCAACACCGTGGTGGTCGCTTCTGCACCGAGGTTGCCGAGCAGCAGTTGATCGCGCTGGAACCCGCGCTGGCCGTGCAGGCGCTGCAGGTCATCTGCGATGCGGGGCGCGCCAGTGCCTGCGAACGTATTGCGCCATTGCGTGAACTCGGCGCCGATCTACGCCTGGTGCCGCTCCGGCAGGTGCCGTGTGGCCGCTACCAGGCCGAGGGCGGCCAAGTCGACAGGCTCGACTTCGGCGACGGCACGCGCGGCCGCCTGTATGACGGCGCCATCCACCTGCAGCAGGACGGCGAAACCCTTGTCCTGCGCCAGCTGGGCAACGGCGACCTGCTTGGCATGGATACGCAGACCGGTTACCAGCGCTACCAGCCGGTGCCCGGCACGGCACAATGCACGCCCCCGCGCGAGGGCCGTGGTTCGCCGTAGCGCCTGGAGTTTCCCGTTCGATCGTCAAGGAGACGACATGCATTCACCCGCACCGCGCCGCCGCTGGCTGGCCTGGGCGCTGCTGCTGGCCGCGCCGATGGCCGCCGCACAGTCACCGCAATGCGGCCTGTTCAAGGCCGACGAAGGCAGCAGCACGCTGCGCATCAGCTCACCGAACCGCGGCGAGCAGAGGCACTTCGGCAGTGCGCCGTCTCCGGTCGCGTTCCAGCAGATCGACGGAAAGCTGCAACTGGTGAATCTGGAGTACGGCCTGCCCAGCGCGTTGCAGGTGCGCGATCGTGGCCGCACGGTCGAGGTGGATGGCACGGTCTACATCCTGCAGGCCCCCGCACAGTGCGCCGCCGCAGCCAGGCCGGCTGAAGGCAGCTGCCTGGCCGATGCGGCGGCGTGCCTGGACAACCGCCGTGAAGCGCCCCCCGCCGCGCTGGAAGCAGGGTGCCGGGAAGGCGTGCCCGGCATGTGCCTGCAGCTGGCCGATCGCTGGCATGACGAGGCCAGGGCGCCGGCCACGCCGGATGAGGCGCAGCAACAGGCCATCCTCGATACCGCACTGGCCGGCATCGAACTGCCTGTGCCGTGCCGGAATGGCGGCTTCAGCAACGAGACACCGGCCTGTGCAGCGGCGCTGGAAGCGGATCCGGCGCTGCAGGAGCAGATCGTCAAGGCCGCGATGGGTGCGGCGATGGTCAAAGCCGTGAGCTCCGTGCTGTCACCCTCCACGCCGGTGGTGGTGCCGGCCGCGCAGCGCCAGCAGCTGTTGCAGTTGTGCCAGCAGGTCGGCCATGGCGGCTTCTGCAGCCGCGTGGCCGAGCTCTCGTGGGAATCCGACGACCCCTTGCAGGCGGTGCAGGCACTGACCACAGCGTGCGCGCCCGGTAAGGAAAGCGCCGCCTGCGAGCGCCTGCCTGCATTGCAGGCGCTGGGCGCCTCGTTGCGGCCGCAGCCGGCTACGGCGCTGCCCTGCGGCACCTTCCGCGCGGCAGGTGGCCTGATGGATACGCTGGACTTCGGCGATGCAGGACGGGTCGGCATCGGCTGGGACAGCCAACTGCGTGCTCGTGTCGAAGTCGGCGACATCCGCATCCGCCACGACAAGGGCGGCGACTTCGTGCTGCGGCCGTTGCCCGGGGGCCAGCTGCTGGGCCTGGACACGTGGACACGCTTCCAGGTGTTCGTGCCGACCGGCGAGGGCGCGAGCACCTGCAGCCCGCCGAAACACTACACGGTGCTGCCGCTGCCGCAGGACTGCCCGCAGGCGCTGGCCAGCGGCGGTGCCGAAGCCTGCTGCGCGCAGGGCAAGCTGCAGGGCTGCAACATTCTTGGCAACCGTCTTGCGCTGTCCGGCCAGTGGCGGCAGGCGGCAGAGCACTACACCACCGTGTGCCGTGCCGGCGTGCGCGAGGGCTGCGAAAACCTGGTCGCAGCGCAGGGCCGCAGCAGCGACATCGACGCCCATGCGACGCTGGAGCGGCTGTGTGCCGCCGACCGCAGCGGGCGCCACGTCGCCTGCGACGTGCTGGACACCGGAAACTGGAGCGCCCTGGAGCTGGGCCGTGTCCTGCAGGAGGCGGTGGACGAAGCGACGGCCGAGGACACTCCGGCGCCGCGCGCTTCCAACCGCAAGCGATGAGCCGGCCAAGGCCTGCCCGCAGCTTCGGGCGGGCCCTGCGGTAAAGTAGCGCCATGAACGAATTCGAGCGCGTGCGCACCTACCTCACCGACCTGCAGGACCGCATCTGTGCGGCGATCGAGGCCGTCGATGGCCAGGCCCGCTTCCAGGAAGACCTGTGGCAGCGGGCCGAGGGCGGTGGCGGGCGTACCCGCGTGCTGCGCGACGGCGCGGTGTTCGAGCAGGCCGGCATCGGCTTCTCCGACGTGGCCGGCAGCCGCCTGCCGCCGTCGGCCTCGGCCAACCGCCCGGAACTGGCCGGCGCCTCCTGGCGCGCCACCGGCGTGTCGCTGGTGTTCCACCCGCTCAATCCCTACGTGCCGACCACCCATGCCAACGTGCGCTTCTTCCAGGCGCAGCGCGACGGCGAAGTGGTGGCCAGCTGGTTCGGCGGCGGCTTCGACCTGACTCCGTTCTACCCGTTCGACGAGGACGTGCAGCATTGGCACCAGGTCGCCCGCGACCTGTGCACACCGTTCGGCGACGAGCGCTATGCCGCGCACAAGCGCTGGTGCGATGAATACTTCTTCCTGCGCCATCGCAATGAAACGCGCGGCGTCGGCGGCCTGTTCTTCGATGACCTGCACGGCGATTTCGAGCGCGATTTCGCTTATCTGCGTGCAGTCGGTGATGGCTTCCTCGACGCCTACCTGCCGATCGTGCAGCAGCGCAAGGACGCCGCATATGGCGAGCGCGAACGCGAGTTCCAGCTGTACCGCCGCGGCCGCTACGTGGAGTTCAACCTGGTCTACGACCGCGGCACCCTGTTCGGGCTGCAGAGCGGTGGCCGCAGCGAAAGCATCCTGATGAGCCTGCCGCCGCGGGTGCGCTGGGAGTACGGCTTCACCCCGGAAGCGGGCAGCGCCGAGGCGCGCCTGGCCGACTACCTGGTGCCACGCGACTGGCTCTGATCGTCCGGCGCCACGCCTGATCCGTGGCGCCTTCTTACGCCTGTGGTGCGCCCCGCGCCGGACAGGCCCTGCACTGCCTCCTTCAAGGATGACCCCATGCCTGCTGCTGTTCCCTTCCGCCCCCGCGCCGCGGGCTGGCGCTCCCTGCTGTTGCTTGCATTGGCCTCGGCCAGCCTGCCGGCCGCCGCGCAATCGATGGCCTGCGGCACCTACAAGGACGTCGACGGCAACACCACGCTGACCATCGAAAGTGAAGGCCATGGTTTCCTGTCCGGCCCCTACCAAGCCACCGAGCAGCTGCGCATCGCCCGCCAGGAGGACGTGCTCGGCACCGGCAACCTGTCCACCGGCCGCCTGGAAAACTGGTACTTCTCGGACAACGATCGCACGATCAGCACCCCCTATCGCGAATTCACCCGCGAGCACACCGCCGCCTGCAAGACGATGCCGGAGCCCATCGAGGGCGGCTGCGTAATGAACACCTCCGAGTGCCTGGAGGCGTTGCCGGAAGCCGAACCGCTGAAGCTGCATGCCTGGTGCGCCGAAGGCGTGGGCGCGGCCTGCATGCAGCTGCTGGAGACCTACCAGCGGCAGGCCAAGGACGCAGCGCCGGCGCCTGCACGTTCCGAGCCGCCGATGCCGGAGATCTGCAAGGAGGATTCGGCGTCGTTCAATGCCGAGGGCTGCAGGGCGATCGCCGAGGTGGTCGGCGCCGAGATGATGGGCAAGGCCGTGCTCGGCCTGCAGCATTCGAACGACCCTGTCTTGCCGTCCGCGCAGCTCGATGAACTGGCCGCACTGTGCCGGCAGCAGCACGGCGAGGCGTTCTGCGCCGACGTTGCCGAGGCGCTGTGGAGTGGTGGGCGCCTGTTGCAGGCCCATGAGGCGCTGCAGCTGTCGTGCGCCCAGCGCGCGGAGGGCGTGGCCTGCGGCCGCGCCGAGGCGCTTGCCCGACTGGCCTCGGTACCGGCCGCTGCACTGGCCCCGGTGCCGGCTTCCGCGCTGCCCTGTGGGAGCTATGAAGCGGAGTACGGCGTGCTCTCGCAGCTGCGCTTCCTCGATGGTGGCCTGGTGGAAGCCGGGGGCCGCGACCAGCGCCTGCGCGCGAGCCTGCAGGACGGGCGCATCCTCATCCATCGCGACGTCGGCAGCGACTTCGTACTGCAGCCGCTGAAGAACGGAAACCTGGCCAGCGTCGACGGCGGCAACCGCTTCGCCTACTACGAGCGCAAGCCGGGCTCAGGCAATGCCAGCTGCGCACCGCCGGTGGCCTTCGTGGAGATCCCCCTGCCGCTGGACTGCCCGACCCTGGACCGCAAGGACGGCGCCAAGGCCTGCTGCACCGATGGCAAGCTGCTGGGCTGCAAGGTTGCCGGCGAGGCACTGTTCAAAAACGAACAATGGGCCGCATCGCGGTCCTACTTCCAGACGCTGTGCAGCGCGGGTGTGCGCGAAGGTTGCCTGGCAATGGCCGCGGTGTATGCGCATACCGCGGGTCCGAAGATTCCGCAGGCCATGGCGGCGATCTGCGCGAAGGACGGCAAGGGCACCCACGTCGCCTGCGATGTGGACGCGACGCGCAACTGGCCGGCGCTGAAGGCTGAAGCCGCTCCCTGAGGCCAGGCACCTGTTGAGCCGGGCATGGGCCCGGCGCTACGAGGTCAGGTGCTCTTCCGCGCGATGATCGTGATGTGCCCGGTCGTCTCCAGCAGGGCGATCTGCACGTCCTCGATCCGTAGGCCGCCCTGTTGGCGCAGCGCGGCATCGAAATCGGCCCGGCTGATCAGTTCGCGGCGGAGAACGCCCTCCAACAGCCGGCCATCACGCGCGATCACGGTGGGCTCTCCTTCGATCATCCGCTCCATGCGCCGATTCCGGGTGGTCAACCAGCCCACCCCGTAGTTCAGTACGATCAGGGTGGCCGCCAGCAGCAGGCCACCGCCCAGCGAGGTGTCGGTGCCCAGCAGCGCGTTCTGCACCGCGTTGCCCAGCAGCACGATCAGCAGCACGTCGAAAGGCGTGATCTGCCCCAGAGCCCGCTTGCCGCCCAGCCGGACCATGCCCAGCACCACGACATAGACCACCACCGCGCGCAGGATGAATTCCCACCACGGCATGGCCAGGGCGAACAGGTCGGGCATGGTCTTCCCCTGCAGAACGGTGGCCCAGCCTAGCACCTGGGGTCAGATCCCTTTGCCCGGCGGGTAAAGGGATCTGACCCCCAGTGTGTTCCGTACGCGCAATAAAAAGCCCCGCTGACCAGGGGGAGGTCAACGGGGCCGGGGAACGGGCACTTGGGGAGGAGTCCCCGTTCCGAGATCTGCTCCAGGGGATGGGAGAGATCCACAACAGGCGTTGCGCCTGTCGGGAGTTATAGAAGCACTTCGAACACTAACGGTTCGTGAAGGGGCCCCATTTAATGAATTTCAATAGGGGCAACATTCATGGTCGAGTCAGAAACACCCGACTCATGAACAAATTCACGTCGTTTTCGGCCTGAAACACCGTCAGTGCGCTTCGTCCCAGTTGTTGCCGACGCCCGTGTCGACCACCAGTGGCACCCGCAGTTTGGCCGCTTGCGACATGCGCTCCACCACCTGCAAACGCAGGTCCTCGACGAAACTGCTTTCGGTTTCGAACACCAGTTCATCGTGCACCTGCAGGATCATCCGTGCCGGCGCCCCGCTGTCACGCAGCCACTGGTCCACATCCACCATCGCGCGCTTGATGATGTCGGCGGCAGTGCCCTGCATCGGCGCGTTGATCGCCGCGCGTTCAGCACCGGCACGCAGGCCCTGGTTGCGGGCGTGGATGTCGTTCAGGTACAGGCGACGGCCGAACAGGGTTTCCACGTAGCCCTGGTCACGGGCCTGCTGGCGCATCCGCTCCATGAAGTCGCGCACGCCCGGGTAGCGGCTGAAGTACAGCGCCACGTAGTCCTGCGCCTGGCCACGGTCGATGCCCAGGTTGCGGGCCAGGCCGAAGGCGCTCATGCCGTACATCAGGCCGAAGTTGATGGCCTTGGCGGCGCGGCGCTCGTTCGGGGTCACCTCCTCCAGCGTGCGCCCGAACACCTCGGCGGCGGTGGCACGGTGTACGTCGGCGCCCTGCTCGAAGGCACGCACCAGGCCCGGGTCCTCGGACAGGTGGGCCATGATCCGCAGTTCGATCTGCGAATAGTCGGCCGCCAGCAGCTGGAAGCCTTCCGGGGCGATGAACGCGCGGCGGATGCGGCGGCCGTCCTCGGTGCGGATCGGGATGTTCTGCAGGTTCGGGTCCGACGAGGACAGGCGGCCGGTGGCGGCACCGGACTGGTGGTAGCTGGTATGCACCCGGCCGGTGTCCGGGTTGACCATCTCCGGCAGCTTGTCGGTGTAGGTGCTGCGCAGCTTGGCCAACCCACGGTAGTCCAGGATCACCCGCGGCAGCTCATGCTGGTCGGCAATCGCCTCCAGCGCCTCTTCATTGGTACTGGGCTGGCCCTTCGGGGTCTTCACCACCGCCGGCAGCTTCAGCTCGTCGAACAGCACCGCCTGCAGCTGCTTGGGCGAATCCAGGTTGAAGCTGCGCCCGGCCAGCTCGGTGGCCTTCTGCTGCGCGGCCAGCATGCGCGAGGACAGGTCCTGGCTCTGCCGGCGCAGTTCGTCGGTGTCGATCCGCACGCCATTGGCTTCAATGCTGGCCAGCACCGGCACCAGCGGCATCTCGATGTTGCGGTACACGGCGTCCAGCGCCGGCTCGGCCAGCAGCTGCGGCTGCAATGCGTGGTGCAGGCGCAGGGTGATGTCGGCGTCCTCGGCGGCGTAGCGGCTGGCTTCGTCGATGCCCACCTGCGAGAACGGGATCTGCTTGGCGCCCTTGCCGGCCACGTCCTCGAACTTGATGGTGCTGTAGCCCAGGTAACGCAGCGCCAGCGAATCCATGTCGTGGCGGGTGGCGGTGGAATTGAGCACGAAGCTCTCGAGCATGGTGTCGTCGTGGTAGCCCTGCACCGCCACGCCGTGGCGGCGCAGCACATGCAGGTCGTACTTGCCATGCTGGCCCAGCTTCTTCTTCGCCGGGTCCTGCAGCGCCGGGCGCAGTGCGTCCAGCACCTGCTGCATGGGCAGCTGGGCCGGCGCACCCGGGTAATCGTGGCCGACCGGAATGTACGCCGCCCTGCCCGGCTCGACGGCCAGGCTGATGCCCACCAGGCGCGCGCGCATCGCGTCCAGCGCATCGGTCTCGGTATCGAAGCTGATCAGTTCGGCCTGCTGCAGGCGTTCGACCCAGGCCTGCAGCTGCTCGGCGGTCAGCACGGTCTCGTACTCACCCGGCGCGGACAGTGCCGGATCCAGCGTGCCAGCGGCGGGCGCCTCGACGCTGCCACGGGCGAAGCCAGCGGCGGTGCCGCGCAGGCTCGGGGTCGCCTCGCTGGCGGCCACCGGTGCCGGCACCGGCGCGCCCAGCTCCTTCAGCGCCTGGGTGAAGCCATAGCGCGTATACAGCTCGGTCAGCTCCGGCACATCCTGCTCGCGCAGGGCCAGCGTGGTCGGGCTGGCGTCCAGCTGCACGTCGGTACGGATGGTCACCAGCTCGCGGTTCAGCGGCAGCCGCTCCAGTGCGGCACGCAGGTTCTCGCCGATCTTGCCCTTCATGGCCGGCGCGGCCGCCATCACGCCGTCCAGGTGCTGGTACTCGGCCAGCCACTTGGCGGCGGTCTTCGGCCCGCACTTCTCCACGCCCGGCACGTTGTCGACCGCGTCGCCCATCAGCGCCAGCAGGTCGATGATCTGGTCGGCGCGCACGCCGAACTTCTCCATCACCGCCGCATCCGAATCCATGCGGCTGCCGGTCATGGTGTTGACCAGCTCGATGCCCGGGCGCACCAGCTGGGCGAAGTCCTTGTCGCCGGTGGAAATGGTCACCTTCAGGTCCTGCGCCAGGCCCTGAAGGGCCAGCGTGCCGATCACATCGTCGGCTTCCACGCCGGGGATGCGCAGGATGCTGATGCCCAGCGCTTCGACGATGCGGCACATCGGCTCGACCTGGCTGCGCAGCTCATCGGGCATCGGCGGGCGGTTGGCCTTGTACTGGTCGTACAGGTCGTCACGAAAGGTCTTGCCCGGCGCGTCGACCACGAACGCGACGTAGGCCGGGCGCTCCTTCAGCGTCGAACGCAGCATGTTGACCACGCCGAACAGCGCGCCGGTGGGTTCACCCTGTGCATTGGACAGGGGCGGCAGCGCGTGGAACGCGCGGTACAGGTAACTGGACCCGTCGATCAGGACTAATCTGCTCATGTGCCGATTCTACGCGCCCGTGCCTGCACCGCGGCGACACGGCCCGTACACCGCGATGGGGCATAATCAGGGCTCTTTCCAGGCAAAGGCCCCGCCGATGAAGACCCTGATGCTGGCTTCCCTGCTCCTGCTCGCTGGCTGCGCCAGCATGGGTGGCGCGGGCGCTCCCCCGGTGGACGTCAAGGGCGCGGATGTATCCAAGCGCACCATGGACAACGGTGACACCATCGAGGAATACCGCGTGTCCGGCCAGCTGCGCATGGTCAAGGTGACCCCGTCGCGCGGTGCCCCGTTCTACATGTACGACAAGAACGGCGACGGCCGCATGGACAACGACAAGGACGGCGTGTCGCCGGTCTACTGGAAGCTGTACAGCTGGTGAGGTGACCGGGGTTGTGACCGGGGTCGGATCCCTTTCCACAGGAAAGGGCTCTGACCCCCTCGAAGCCACCGGCACGGCCCCGATCCCCCACAAAAAACAACGCCGGCGCGCATCCTGCGGCCGGCGTCGGGTCCCCTCCCCGGGAACGCTTGAATCAGCGGGTATGGATCAGCGGATGACCAGCACCGGCAGCGTGCTGCGTGCCAGCACTTCGGCGGTCTGGCTGCCCAGCAGTACACGGGTCACGCCACGGCGGCCGTGCGAGGTCATCACGATCAGGTCGCTGTTGCGCTCGCCGGCGGTCTCGATGATGCCGTCGGCCGCATAGCGGTCCAGCACGTGCACCGGGTTGGCGGTGATGCCCTGCTCGGCGGCCTTGGCCAGCGCCGGCTGCAGCACCTTCTGCGCGCCTTCCTCGCGGTCGGCCTTGTATTCGGGGCTGTTCATGTAGCCCACGCTCCAGCCCATGGCGTCGTACATGCCGACGGCCCACGGCTCGGAAACAGTGACGATATCGACCTCGGCGTTGAGGTCCTTGGCCAGCTCCAAGCCCTTGGCCAGGCCCTTGTCGGCCAGTTCGGACCCGTCAGTGGCAATCAGGATGCGCTTGTACATGGTGGGGCTCCGTGGCGGTCTGCCGGATGGGAACGACACCATTGCACACCGTATGTGCAGGCGGCGCCTTGAGCAGGATCAATCCGGCGCCGCGCAGCGGCGTGTGCGCACCGTCACGTGGTCCGGGGGACAGGCTCGGCCCGCCCTCTTCTGTAGAGCCGAGCCCGTGCTCGGCTGCTTCTGGCGGGAAAAGCAGCCGAGCATGGGCTATGCCGGTCGTCCTGACCGGCACCCTTCGGGCCGTCGCAAGCGACGTTGGCAGCGGCTCCTGCCGCTACCTTCGGCTCTACAACAACGTCGCTCAGGCGATCTGCACCACGCGCGCGTTCTGGCACAGCGGGTAGCTGGCCACGAACTCGTCAATCGCATCGCGCATCGCCTCGAACGATTGGCCGTACATGTACAGCGCGGTCTCGGTCGGGCCCTGCCACCAGCTGCAGATCTCGCCCAGGCCGTCGATGTTCCCGGACAGCTGCTCGAACACGTGGTTGGAATCGCACTGTTCGTAGACCTCGTCCGGCAGGTTCAGGCCATCCAGGTAGATGCCCAGGCCTTCGGTCACGCCGAAGCTGCGATCGGCCTCGCCTGCGCCCTGTATCTGCGAACCCTTCGGTGCACCCAGCTGCTCCAGCAGGTCGATCAGCTTCGGCACGCCCGCGGCATCGACCAGTGCCACTTCGATATCGCCGTATTCGACCTCACCCAGGTCGGACATCGCGGTGCCGCCGCCGGTCAGCTCGCCCACCTGGGCCGCCTGCAGCAGCGCGTCGAGCGGATCCTCGAACAGTTCGTGGCGGTGCTCCGGCTGCAGCCGGGCGTTCAACTTCACGGTGACGTGCAGCGTGGGTTCGGTCATGGGGGCGTTCCTGGAAGAAGTGCCACCTATTGTAGAGCCGGGGCGATGCGCGGCGG
>NZ_JBMRGI010000028.1:0-61726 GCF_049384345.1 Stenotrophomonas sp. CASM110
AGGCCAAGGGCAAAGCGAGCAAGGTGGCGCTCGTGGCGGTCATGCGCAAAATGCTGGTGATCCTCAACGCCCGTAAGCGGGACGCCGAGGTGGCCCTCGGCTGCCCCTGACAAGACAGTTGCTACTGTGGTTCACGCCATCCGTGGTATGGAGTAGATCCACGCCATGCGTGGATGGTCTACCCGGAACAACCCGCGCGCCCTGTCAGGGCTTGCGCCGCGCATACCGCTGCGCGATCACACCGCAGACGATCAGCTGGATCTGGTGGTAGATCATCACCGGCAGCACGATGGCGCCCAGGCTGCCGCCGGCGAACAGCACCTTGGCGATCGGCACGCCGGTGGCCAGGCTCTTCTTCGAGCCGCAGAACACGATGGCGATCTCGTCCTCGCGGTTGAAGCGCAGGCGACGGGCGATGAAGGTGATCAGCGGCATGGCGATGCCCAGCAGCACAGCGGCCACGATGGCCACAGCCAGCAGCGACAGCAGCGGGGTCTTGCTCCACAGGCCTTCGGTCACCGCTTCGCCGAACGCCGAGTACACCACCAGCAGGATGGTGGCCTGGTCGGTGTAGCGCAGCAGCGCGCGCTGGCGTTCCACCCAGCCGGCAATCCACGGCCGCAGCAGGTGGCCGGCCACGAACGGCACCAGCAGCTGCAGCATGATGCCGCCGATCGCATGCAGCGGATCATGGATGCCACCCGAGGTGCCGGCCAGCGCGGTCAGCAGCAGCGGGGTCAGGAACACGCCGAGGATGCTCGACAGCGAAGCGCTGCACACCGCTGCGGGCACGTTGCCATGCGCCATCGAAGTGAACGCGATGGACGACTGCACGGTGGAGGGCAGGGTGCACAGGAACAGCACGCCCAGGTACAGCTCCGGGGTCAGCAGCCAGCCCGACAGTGGCTTGAACATCAGCCCCAGCAGCGGGAACAGGATGAAGGTGCAGGCCAGGATGGTCAGGTGCAGCCGCCAGTGCAGCATGCCGCCGATGATCGACTCGCGCGGCAGGCGCGCGCCATGCAGGAAGAACAGTGCAGCGATGGCGACGGTGGTGACATCGTCGAGCACGATGGCGGCGGCGCCCTTCATCGGCAGCAGCGAGGCCAGGCCGACGGTGCACAGCAGGGCGAGGGTGAAGTTGTCCGGTCGCAGGCGCGACCACCAGCGGGTCATGGTGGGCAGTGTCCTTGGTGCGGAGGGTTCAGGGCGAGGTGACCGGCGTTGCCAGGCGTTGGCGGGTGGCGGCTTCCAGCGACTTCAGGCCAGCACGCTGGCCCAGCTGAAGGGCCTGTTCGGGGCTGGCATGTTCGTACCGTGCATTGACCAGGCCGAGCACGGCGCCGGCGCGGTTGCCGGACGCACAGTGCAGCAGCACCGGCCCCTGGCTCTGCTGCAGGGCCAGGTGCACGGCACGCACGTTGGCCGTATCCAGGCCATCGGCGCCGGCCACCGGAATGCGCACGTAGCGCAGGCCCAATGATTCGGCGACGCGGGTTTCATCGAAGCCCCGGTCCTCGCCGGGCTGGCGCAGGTCGATCACAGTGCGCACGCCCTGTGCAGCCAAGGCCTGCAGCTGTGCGGCGCTGGGCTGGCCGCCGGCATACAGGCCGGGGCGGACTTCGTTGAGGGGCGCGTCTTCGGCCAGGGCCGTCAGTGACAGGCAGAGCGACAACAACAGCAGGCAGGTCAGGCGCAGCAGCATGGTCTTCTCCGTGAAAACGTTCTGCCGCTACAGGCGCAGTCCGGCGCGCGCCTTCAGCAGCTCGCGCAGTTCGTACTTGTCAGTATCGTCCAGGCCCTGCTGGCGCTGCTTTGCCAACAACTCCTCCAGACGTTGCACCAGCAGCTGTTTCTCCAGCTGTGCCACTGCGTCGTGCAGTTCCTGGGTCCAGCTGGCCTCGGTGCCGGGCAGCGTCTGTGCGGCCAGGGTATGCAGCGAGGCCTGTTCCTCGCGCCCATCGAAGTGTTCCAGCAGGGCGCCGGTACTGATGTCCGGGCGCTGTTCGACCAGCCCCAGCAGCTCCAGCAGCAGTTCCACGCCGGGCAGGCGCAGGCCCTGGAAGTGGTGCTTGCCGCCCAGCGTCAGCGCCAGCGACGGCTGCTGCAGCAGTACGGCGATCGCGCCGCGCACCAGGCTGCGCTTGGCCACGGGCTGGATCGTCCGCTGCGGCTGGCGTTGCGGCATCGGCGCGCGCGTGGCCTGGGCAGTACCGCCCAGGCCGGTCAGCTGCGCCAGCTGCTGCTTCATCAGGTCGCCAAAGGCGCCGTCGGGAATCTGCGCCAGCATCGGCTTGGCGCGTTCGGCCAGGCGTGCCTTGCCATCGAGCGTGCCCAGGTTGATCTCGCGGGTCAGTTCGTCGAAGAAGAACTGCGACAGCGGCGTAGCCTGCTTCAGGCGCTCGTTGAACGCTTCGGCGCCTTCCTTGCGCACGATGGTGTCCGGGTCTTCGCCATCGGGCAGGAACAGGAAGAAGGCCTGGCGGCCATCCTTCATGCGCGGCAGCACCGACTCCAGCGCCTTCCAGCCGGCGCGGCGGCCGGCGGCGTCGCCGTCGAAGCAGAAGAACACGTCCGGTGCGTTGCGGAACAGCAGCTCGGCATGGTCCGGCGTGGTCGCGGTACCCAGCGTTGCCACCGCCTGGGTGACGCCGAACTGGAACAGCGAGACCACGTCCATGTAGCCCTCGACCACGATCAGCCGCTCGATCTTCTGGTTGGCCTGGCGCACCTGCCACAGGCCGTACAGTTCGCGGCCCTTGTGGAACAGCGCGGTCTCGGGCGAGTTGAGGTACTTGGGGCCGTCGTCCTTCTCGAACACGCGGCCGCCGAAGGCGATCACCCGGCCACGGCGGTCGAAGATCGGGAACATCACCCGGTCGCGGAACTTGTCGTAGACGTGGCCGCGGTCGTTCTTGGAGAACAGGCCGGCGCGGTCGAGCAGCTTCATGCGCCGCTCGTCCTTGCCCAGCGCGTCGCGCAGGCCGCTGTAACCATCCGGCGCGTAGCCGATCTGGAAGCGCGCGCGGTTCTCTTCGTCCACGCCACGGCCATCCAGGTAGCTGCGGGCCTTCTCGCTGCCCTCCAGGTTCTTCTGGAAGAACTTGGTCGCCGCGTCCAGCGCCGAGTACAGCTCGCGGCTGTCGTCCTGCTGCTGCGGGCTGCGCGGATTCTCGTTGCGCGGCACTTCCATACCGGCGCGCTTGGCCAGTTCATCCACCGCGTCGAGGAACTCGAGGCGGTCGTAGTTCATCAGGAAGCTGATCGCGGTGCCGTGCGCGCCACAGCCGAAGCAGTGATAGAACTGCTTGGTGGGCGAGACCGTGAACGACGCCGAGCGCTCGTCATGGAACGGGCAGCGGGCGGCGTACTCCTTGCCCTGGCGCTTCAACGGCACGCGGCTGCCCACCACCTCGACGATGTCGGTGCGGGCGAGCAGGTCGTCGATGAAAGCGTCGGGGATACGGGCCATGGGCAACAGGGCAGGGCGCGGTGCAGGACCACGCGACGGAACCGGGGGCGGTCGGCCTAGTTTACCCCCTGTCGGGCACCTGGCTGGCGGTTGCCGGATCAATGCCGGCTGCGGCCAGGTGATGACGCGCGCGCAGGCGCTCATCGATCACCGCCGTCATCAGTGCGCCAACGAAGAACACGACGGTGGCGTAGTAGATCCAGACCAGCGAGATCACCAGCGCACCCATCGAGCCGTAGGCACTGCCGGGGGCCACGGTGGCGATGTAGACGCCGATGCCGTAGCGGCCCAGTGCGAACAGTGCCGAGGTGATGACGCCGCCGATGAAGGCCTGCCGCCAGGCCACGCGGCGGTCGGGCAGGTAGTGGTACATGAAGGCGAAGCCGACTGCGTAAAGCAGCAGGCTCGTGACGTACCCCAGCGCGGGCAGGATCGAGGGCAGCTGGGCGAAGGCCACCTGCAGTACCGTGGTGGCCGTCATCGACAGGATCAGCAGGAAGCCCAGGGCCAGCACCACGCCGAACGAGAACACGCGCTTGCGCAGCCAGGCCTTGAGGCCTTCCAGGCGCTCGCCGCTGGTGCGGAAGATCAGGTTCAGTGCGTTCTGTAGTTGGGCGAACACGGCGGTGGCGCCGACGAACAGCAGCAGCGTGCTCCACACACCCGCCAGCGAGCCGACATCCGGCTGGTTGTCGGCGTTCTTCAGAACGGTTTCGGCCACAGTAGCCGCGCTGCTGCCGGCCACCGAGCTGATCTGGTCGATCAGCGCCTGCTGGGCCGGTGGGTACAGCGAGGCGGTCAGCCACAGCAGCAGCACCAGCAACGGTGCCATCGACAGCAGGGCGTAGAAGGAGACGGAAGCTGCCTGGGTCAGCACGTCGACGTCGATGAAGCGCTTGGCCACCGCCATCGGAAAGCTGTCCTGCAGGCGCTTGAGGTACTTGTACAGGGACACGGGAACGTTGGGCTCGGGTTCAACCATGTGTGCGGTTGTAGCAGGCGACCGACGAAGGTGCGGTGAAGCGGGTGCATCAATGGGGTCAGAGCCCTTCCGCGCTGCGGAAGGGATCCGACCCCAGGTGCTGGATTACGCCAGCAGCTGCTTGACCAGCTTGGAGACCAGGCCCATGTCGGCCTGGCCGGCGAGCTTGGGCTTCAGCGCGCCCATCAGCTTGCCCATGTCGGCCGGGCCGGCGGCACCGGTCTCGGCGATGGCGGCCTGGATGGCGGCCACGATCTCGGCCTCGCCCATCTTGGCCGGCAGGTAGGCTTCGATGACCACGATCTCGGCGCGCTCGATCTCGGCCAGGTCTTCGCGGTTGGCGGCTTCGTACTGGCTGACCGAGTCCTTGCGCTGCTTGACCATCTTGTCGAGCACGGCGATCACGGCGGTGTCATCCAGCTCGATGCGCTCGTCCACTTCGCGCTGCTTGATGGCAGCGTTGATCAGGCGGATCACGCCCAGCTTGTGCTTCTCGCCCGCCTTCATGGCGGCCTTCATGTCTTCGGTGAGCTGCTGCTTCATGCTCATGAGGAACCTCGTGGTGGTAGGTGGGGCGGGGCGGCTGCCCGAACCCGGAAACGCAAAAAGCCGGCGACGCTCGCGCGTGCCGGCTTCGGCTCCATCGCGACAGGCAGGCCCGCCGCAATGAAGATGCGTCCGATCAGTACAGGCGCTGACGCTTGGTGACGTCGCGCGACGAGCGGCGCAGCTGACGCTTCACAGCAGCGGCGGCCTTGCGCTTGCGCTCCTGGGTCGGCTTTTCGTAGAACTCGCGCTTGCGGGTTTCGGCCAGCACACCGGCCTTTTCGCAAGTGCGCTTGAAGCGGCGAAGAGCAAACTCGAAGGGCTCGTTCTCGCGGACTTTGACGCTGGGCATGGAATCTCCGGGACACAGTAGAACCGGGTCACGCCCGGCGAGCCGCACATTATAGCGGCGAAACGACAAACTGCAAGCGGCCAACCCTGAATACGGGCCGGGGGTTCGAAAGCAGTGAGATCTGCACGTCCCCCGAGGGGGCGGCAGGGGCGTCATAATAGCAGGCATGCGAGTCCTTGGCATCGAATCTTCCTGTGATGAGACCGGCGTGGCGGTGTATGACACCGACCTGGCCGGCAGCGCGGCCCTGCGCGCCCATGCGGTCTACAGCCAGATCGCCCTGCACGCCGAATACGGTGGTGTGGTGCCCGAGCTGGCCAGCCGCGACCATGTCCGCAAGCTGCTGCCACTGGTACGCCAGACCCTGGCCGACGCCGGCCTGGGCGTGGGCGATATCGATGGCGTGGCCTACACCGCCGGTCCCGGCCTGGTCGGCGCGCTGCTGGTGGGCGCTGGCGTGGCGCGTTCGCTGGCCTGGGCGCTGGAGGTGCCGGCCGTGGGCGTACACCATATGGAAGGCCACCTGCTGGCCCCGCTGATGGAAGACGACCCGCCGGAAGCGCCGTTCGTGGCGCTGCTGGTGTCCGGTGGCCACACCCAGCTGGTGGCGGTGGACGCGATCGGCCAGTACCGCCTGCTGGGCGAGACCCTGGACGACGCGGCCGGCGAAGCCTTCGACAAGACCGCCAAGCTGATGGGCCTGCCGTACCCGGGCGGCCCGCAGCTGGCCAGGCTGGCCGAGCAGGGCACGCCGGGCGCGTACCGCTTCGCGCGGCCGATGACCGACCGCCCTGGGCTGGATTTCAGCTTCTCCGGCCTGAAGACCCAGGTCCTGATGGCCTGGCGCGACAGTGACCAGAGCGAGCAGACCCGCGCCGACATCGCCCGGGGCTTTGAGGACGCGGTGGTCGAGACCCTGTCGATCAAGTGCGAGCGCGCACTGGAAGCGGCCGGGACCAACGTGATCGTGGTGGCCGGCGGCGTCGGCGCCAACACGCGCCTGCGCGCCCGCCTGCAGCAGATGGCCGAGCGCCTCGGCGGCCGTGCCTGCTTCCCGCGGCCGGCACTGTGCACCGACAACGGGGCGATGATCGCCTTCGCCGGCGCGCTGCGCCTGCAGGCCGGCCAGCACAGCCCGCCGAAGGTGGATGTGACACCGCGCTGGGACATGGCGACCCTGCCGGCGGTCTGAGCCGGTGGCGCCGGGCCATGCCCGGCGGACGCATCACCGATGCACTGCCAACGGCGACGCCGCCAGCACGGTTGTCGCCCGCTCATGGCGCTGCGGCCAGCCCAGCGTGTGTGGGCAGCGGGCATGGATCAGCCGCCCGATCGCGGCCAGGTCGGCGCCGATGTCACGTTCCAGGACCGGCTCGTGGTGGGCGATGCGGTTGCGCAGGTGGCGGATGCGTCCGATATCCGCATGGATGGCTTTCCTGACGGCACTGGGATGAGCAGAGGGAGCATGCTGCAGAACCCTGCTGAGTGCGGGTATCCAAAGTGTGGAGTCGAAGCGACAGGTAAAGAGCTGCTGCCAGAACACCATCGGCAGGTTGGCGACGATCCCAGGTGTATCGGATACGCGGCTGGCAAGTTGTTCCAGTACCGTGCGCGGAGAAGTACTGGATGAGGTTGGCAGCCTCCGTCGGAAGGCATTATTCCAAGGCCAACGCGGGCCATGCTGCCTGGCGAGCACAGCTGCAGCGGCGTTGCGGGTGACCACTTCGCACAGATGGACCGGCATCATCAGTGCACTGCACATCCGCATGTTCCACAGGTACAGGGATTCGGCTGTGACGTCGGGGCTGCAGGTCGATGCGATTCTCTCGTAAGTAGACAGACGCTCCGCTGACAACGCGCGCCGCAGTACATCGTATGGAGCCATCGTCATGTGCGGTGGTGAAGGAGGAATCGATGTTCGCGAGAGTGGGCGGCGGCGACCATCAGGGAACGTCCTTGTCCGCGCGGCTGATTTTCTGCGTTTTGCCTCGGACGAATACCTGACCTGTCCTGTCGGATTTGGCCTTGACCGGCGATCTGGTCCTTGCCTAATCTGCGTGCCTGCGCCACCGGGACTCGCGGCTGGATTTCAGCTCCCCCCGGGGACAAACGGTAGTACCAAAGGGCCCCGCTAGCAGGGCCCTTTGTTTTTTCCGGGCCGCCCCACGCCGGTGGCCCACCGCCCGTTCCGGGCAGGCTCACCGCCGTGCCGTTACCATGGCCGCCTGTATTCGTGCCGGTAAGCGCAATGGACAAGGTTTTCATCGAGGGGCTGACGATCGACGCCCTGATCGGTATCTACGATTGGGAACGACGGATCCGCCAGGACCTGGTGTTCGACCTGGAAATGGGTTTCGACAACCGTCGCCCTGCAGCCACCGATGACATCGCCCACACCCTGAACTACAAGGCAGTGAGCAAGCGCCTGGAACAGTTCGTGCGCGAGTCGGAGTTCGGCCTGGTCGAGACCCTGGCCGAGCGCTGCGCGCAGATCGTGCTGGACGAATTCGACGTGAAGTGGCTGCGCCTGAAGCTGAGCAAGCCGGGCGCAGTGCGCGGCGCGCGCGCGGTGGGCGTGATCATCGAACGCACGCGGGACTGACCCGGTCGTGCCGGCCGCTGGCCGACAACCCCGGTCGTGCCGGCCGCTGGCTGGCAACCTTGGCAACAACGAAACAGACAGGAGACAACTGATGGTGGACGCGGTGGTGGCGGTACAGTGGCTGGAACGGCTGCAGAACACACTGGAACCCTATCCCGGCGCCTACCTGGCGTTGATGATCTCGGCGCTGCTGATCGCCGCTGGCCTGGCCAACTGGGTGACCAAGCGCATCCTGCTGCGCGGGCTGCGGCGGCTGCTGAGCCGCCTTCCGGGCGCCGACACTGGCCGCGGCAGCCACCTGATGCGGGTGATCTCGCGCCTGTCGAACGTGGTGCCCAGCCAGGTGATCGCCTCGGGCATCCGCATCGTGCCGGACCTGCCGCCTGGCCTGGTCAGCTTCATCATCGGCGCTTGCCAGGCGTGGGCGATCCTGACCGTGGTGCTGGCCATCTCGCATGCGCTGGATGCGGCCAACGATCTGTACGAGCGCCGCCCCGAGGGACGCAACAAGCCGATCAAGGGCTACCTGCAGGTCGCCAAGATCGTCCTCTTCGTGATCGCCGGCCTGTCGATCGTCGCTACGCTGGCGGGCGTCGACCTGCGCTATCTGGTCACCGGCCTGGGCGCGGCCACGGCGGTGCTGATGCTGATCTTCCAGGACACCATCCTGTCGCTGGTGGCCAGCGTGCAGATCAGTGGCGATGGCCGCGTGCGCATCGGCGACTGGATCGAGATGCCCAGCCAGAATGCCGACGGCGACGTCATCGACATCGCGCTGCACACCATCACCGTGCAGAACTTCGACAAGACCATCACCACCATCCCGACCAAGAAGCTGGTGACCGAGTCGTTCAAGAACTGGCGCGGCATGCAGGAGGCCGGTGGGCGCCGGATCAAGCGCGCGCTGTACCTGGACCAGCACAGCGTCGGCTTCCTGGACGAGGGTGACCTGGCCTTCCTCGGCGAGTTCGCGCTGCTGCGCGACTACCTGCGCGACAAGGAACAGGAACTGGGGCAGTGGAACGGGCGCCTGCGCGAGCAGGGCGTGGCCGAGGTCAACAGCCGCCGCGTGACCAACCTGGGTACGTTCCGGGCCTATGTGGAGCGCTACCTGCGCAGCCACCCGGGCATCCATACCGACATGACCCTGCTGGTACGGCAGCTGCAGCCGACCACCGAGGGCCTGCCGCTGGAGCTCTACTGCTTCACCCGCAGCACTGCCTGGGCCGAGTATGAGGCGGTGCAGTCGGACATCTTCGACCACCTGCTGGCGATCC
The DNA here is from genome assembly GCF_049384345.1 of Stenotrophomonas sp. CASM110. NCBI lineage: Bacteria > Pseudomonadati > Pseudomonadota > Gammaproteobacteria > Lysobacterales > Lysobacteraceae > Stenotrophomonas > Stenotrophomonas sp. CASM110. The sequence continues at coordinate 9,232 of NZ_JBMRGI010000028.1, forward strand.
TGCCGGCCTTCGGCCTGCGGGTATTCCAGGCCTCCAGTGACGCCATGTTGATGGCCGGGCAGCGCCAGTTGGCCGGCTCGGAGTAAGCTGCGGTGCCCCCGGCGGGGCCATACGGACCCCGCTGGTGGCTGAAACTGAATGAAGAAACCTCTCGCCAAACGGCTCGGGATCGCTAGAATGCCGGGCTTGTAAACGTTTTCATCAAGGACTGCCGGTGGCCTCCGATCGCATCGAATCCCTCATTGCCCAGATGACCGTCGAGGAAAAGGTCGGCCAGCTGGGTGTCTTCGCGGACATGGTCCGCCCGTTCGCCCCGGACGTGAACCCGGAAGCCAACGTGCGCAATGCCGACCAGGTGCTGCAGCAGGTGCGCGAGGGCAAGGTCGGCTCGCTGTTCAATGGTGTGGGCGCCGAACTGGGCCGCCGCATCCAGCAGGTCGCCACCGAGGAGAGCCGCCTGGGTATCCCGGTGATCCTGGCGGCCGACGTCATCCACGGCATGCGCACCGTGTTCCCGATTCCGCTGGGCGAGGCCGCCAGCTTCGAGCCGGACCTGGCCGAGCGCACCGCGCGCGCCACTGCGATCGAAGCCACCGCCGCGGGCCTGCACTGGACCTATGCGCCGGCCGTGGACATCGCCCGCGACCAGCGCTGGGGCCGTGGCGCCGAAGGTGCCGGCGAGGATGTGGTGCTGGGCTGTGCGTTCGCCGCCGCCCGCGTGCGTGGCTTCCAGGGCAGCGACCTGCGTGCGGCCGATTCGCTGCTGGCCACGCCCAAGCACTTCGCCGCCTACGGCGCGGTGATGGCCGGCATGGAATACAACATGGTGGACATCTCGCCGCAGACCCTGCGCGACGTGCACCTGCCGCCGTTCAAGGCCGCCTTCGAGGCCGGCGCGATCACCGTGATGTCCTCGTTCAATGACATCAATGGCGTGCCGGCCAGTGCCAATGCCGAACTGCTGACCGACATCCTGCGCGGCGAATGGAAGTTCCCGGGCGTGGTGATCTCCGACTATACCGCCGACATGGAGCTGGTCGCGCACGGCTACGCCGCCGATGACCGCGATGCCACGGCCAAGGCGTTCACCGCCGGCCTGGACCTGAGCATGCAGAGCGGCTTCTATGCCGAGCACCTGCCCGGCCTGGTCGAGAGCGGCGAGGTGCCGATGGCGGTGCTGGATGAGGGCGTGCGCCGCATCCTGTGGCTGAAGGAGACCATCGGCCTGTTCGACGACCCGTACCGTTCGCTGGACCCGGCGCGCGAAGCGGATACCTCGCACATTGCCGCGCATGACGAACTGTCGCGCGATGCCGCGCGGCGTTCGATCGTGCTGCTGAACAACCGTGACAACGTGCTGCCGCTGCAGAAGACCGGGCAGAAGATCGCGCTGATCGGCCCGTTCGTGCAGGACCGCGAGAACATCGAAGGCTGCTGGACGCTGTTCGGCGACAAGCAGCGTTACGTGGACCTGGAAACCGGCGTGCGTGCCGCCATCGGCGACGAAGCGCTGCTGGAAATCGTGCCGGGCTGCGAACTGGAAGCCGCGATTCCGGGCGGCACGGAAGCCGCTGTGGCTGCCGCACTGCGTGCCGACGTGGTGGTGCTGGCGCTGGGCGAACCGCAGCGCTACAGCGGCGAAGCACAGTCGCGCGTGGAGATTACCCTGCCGCCGGCACAGCAGGCGCTGGCCGAGGCCGTGGCGATGACCGGCAAGCCGCTGGTGGTGCTGCTGCGCAATGGCCGCGCGCTGGCATTGCAGGGCGCAGTGCGCAATGCGCAGGCCGTGGCGGTGACCTGGTACCTGGGCACGCAGACCGGCCATGCCGTGGCCGATGTACTGTTCGGCGACTACAGCCCGTCCGGCCGCCTGCCGGTCAGCTTCCCGCAGGTGTCCGGCCAGCAGCCGTACTTCTACAACCACCCGCGCACCGGCCGTCCGGAACTGCCGACCATGTCGGAGTTCAAGGCGCGCTGGCGCGAGATTCCCAATGAACCGCTGTACCCGTTCGGCCATGGCATCGGCTACACCACCTTCGCCTACGGCGTGCCGCAGCTGAGCACGGCACAGCTCGGCTGGGACGACACCCTGACCATCACCACCGTGCTGACCAACACCGGCCGCGTGGCGGGCGAGGAAGTGGTGCAGCTGTACATCCATGATCGCGTGGCCAGCCGCGTGCGTCCGGTGCGTGAACTGAAGGACTTCCGCAAGGTGGCGCTGCAGCCGGGCGAGTCAGCCGAAGTGGTGTTCACCTTGACCCGCGAGCAACTGGCCTTCACCGGCCGCGACGGCGTGCTGCGTGCCGAGCCGGGCCAGTTCGACCTGTGGGTCTGTGCCTCGTCGGCCGCCGGCGAAGCGGTGCAGTTCGAGCTGCTGAAGGCCTGATCGAAAAAAAGGGGACGGAGGGGATTAAGTCGTTTGTGCCAAAACGACTTAATCCCCTCCGTCCCCTTTTTTGTGGTCCTCACTGTGGCGGCGCTACCATCGGGCCTCCTGTTCGATGGAGTGCGCGCATGCGCCGGATGGCCTACCTGATTCCCGCCCTGCTGCTGGCGGCCTGTTCGCAGCCGGCGCCGCCGGCCGAGCCTGCAGCGGATGCGCCGCCGCCGATGGAGGCCAGTGCTGCTTCGACACCTGCGGCTGAACCGGCGGCGCCGGCTGCCGAAGCCGCCGCTGCACCTGCCGCACCGGCAGCCGAGGTGTCCGCCGAGGATGCGCGTGCGCGCATCGAGTCGCTGCTCGGCGATGCCGCGCAGTTCGAAAAGGTCTTCAATGCGTTCAAGGCCGCCGTGGTCGGCGGTGATCGCGCTGCGGTGGTCGAGGAAGTGCGATTCCCCTTGAACATCAGCGGCGGAAAGAAGATCTCCGGCCCCGGAGAGTTCCAGCGCAACTACGAGAAGATCATCACGCCGGAGGTGGTCAAGGCGGTGTCCGCGCAGGACTTCGGCAAGGTGTTCGTCAACCAGCAGGGCGTGATGATCGGCAGCGGCCAGGTGTGGTTGAGCGGCCAGTGCCTGGACCAGGCCTGCACGAAGACCGAGGTGAAGGTCATCACCATCCAATGAATGCAGACGCCCCGCGTGCGGGGCCGTTTGGCAAGGGTAGTGCCGGCCGCTGGCCGGCAACCGCAGGATGCCGGAAGGATCCAGGGTGCCGGCCGGCGGCCGGCACTACCTCAGGTCTTCGGCGTGAGCTTCAGCAGGCGCGCCTTGCTGCCGTCTTCCAGCAGCCACAGCGCGCCGTCCGGGCCCTGTTCCACTTCGCGGATGCGCTCGCCCATGTTGAAACGCTCGGCTTCGCGCGCGCTGTCGCCATCGAAGGCCACGCGCACCAGCGAGGTGGACGACAGGCCACCGATGAAGCCGCTGCCCTTCCACTGCGGGAACAGGCTGCCGCTGTAGATCACGAAGCCGGCCGGCGAGATCACCGGCGTCCAGGTCACCTTCGGCGCGGCGAATTCCGGGCGCGTATCGTGGTCGGGAATCGGCCGGCCGTCGTAATGGTCACCGTTGGAAACGATCGGGTAGCCGTAGTTGGCGCCACGCACGATCAGGTTCAGTTCGTCGCCGCCGGCCGGGCCCATCTCGTGCGCCCACAGCTTGCCGTTGGCATCGAAGGCCATGCCGAGGATGTTGCGGTGGCCCAGCGACCACACCTGTGCGGCCACCCCGCCCTGCGACGCGAACGGATTGTCGGCGGGCAGGCTGCCATCGTCGTTGAGGCGGATGATCTTGCCGAGGTTGCTGCCCATGTCCTGGGCCGGATCGAACTTCTGGCGCTCGCTGGAGCTGATCCACAGCTTGCCGTCCGGGCCGAAGGCGAGGCGATGCCCGTAGTGACCCTCACCGCTGACCTTGGGGCTCTGCCGCCAGATCACCTTCAGGTCCTTCAGCTGGCCACCGCCGTTGGCATCCAGTGCCAGCGTGGCCCGGGCTACGGCGGCACCGCGGGTATCCAGCGTGCCTTCCTCGGCATAGCTGACGTAAACGACATGATTCCGGGCGAAATCCGGGTGCAGGATGATGTCGCCGAAACCACCCTGGCCAGCATAGGCGACCTTCGGAACGCCGGTGATCTCGTGCTTCTGGCCGCTGGCCGGGTCCAGGTGCTGGAGCTTGCCGCGCTTTTCGGTGACCAGCAGGCTGCCGTCGGGCAGGAAGGTCATCGCCCAGGGCTGGTCGAAGCGGCTGACTTCGGTGGCGTTGAACGGGCGCTGGTCGGTGGCGGCAGAGGCCGCTGTGGCGGTCTGCGCACCGTTGGCGGCCGGATCGGCAGCATTGCAGGCGGAGGTGGCAAGGATCGGCACAAGGCCGAGGGCGAGCAGCAGGGGCGTGCGGGTCATGGGTATCTCCAGTGCGGGGATGCGGATGGCCGGGCTGTCCCTTGTATACCACCGGCACCGTGAGCGTCGTGGCCCGAAGGTCCTGCGCCCCCTGTGCGAGCGCTGCGGGATCGTCTAGGGTGGGCACGCCCGGGCAAAGCGTGCCCGCCTGCCTGCCAAGGACCTGCAATGAACACTGCCATGCCCCACAAGCCGTCCACCGCCTTCATCGCCGCCTCCTGGGTGGCCCTGCTGCTGGGGGCGGCGGCGTACCTGATCGGCCTGTTCAACGCCACGATGGCGCTCAACGAGAAGGGCTACTACCTGACCCTGCTGCTGTTCGGCCTGTTCGCGGCGGTGTCGCTGCAGAAGAGCGTGCGCGACCGCGTCGAAGGCATTCCGGTGAGTGGCCTGTACTACGCGCTGTGCTGGTTCGCGCTGCTGTCGGCGCTGATGCTGCTGCTGGTCGGCCTGTGGAATGCCACGCTGGCGCCGAGTGAGAAGGGCTTCTATGGCATGGCGTATGCGCTGTCGCTGTTCGGCGCGGTGGCGGTGCAGAAGAACACCCGCGACCTGATCGCCGCCGGTGGGGGCGAGAGCAAGCGCAGCGCCATCGTGCCGCCGCTGCCGGAACAGGAGTGATCGATCCGGTGTAGAGCCGGGCCATGCTCGGCTCAGTCGAGCGTGGCTCGACGTTACAGACGAGGTGCGAGAGCCGAGCGTAGGCTCGGCTCTACAGAAGCCTGGCGCTATCGTGCCAGCCGCGGATCCGCCAGCTGTGCCTCCTCCCAGCCACGACGCACCGCATTGCGTGCCTGCGCCCAGTCCAGGCGGCTGCGGCCGCGTTCGTTGGCCCAGCGTGATTCGAGCTCGGCCTCGACCTGTTCATAGGCGCGGATCATGTCCTGTGCACGCGCGCCGTGGCCGATGCGGTAGGCCGGCTCGTAGTCCTCGAAGAACAGCTGGTCGTCGTAGTACGGCTCGGCCGTGTAGCGTTCGCGCCAGTAGTTGCTGATCGCGTCGCGCGGCGTGCTGTCGTCCGGTACGCGGCCGGGGATCTGGTACTCGGTCATGGAAGGCTCCGTTGTGGACGTAGCCCGATCGTGCCTGTGTGGCGGTTAACGGCCCGGTCCGGCAGCGTGATCACCAGATCAATCCGCCGGGCATGGCCCGGCGCTATCGGTCATCCGGCGTCGGTATCTTTTCGCGGCAGCGTGTAGATCACCGCGCCGATGGCGAACGCCACCAGCGCAGCAGCGATGTTCTGCCAGCTGGCACTGGCGAACAGCGCCAGGCACAGCAGCAGCGCCAGCACCGGAATCAACGGCCCGCCGGGCAGCTTCAAGGCGCCCGGGCGGTCGGCGTAGCGCTTGGCCAGTACCAGGACTGCTGCGGCAGTGCCGATGTAGGCGAACAGGCGCGTCGTCATCGACAGCAGGGCCAGCTGCACGAACGAACCGGACAGGGCCAGGCCGAGCGCGATCAGGCCCTGGCAGAGGATCGACGCGGCCGGGGTGTGGAAGCGTGGATGCACCTGGGCCAGGATCTTCGGGCCGTAGCCATCGCGGGCCAGTGCGAACAGGAAGCGTGGGCCCATCATCATCGTGTTGCTGTTGGTGCCGAGGATGGAGATGGTGGCACCGACGGTCAGGATCAGCGCCAGTGCTTCGCCACCGAAACCGGCGGCGGCATCGGCCAGCGGAGTGGCCGAACTGGACAGGCCGGCCAGCGTCCCCTGCGCCACCACCTGCACCGCGCCGTAGATGACGGTGACGGTGATGATCATGGTGATCAGGGCGAACGGAATATCGCGGCGCGGATTGCGGTACTCGCCGGCGGCGGCCGGGATGTTCTCGAAGCCCGCGTAGGCGTAAAGCAGCAGCAAGGCGGCTTCGCCCATGCGCTGCAGGTCATGCGGGTCCGGGCGTTGGCCGGAGAAGGCCAGCTGTGGGTCGATGTGGAACGCACCGATGGCCACGAACAGCAGCAGCGGCAGCATCTTGCCGATCACCAGCACCACGCCGGTACGCGCGGCCGAGCGCACGCCGATGATGTTGATGCCGGTGAGGAAGCCCAGCGATACCACGATCACCGCGATGCGGCCCAGGCCGGCATCGGCCCACGGCCAGAAACGCGCAACCGCGTCGGCCAGCGCGTTGCTGAGCGCAGCGGCCGAGCTGATGCGGGTCAGCCAGATCATCCAGCCGATCTCGAAACCGGCGAAGCGCCCGAACGCCTCGCGTGCATACAGGTAGCTGCCGCCAGGTTCATCGAAGTAGCTGGCGGCCTGCGCATAGCACAGCACCAGCAAGGCCACGACGATGCCGGCGGCGACCACGCCCCACAGGCTGAAGGGGCCGAGCAGGGCGACGGTGGCGGCCGGCAGCAGGTAGATGCCGCTGCCGATCACATCGTTGATCGACAGGCCGACGATCTGCCAGCGGCTGACCGCGCGTTGCAGCTGCGGTTCGTCCTGCGTGCTCAACGGACGTCTCCGGCCAGCGCGGGCAGTTGCCACTGCGCCTGCAGGCGCTTGTACTCCGCGCGCGGCAGGAGCACGAAACGCGGCGCGTCCTGCGGCCGCAGCCAGTCCAGCAGTGCCTGCATGCGTTCCTGCGGCATGGCCGTGCAGCCGGCGGTGGCCTCGCCGGGCTGGCGCCACAGATGGGCGAAGATGCAGCTGCCCTTGCCGGGCTGGTTGTCCGGGTTGTGGGCGATGACGAAGCCTTCCCGGTAGCGCAGGTCGCCCTTGTTGTGCAGGTCCAGCCGCATCGGCTCGGTGGAGCCCTTGACCGCTGCATTGCCGACCTTCTTTTCATCGACGATGCGGTTGTAGAACGGCGAACCGGGCACGTCCATGCAGTAGCTGCTGTCCAGCATCGGCTGGTAGGGCATGGCAGTGCCGCGGCGGGTGACGGCATAGCCGAACGCACTGCCGAGCGCGAATATGCCGGCCGGGCTGCGGCCATCGCCTTCCTGCTTCTGCGGGCCATCGGCCTGCGCCGGATGCAGGCCCAGGCCCCAGGCGCTGCCGGTGCGGCCAAGCGCCACCGGGAACGCCTGGCCATGCGGGTGCCAGCCCTGGCCGTCGCGCACATAGGCCTGCAGTTGCCCCTGGGTGCTGTCCCAGCCTTCGCTGGTGACCACGATCAGCTGGCGCGCGCCATCCAGCGGCGCCGCGTGAACGGACACCGCCGCGGCGAGCAGCAGTGCAGTGGTGGCAAGGCGGACCAGCGATCTCATCAACATGCGCTCCGGTCAGGAATCCAGCAGGTGGTCGATCCGCTCCAGGTTCACCGCAAGCTGCTGCTGGCGATCCGGATTGGTGTGGCAGAGCAGCACGAACAGGAAATCGAGCAGGGCGTGCATGGCGCTACGGTACAGCAGCTGCGCGACCTGTGGCGTGCGGTCGTGCGCGCAGACCGCCAGTGCCGCATCCGCATGCGCGCGCAGCGGGTTGGCGGTGTGGCGGGTGATGGAAATCACCTTGCCACCCATGTCCTGGAACTGCCGCGACAACTGTGAAAGCTGGGGCAGGTTGCCGAACTCGGAGAACATCAGCAGCGCATCGCCGGGGCGTGCGGCCGAGAGGTTTGCCAGCATCAGGATCGGATCGGTATGCGGCACCACCAGCAGTCCGAGCAGCGACAGCCGCATGGCGAACTCGCGGGCGAACAGGCCGTCGTCACCCAGGCCGTAGACGAACAGCTTTGGTGCGCCGTCGAGCAGCTGCACGATGCGCTCGATCTCCCCGCGTGGATTGGCCTGGCGTGTTTCCTCCTCGGCCTGCGCCTTGCTGCGGCGCAGGGCCTCGCCCAGGCGCAGGTAGTCATCGCCGCTCTCGGGTTCGTCGGGCGCCTGCTGCGGATCGGCACCGGCGCGGGCCACATCTTGGCCGATGGAGTACTTCAGATCCGGGTAGCCCTTGAAGCCAAGCTTCTGGCTGAACTTCACCACGCTGGACTGGCTGATGCCGAGCGCGCTGGCCAGCTGCTGGGAGGAGTAGTCGCGCAGCAGGTGGGCGTTGTCGAGGATGAAGTCGGCGATGCGGCGCTCGATGGCCGACATCTGCCCACGCTCGGTGCGGATCTTCAGCAGGGGCGGCATGCGGGGTGTCCGGGCATGTGTAGGCGCGTTGCGGTTGGCAGCTTAGAGCGTGTCATGGAATGGGTCGGATGGGTTCCAGCCGCGAAGAGATTACGGAGTGCAGTTGTTGCCTTTGACGTTGAGTCCGCCTTCAAGCGAGCCGAGCACCGCAGGTCCGGCGAGGGCGAAGAGGCGCGGGTGTCTGAGCGCAGCGAGTTCCCGCGCCGTCCCTCGACGGGCCGAGGAGCGCAGGGAACCGGTGCGTAGCACCGGCTCGCGGCCGGCGGAGCGTTTCTTTTGGTTACTTTTCTTTTCGCGAAAAGAAAAGTAACGCGCGACCCAACGTCAGTGGCACGCAACGTCAGCCGCAAGGCAGAAATCAACCCAGCATCTCCAGCCCGCGCACTTCGGTGATGCCCAGCCCCGGCACGTCGCTGATGCTGATCTCCGATTCGTTGAAATGCACGCCGCCGCTGACCGGATCGAACTGGCCCAGCGAGGGGCCGTCCAGATCGACCTTGGTGATCACATCGCTCTTGGCCACGGCCAGGTGCACGGCGGCGGCCACGCTGATGCTCGATTCGATCATGCAGCCGATCATGCACGGCACGCCGTAGATGCCGGCAATGTCGGCGATGCGGATCGCGTTGGACAGGCCGCCGGTCTTCATCAGCTTGATGTTGATGATGTCGGCCGCGCGCTGCTGGATCAGGTCCATCACCTGGCTCGGGCTGAACACGCTTTCGTCGGCCATCACCGGCGTGTTGACGCGGTCGGTGACGTACTTCAGGCCGCTGATGTCGGCCGCTTTCACCGGCTGCTCCAGCAGTTCAAGCACCACGCCGGCGTCTTCCAGGGTACGCATCGCATGCACCGCCTGCTTGGCGGTCCAGCCCTGGTTGGCGTCCAGGCGCAGCAGGGCGCGGCCTTCCACGGCGGCATGGATCGCCTTGACCCGTTCGATGTCCAGGCCGATGTCCTTGCCGACCTTGATCTTCAGCGACTCGAAGCCGCGTTCGATTGCCGACAGCGAGTCGGCCACCATCTTGTCGATGTAGTCCACGCTGATGGTGATGTCGGTGGTGATCACCGGGTCGCCGCCACCGAGCATCTGGTACAGCGGGGCGCCGTGCAGCTGCGCCCACAGGTCGTACAGCGCGATCTCCACCGCCGCCTTGGCGCTGGTGTTGCGCTCCATCGCGGTCTGCACCAGCGTGCACAGGTGGTTGAGGTTGACCACGTCCTGGCCGATCAGGCGCGGGGCGATGAAGTGGCGGATCGCTTCGATGATCGAGCCGTGCGTATCGCCGGTGATCACGGCGGTGGCCGGGGCTTCACCATAGCCGGTGTTGCCGGTGTCGGTGCGGATCAGCACCACCACGTCTTCCACGGTTTCCACCGTGCGCAGGGCGGTCTTGAACGGTGTCTTCAACGGCACGCGCAGCATGCCCAGTTCGATGGCGGTGATCTTCATTCAGGAGTCTTGGCCCGCAGGCGCTGGATGTTGGTGATGCGGTCGATGTAGCGGACGGTATCGCTGGCCATCATCGGCTCCAGCGGCGTGACCGAAACACCATTGAGATGGGCCTGCACGCGCGTGCCGTCGGCACCGAACCAGCTGCCGCCCGCCGTATCGTGGATCACCCACGTACGACCGTCGACGTGGCCGATGGCCATCATCACGTGGCCGGGGATGTAGACCAGATCGCCGACCTTCAGGTCGGTGACGGCACGGTCGCGCAGTGCCTTGCCGTCCTTGCCGGTGAACGGCAGGCGATCCAGCGCCGGGCTGACCGCCTGTGCACTGGTATTGCGTGGCAGCAGCACGCCGAAGCTGCGGTAGATCTCGGAGACGAAACCGCTGCAGTCGCGGGTGTCGTAGTCGTGGCCCCAACCGTAGCGCTCGCCGAGGAACTTGAAGGCCTGCTGCAGCAACAGGCGCGGGGTCAGGGCCAGGTAGTCGGCGGCGGTGTCCTGCGAGCGCGGCAGCAGGGCCGGTACCAGTTTCAGGCGACCATCTGCCTCGCGTACCGGCAGCTGCACCACCCACGATGCGTGCGCCTGCTGGCCGTTCACCGGTTCTGACGCGGGCCAGTCGGCCAGCACCGGCAGGCGCACGCCCATGTCCAGCTGCAGGCGCGAGACACGCGGTTCTTCCGGGGTGTAGGCGGTCTGCGCGGTGGCACCGGTGATGATCCGGTAGGGTCCCTTCGCGCCGTAGCCGAGCACCGTGGCCTTGTCGCCGCTGGCGATGGCGTCGGCTTCGATCCACGCGCTGTAGCGCTCGCTGTGCACGAACAGCCAGCGGCCGTCGGCACTGCGGTGGACCACGGCGACCTTGTCGCCGGGGAACAGTGCCGATTCCTGGAAGCGGTCGATGTCGGTGTCACCGACGGTGCTGAAGACGCGCTCGCGGGTGGGGAAGGTGCGCAGTGCGGCACGCTTCACCACCAGCCCGTAGGCCGGTGCCACCTGGGCGGGGATTGCATCAAGGCCGAGGTTGGCTTCGATCGCGCTGCGCAGGGCCGGCGCGATGGGCGTGCCCTTGTCGCTGTAGAGGGTGCGCGTGGGCCAGCTCGACAGCGCGGTGATGCTGGCACGCACCGTCGCCGCATCAAGCTGGGCTGGCAGCGCCGCGATGTCGCGGATATGGCTGTCCTGCGCCCGCATCCGTGCGTTCTGCGCCTCGATCTGCGCGCGATCCAGGATCGGCGCATCGGCGTTGTCCAGACGCGCCGCCCAGTACTGCGGCGTCAGGTAGGCCTCGTGCAGGCCGATCACATAGGGCAGCGGTGCGCCGGGATCGGGCGCCGGGGCGGCCTGTGCAAAGGCCGGTGCGGCCAGCAGGCACAGGGCCAGGGTCAAGCGGCGCGGCCAATGCCGGTGCCGTTCGCGGGAAGCCAGGCTCATGCGGTGCACACCCTCCTCGAATGCCTTGTGGAATATTTATTCCTTTCGGCATCGAAAGCAAGAATAAATTATTGACCGGCATCCCGGCCCGTGTTACACAGCCGTTACCACCCGCGCTGGGGAAGTGTCGCTGTGGATCCTGCCATTCGCAAACCGCGTCTGCCTGCTGCTGCCGGCCTGTGTGCCGCGCTGCTGCTGTGGGTGTCGGTCACGCAGGCGGCAGACGGGCGCAGCAGCCAGCAGCGTGCGCGCCAGGCGCAGGTGATCGACCTGATCGACGGCGGCCGCTTCAGCGACGCCGATGCGTTGCTGGCGACAGGGAGCGATGCTGCCGAAGGCGCGTTCCAGCGTGAGCGCATGCGCCGCATCCGCCTGGATCTTTCCCTCGACGAAACCGCCGCCAAGTCTGCCGTGCGCCGCTGGATTCCCGACCTGACCGACGAGGAATTCGCGCGCTGGGACCAGCTTGGCCTGATCGAGCATCTCGATATCGATGGCGAGCGTTGGTACTTCAAGCGCGCACCGTCGAACCTGTTCCTGCTCAGCGACGAAGCACGCGCACGCCGCCGTGCGGATGCACCGATGCCGCCTCCAGGGCCCAACGAAGTGCTCAACGCGCACCACACGCGCGTGGTCGCCGCGGCCGAACAGAGTGGCCGGGCGTCGGTGCTGCCGCAGCGTATCGAATTCACCCAATCGCTCACGGTGAAGGCCGATGCCGTGCCGGCCGGCGAAACCGTGCGTGCCTGGATTCCGTACCCACGCGAGATCCCCGGCCAGCAGGAGCAGGTGCAGTGGCTGGGCAGCAGCCCAGGCAAGGCGCGGGTGGCACCGGCCAGCACCTTGCAACGCACGGCCTATCTGGAGGCCAAAGCGGTGGCCGGGCAGCCGACCCGCTTCGAGATCCGCTACGCGGTCACGATCTTCGCCCGGCACACCGCGATCGACCCGGCCGTGGTGCAACCGACCCCGGCCGATACGGCGTTGAAGCCGTATCTGGCCGAGCAGCTGCCGCATGTGCGCTTCACCCCTGCGTTGAAGCTGTTCTCCGACCAGGTGCTGCAGGGCGAGACGCGCCCATATGAAGTGGTGCGCAAGCTGTTTGCTGCGGTCGACCGTATTCCCTGGGCCGGTGCGCGCGAATATTCCACGCTCAGCAACATCAGCGATTACGCGCTGCGTTCCGGCCATGCCGATTGCGGGCAGCAGACCCTGCTGCTGATCGCGCTGCTGCGCCTGAATGGCATTCCCGCGCGCTGGCAGTCGGGCATGGTGTTCTCCGACGATGGCAGTGGCTACAACAACCTGCATGACTGGGGACAGGTCTACCTGGCGCCGTATGGCTGGCTGCCGATGGACGTGACCACCGGCGCACTGGCCAGCGATGTGCCGGCCCTGCGCAACTTCTACCTGGGTGGCCTCGATGGCTACCGCATCGCCTTCAACGATGATTTCGGCCAGCCCTTCGTGCCGGCCAAGCAGCACTTCCGCTCGGAAACGGTCGACTCGCAGCGCGGCGAGGCCGAGTGGGCAGGCGGCAACCTGTACTTCGACCAATGGAGCTACGACTTCCAGTGGCGGGTACTGCCAGCCAGGCAACGCTAGCGCGACACATCGCATTCCACACCATTCAATTCTTGCAGGAGAGAGCAGGGGATGAAGGCTTACAGCATCAAGCGGGCGGCGTTGTGCGTCGCTCTCGGGGCGTGTCTGGGCGTGATCGCGCCCAGCGCATTCGCACAGGATGGTTCAGTGGTCGGCCGGCTGGTCAGCGATGCCGGCCAGGTACCGGCCGGTGCCACGGTGACCGTACGCAACCCGGCAACGGGCTTCGTGCGCTCCGTGCAGGCCGAAGCCAACGGCAGCTACCGCATTCCGCTGCTGCCGGTCGGCACCTATGAGATGGAGGTGAGCCTGCCGGGTGGAGGCGCCAGCCGTGTCGGCCAGGTGACGGTCAGTCTCGGCAGCGCGACCACGGTGAACGTGCCGCTGGGTGCGGTCAGTACCCTGGGCACGGTCGAAGTGCGGGCGCCGCAGGTGGTGTCGATGGTGGATGTGAAGTCCACCGAGTCGGCCACCAACATCACCCGCGAGGAGCTGTCGCGCCTGCCAGTGGACCGTGACATCACCGCGGTGGCGCTGCTCGCGCCGGGCGCGGTGAAGGGCAAGGGGTCGCTGGGCGGGCAGGGCATTTCCTTCGGCGGTTCGTCGGTGGCCGAGAACACCGTCTACATCAATGGCCTGAACGTCACCGACTTCTACAACCGGGTCGGCTTCTCGTCGGTGCCGTTCTCGTTCTACCAGGAATTCCAGGTCAAGACGGGCGGCTACTCGGTGGAGTTCGGACGCAGCACCGGCGGCGTCATCAATGCGGTGACCCGCTCGGGCAGCAACGATTTCAAGGCCGGTGCCGAACTGGTGTTCGAGCCGCGCGCGTGGCAGTCGCAGGCACGCGACCGCTACGACGGCAGCGGCAGCCGCTACATCACCGCCAGCCGCGACGACTACAGCCGCAGCGCGCTGAATGTGTTCGCTTCCGGTGCGCTGGTGCAGGACCGCCTGTTCTTCTTCGGCATGTACGAGGCGCGCGACTACCGTCCCACCTCGACCAATGATGCCGGCACGCGCCTGAGCCAGGGCAAGGCCGATGATCCGTTCTGGGGCGGCAAGATCGATTGGCAGATCACCGACAACCAGATGCTGTCGCTGTTCGGCTTCTCGGACAAGAGCAAGACCCTCACCGACGTCTACGCCTACGACTACGCCACGGGGCAGACCGTGGGCGAGCGCAGCAACCAGATCTACAACACGGTGGGTGGCAAGAACTGGTCCGGTACCTACAGCTGGCAGGTCAACAACGACCTGACCATGAAGCTGATGTACGGCGAGAACAAGCGCAACCGTGTGCAGAGCTCGTTGATGGACCAGAACTGCAACCGCGTGTTCGACAACCGCACGGCCGGCCAGGGCGTGCCGCCGTCGCTGCAGGGCGACCGCAGCTGCACCAGCAGCTCGCAGCTGGAGTCGGCGCTGGACACGCGCAAGGCCGCGCGCGCGGACTTCGAATGGACGTTGGGCAACCACCTGCTGCGGTTCGGCCTGGATCGGGAAGAGAACACCTCCGATTACAGCCGCGCCTATCCGGGCCCGGGCGGCTTCCGCTACGACATCTACTACCGCACTCCCGGCAGCTCGCTGAACGGTGGCGTGGTGCCGGCCAGCGGCGTGGTCGTGCGCACCCGTCGCTATGAAGTGGACGGGGCCTTCGAGACGATCAACTCGGCCTACTACCTGGAAGACAACTGGCAGGTGACGCCGAATCTGCTGCTGAACATGGGCCTGCGCCTGGAAGCCTTCGACAACAAGGGCGGCGACGGCAGCAGCTACATCAAGATCGACGACATGCTGGCCCCGCGCCTGGGCTTCTCCTGGGACGTGCGCGGCGATGGCACGACCAAGGTGTTCGGCAACCTGGGCCGATACTTCCTGCCGGTGGCCAACGTCATCAACATCAAGCAGGCCGGTGGTTTCCTCGACGAGCGCACCTGGTACGAGTTCCTCGGCTACACCGGCGCAGCCAACAACATCCCCAACCTGGGCGCGCAGATCGGCCCGGTGGACAACTCGCAGGGCGACGGCAGCGTGCCGGACCTGCGCGCGGAAGTGAACCGGGACATGGACCCGGTCTACCAGGATGAAGCGATCCTGGGCTTCCAGCAGATGATCAACGAGGCCTGGTCGGTAGGCGCCAGCGTGACCTACCGGCGCCTGCACAATGCCATCGATGACATGAACATCACCGCGACCGGCCAGTGTGGTGCCATCGACGGCGTGTGGATCATGGGCAACCCGGGGCGCACCAACACCGTGTGGGGTGACACCGACTGCGACGGCCGCAACGATGGCTGGATCAGCATCGACACCTCGAAGGAAGGTTGGGCGCTGTATGACGACAACGGCAATTATGTCGGCCAGCGCGGCTGGGTGAAGCCCAAGCGTGACTACAAGGCGCTGGAACTGCAGGTCGACCGCGCGTGGGACGGCAAGTGGGGCTTCAACGCCTCCTACACCCTTGCATACGGTCGCGGCAACGCAGAGGGCCCGGTCAACTCCGATACCGACTTCGCCGATGCAGGGCGCACCGAGAACTTCGACAATCCGTGGGTGAACTACGGGGGCTATGGCTACCTGGCCAATGATCGCCGCCACCAGTTCAAGTTCCGAGGCAGCTACGCGCTGACCGAGAACCTGAGCGTGGCCGCCACCCTGGGCGTGCAGTCGGGCAGCCCGATTACCCGCTTCGGCGCCGGCAATCCGTTCGACGACACCGACTTCCACAGCTACTACGTGTGCGTGTCCAACTGCCAGGCGACGGTTCCGTCCCAGCGCGTGTTCGTGCATTCGCCACGCGGTGGCGATGGCCGCACACCCTGGACCTATGACCTGGACGTGAGCGTCTCGTACAAGGTGCCGATTCCCACCGATCTGCGCCTGAAGCTGGCGGTGTACAACGTGCTCAACCAGCAGCGCGTGGTGACCGTGGACCAGGACTACGAGCCGCAGGACAGCATCGGCACGCCGAACCCGCTGTACCGCTACGGCACCGGCTTCCAGTCACCGCGCTATGCGCAGTTGACCGTGACATGGGCCTACTGAAGCCCGCACGGCAGGCTCGAAACTGCGTCTGCGCGGCGGCGCTGGCGGTGTTCCCGGTTGCGTTGGCACAGACCACCGCGACCGCCTCCCTCGATGCCGATGTCGCTGCCGTCGTCCAGCACGAGCACCTGCCCGGGCTGGCGATGGCGGTGGTCGACAACGGGCAGGTGGTCTATCGCCACGCCGAGGGCGCGCGTGGCGATGGCGGCCGCATCGACGAGGACACGTTGTTCAAGATCGCCTCCAACAGCAAGGCGATGACTGCTGCACTGCTGGCGCGGCTGGTGCAGCAGGGCAGGCTGCGCTGGGATGATCCGGTACAGCGGCATCTGCCGGGCTTCCGCATGCACGATGCGTGGGTGAGCCAGCAGATGCAGGTGCGCGACCTGCTGATCCACAACAGCGGCCTGGGCCTGGGCGCCGGGGACCTGATGCTGTGGCCGGAGCCGAACGCGTTCACCCGTGCCGACATCATCGCCGGATTGGCGCATCTCAAGCCGGTCAGCAGCTTCCGCAGTCACTACGCCTACGACAACCTGATGTATGTGGTGGCCGGCGAAGTGGCGGCGGCAGCGGGTGGCAAGCCGTATGACCAGCTGATGCGCGAGCAGGTGTTCGAACCACTGGGCATGATGCGCTGCCAGGTGGGGGCGTGGTCGGTGAAACGCGTGGGCAACGTAGCGCAGCCGCATGCCTGGCGTGGCGAACGCAATGAAGTGGTGAACGCCGATGGTGGAACCAGCCCGGACCTGCCGTCGATGGCGGCCGGCGGCATCCGTTGTTCACTGCGCGACATGACGCGCTGGATGCAGGTGCTGCTCGATCCCACCCTGACGTCCGGCTGGCTGGACACGGAGCAGCGCCGCACGCTGTGGACCCTGCACATGCCGATGCCGCTGGGTGAACGCCAGCGGCGCTGGGACAATGCGCATTTCTACGGCTACGGCTATGGCTGGCGCGTGTCCGACATGGACGGCCAGTGGAAAGTGGCGCACACCGGCACGCTGTCAGGCATGTATTCATCGCTGGCGCTGCTGCCTGACCGGAAGGTGGGCGTGGTGATGCTGATCAACGGCGAAGGCGAGGACGCACGCATGGCCCTGATGCAGGCCGCGCTGAAGCGCTTCACCGCAGCGGACGATGCGCGTCCGGCGATGGAATACCTGGCCGAACTGAAGGCTGACCAGGCAACGCGGGCCGCGACCGGCCATTCGCGGCCATCCACCGCGGCGGCGCAGGAGACGAGCCGCACGGACCTGTCCCGCTGGCAGGGCCGCTACCGCGATCCGTGGCTGGGCACGGCCTCGCTCTGCCCGGGCAAGGACGGCCTGCGTTTCAGCGTGGACAAGTCGCCCCGGCTGCAGGCCACGGTGCTGCAGCTGCAGGGGCGCTGGCTGCTGCGCTGGGATACGCTGGGCGACGAGGCGCAGGCGTGGTTGCAGCCAGGCGAAGCCCCGGCACCGACGCTGGACCTGCGCGCCATCGACCCGGACATCGACTTCAGCTATGACTTCCAGGACCTGCATTTCACTCGTACTGGCGACTGCGCTGGCGGCGACCACCCGCGCCGCTGAGCCACCGCGCGTTTCACCGGCAGCCGACGCGGCCAGCGCCGGACTGGTGGAGATCCGCACGTTGTCGCCGCGCATCGACCTGGACATCCGCTACGCCGGTGCCAACAACTTCACCGGTGCGCGCGTGCCCGGCTACGAGGCGCCATCGTGTTATCTGCTGGCGCCGGTGGCGAAGGCGCTGGCACAGGTGGAACAGGACCTGCGCGGCGATGGCTTCGGCCTGCGCCTCTACGACTGCTACCGACCGGTGCGTTCGGTGCAGGCCTTCATGGCCTGGGTGAACGATCCGCGCGAGCGCTCGCGCAAGGCACAGCAGTACCCGGACCTGGACAAACCACGGTTGCTGGCCGACGGCTACATCGCCGAGCGCTCTGGCCATAGTCGTGGCGCCACGGTTGATCTGGGCCTGCTGGATTGCCGCAGCGGTGCATGCACGCCGCTGGACATGGCCACCGACTTCGATTTCTTCGGTCCACGCGCGCATACGCAGGCAAGCGGATTGAGCGATGCGCAACAGGCCAATCGCCAGCAGCTGGTGCGCGCGATGGCGCGGCGGGGCTTCGTCAACTATCCGCAGGAGTGGTGGCACTACACCCTGCAGCCCGAACCGGATCCCGGCACCGCGTACGATGTCCCGGTACGGTAGGGGCATCGGCAGGGCTGCGCCCCGCCTCTGACAGTTTCCCGCGTGGTCCGTTGTAGAGCCGAGCCCATGCTCGGCTGCTCCTTGTTCAATCGTCGAGATATTCGATTTGGATGGAGATTCATCCACGCATGGCGTGGATCCACTGTGGCTGCCGATTGGGTCCGGCGCAGATCCCTTACACTGGCCGCCTCTTCATCCCTGCCCACCCGATGAACCTTCCCCTGCACTTCGGCCTGCTCGGCACCCTGGAAGCCGGCGCCATCGCGCTGCTGGTCGGCCTGCTGGTGTACTTCCTGTGGTCGCGACTGTGCCGGCTGCTGCACTGGTCGATGGGCCACGCCATCGGCTGGTCCTGCGTCATCTCGGTGGTGGCCTCCGCTGGCATCGATGCGTGGAAGCTGTTCTACATGGGCATCGTGCGACTGGAGTCGCCGCTGTACGCGCGCCTGTTCCTGGCCACCATCCACGATCCGAACGAGCTCGGCAGCCGTGTCGTGCTGGAAATCGCCGGCGCGCTCGCCGGTGTCGCCTTGGGATGGGTGTTGTTCAGTTCGCGGTCATTGGAAAAAACCGTCGACTGACGCAGGTTTTTCGTTGCCTGCCGGTTAAATGCAGAGGCGTTGAATGCGCATCTTATGAGCCGCTCACTCCTCGCTAACCAGCGCGCTAAAGCATGCGTGGATGCGAGTGGTTAATCGTGCGTGTGGAGGCCGGTCGCGGCCCAAAATCGATTCAGAAACGCGGTGGCAGGGTAGGTGCCGTGCGGAAACAACAGGCCGCGCAACACCACCCAATATGCAGGAGACACCCCTGATGACTATTCGCAACCGCAAGCCCCTGATCGCCCTGATCGTCGCCGCTGGCAGCGTGCTGGCCATTCCGGCGATGGCCCAGTCGGCCAAGCAGCAGGCCGCACATGCGCAGAATGAAGCGGCGCAGGCCCAGCAGGCGGCAGCACAGGCCGGGCAGGCGGCTGACCAGGCGACCGATGCGGCCGCAGCGGCCTCGGCGCAGGCCAACGGTGGTGGCCAGACCTGGGCCAGCATCGATACCGATGGCAACGGCACCATCAGCAAGACCGAGGCGCAGGTGAACGCCGGCCTGGCCCAGGTGTTCGACCAGGCCGATACCAACAAGGACGGCGAGCTGAGCGCCGACGAGTACAAGGCCTACGTGGCCGCGCAGCAGGCCGGTGCGGGTGCCGGCGCGGCGCAGGGCCGCTGATCCAGACCTGATTCGGGAAGACCGGTGCATGGGGACCCGGGCGGCTGCGGCCGCCCGGGTTTTTCTCGTCATCGCCACCCCTGTATCCTTGGCCGATGAACACGTCCACGCCTGCGCCGTCGCGCGCCATCGGCCTGGTCGGTTTTGACGGTGACGACACGCTGTGGAAGAGCGAGGACTACTACCGCAAGGCCGAGCAGGATTACCTTGACCTGCTGTCGCGCTATGTCGACGTGCACGACACCCAGACCGCGCGCCACCTGCTGGAAGTTCAGCAGCGCCACCTGGGCACCTTCGGCTACGGCGTGAAGAGCATGACCCTGTCGATGATCGAAGCGGCCATCGACATCACCGGCCAGCGCATCGAGGCCAAGGACATCCAGCGCATTCTGGATATCGGCCACGATACCCTGCGCCACCCGGTGGAACTGATCGACGGTGTGCGCGAAGCCGTGGCGGCCATCGCCGAGCACTACCCGGTAGTGCTGATCACCAAGGGCGATCTGTTCCACCAGGAAGCGAAGATCAAGGTCGCCAACCTGGCCGAGCTGTTCCCGCGCATCGAGATCGTTTCCGAGAAGGACCCGGAAACCTACGCCCGCGTGCTGGCCGAATTCGAACTGCCGATGCAGCGCTTCGTGATGGTCGGCAACTCGCTGCGCTCGGACATCGAGCCGGTGGTGACCCTGGGTGGCTGGGGCGTGCATACCCCGTACGCCGTGACCTGGGCCCATGAGACCCAGCACGGCGTGGCCGACGACGAACCGCGCATGGTCACCGCCGATACCGCCCACGACTGGCCGGCCGCACTGGCGGCGATCGAGGCCAAGGCCGCTGCGGCGGCCTGACAGGGCCCGGCAGCTGCGGCAGAATCGGGGTATG
The DNA here is from genome assembly GCF_049384345.1 of Stenotrophomonas sp. CASM110. Taxonomy (NCBI): domain Bacteria; kingdom Pseudomonadati; phylum Pseudomonadota; class Gammaproteobacteria; order Lysobacterales; family Lysobacteraceae; genus Stenotrophomonas; species Stenotrophomonas sp. CASM110. The sequence continues at coordinate 29,535 of NZ_JBMRGI010000028.1, forward strand.
AACGTTCGACTGCGCGCGCTGTTGTTGTCCCTGCTGCTGGCGCCGGCCACCGTGCTGGCCCAGCAGACCGCCGAGCGTTCGGCTGCGTATGAGGTGGCAACCGGTGACCGCTGGATCGATGCCCAGTTGCAGGACATCAACCATTACGCCGAACGCTACCCCGATGCCTTCCTCGATGAAGTGTCGCGCTACGCCGATGTCCCCCGCGGCTACATCAATGCGCTGTTCACCACCCATGGCTGGCAGGCCGGGGATATCTATTTCGCCTGCTTCTGGGCCAAGGCCAGCGGCCAGACCTGCCGCGACAGCGTTCGCGCCTTCAGCCAGGACCCGGAGGGCGGCTGGGAAGCGGTGGTGAAGCGCATGCCGGCCAAGCCGGACAACCTGCATTACCGCGCTGTGCGGCATGCCATCGTGGCCAGCTACCAGCACTGGGACCGGCCGATCACCCTGGATGCCACCCTGAAGCGGCAGTTGAAGCGGTAGTGCCGGCCGTTGGCCGGCAACTGCACCCTTATAGGCATCAGGAGGTTGCCGGCCAGCGGCCGGCACTACCCGGCCATGTTGCTCTGCGTATCGCCGCCGCCGCGCGCTCCGGCGACAATACGGGTCCGAGCTGTTCCCCGTTCCCGTAATCGAGTGACTGATGAGCGCCTCTTTCGTTTCGCCTGATGTGATCCGCCGCCTGTTCGCGCAGGCCATGTCCCGCATGTACCGCACCGAAGTGCCGCTGTACGGCACGCTGGTGGAACTGGTGGAGCGGATCAACGCGCAGGTGCTTGCCCAGGACCCGGCACTGGCCGCGCAGCTGCAGCGCAACGACGAGCGTGCGCGCCTGGACGAAGAGCGCCATGGCGCGATCCGCGTCGGCACCGCGCAGGAGCTGGCGACGCTGCGCCGCCTGTTCGCGGTGATGGGCATGTACCCGGTCGGCTACTACGACCTGTCGGTAGCCGGCGTGCCGGTGCACTCCACCGCGTTCCGCCCGCTGACCGGCGCCGCGCTGGCGCAGAATCCGTTCCGCGTGTTCACCTCGCTGCTGCGCCTGGAGCTGATCGAAGACGAAACCCTGCGTGCCGAGTCGGCGAAGATCCTGGCACGCCGCCGCATCTTCACCGACGGCGCACTGGCGCTGATCGACCAGGCCGAGCGTGACGGTGGCCTGTCGCAGGCCGACGCCGAGCGCTTCGTCGACGAAGCACTGGAAACCTTCCGCTGGCACGGCGATGCCACGGTCGATCTGCCGACCTACCACGCGCTGCACAATGCGCACCGCCTGGTGGCCGACGTGGTCAGTTTCCGTGGCCCGCACATCAACCACCTGACCCCGCGCACGCTGGACATCGACGCGGCGCAGGCGGCAATGATCGAGCACGGCATGGCGGCCAAGGCGGTGATCGAAGGGCCGCCGCGCCGCGCCTGCCCGATCCTGCTGCGCCAGACCAGCTTCAAGGCGCTGGAAGAGGCCGTGCATTTCCCGGATGCGGACGGTGGCGATGCCGGCACCCATACCGCGCGCTTCGGCGAGATCGAACAACGCGGCCTTGCGCTGACCCCGAAGGGCCGCGCGCTGTACGACCAGCTGCTGTCGCAGGCACGCGATGCCGGTGGCGAAGGCAGTACCGGTGGCGACTACGGGCAGCGCCTGCAGGCGGTGTTCGCCAGCTTCCCGGATGACCATGACACGCTGCGCCAGGAAGGATTGGGCTACTACCGCTACCAGCTGACCGACGCCGGCCGCGCCGCGCCGGAACGCGTGGCCGATCTGCCTGCCGAAGTGCTGGTGGCCGCCGGCCTGGCCACGGCCGATCCGATCGTCTACGAGGATTTCCTGCCGGTCAGTGCCGCGGGCATCTTCCAGTCGAACCTGGGCGGCGAAGAACAGCGCGCGTATGCCGCGCACGCCAACCGCGAGGCCTTCGAGCAGGCGCTGGGCGTGGCGGTGAATGACGAGTTCGAGATCTACGAGCGGCTGCAGGCCGAATCGCTGGCGGCGCTGCGCACCGCGTGAAGGTAGAGCCGGCCGCTGGCCGGGCGCACCGCGTGAAGGTAGAGCCGGCCAGCGGCCGGCTCTACCCGATGTCCGGACCCGGGGTCAGCCCTTCATCGTGCCCGTATCCAGCCAGCGCTGGTGCCACGACAGTGCTTCGGGCAACAGGTGTGGGGTGTGCTTGCCGTAGCTTTCGCGGCTGGCACGGTCGAAGTAATCCTGCAGCTGCGGGCGGAAATCCGGGTGCGCGCAGTTGTCGATCAGCACCTGCGCGCGCTTGCGCGGGGTCAGGCCACGCAGGTCGGCCAGGCCCTGTTCGGTGACGATCACCGACACGTCGTGCTCGGTGTGGTCGACATGGCTGGCCATCGGCACGATCGCCGAGATGGTGCCGTTCTTGGCAGTGGACGGGCTCAGGAACGCCGACAGGAAACCGTTGCGGGCGAAGTCACCCGAACCGCCAATGCCGTTCATGATCCGCGTGCCCATCACGTGCGTCGAGTTGACGTTGCCGTAGATGTCCACCTCGATCATGCCGTTCATGCCGATGCAGCCCAGGCGGCGCACCAGTTCCGGATGGTTGGAGATCTCCTGCGTGCGCATGATGATGCGCTCGCGGTAGAAATCGATGTTCTCCTTGAACGTCTCGTTGGCCTGCGGGCTCAGCGCGAAGCCGGTACACGAGGCGTAGCTCAGCACGCCATCGCGCAGCAGGTCGAGCATGCCGTCCTGGATCACTTCGGTGAACGCGGCCAGGTCGCGGAAACCGCTCCTGGCCAGGCCGGCCAGCACGGCGTTGGGGATGTTGCCCACGCCCGACTGCAGCGGCAGCAGGTTCGGCGGCAGGCGGCCCTTCTTCACCTCGTGCTTGAGGAACTCGATCAGGTGCGAGGCGATCTGTTCGCTGGTCGCATCGATCGGACTGAACGGGCTGTTGCGGTCCGGGCCGTTGGTGCGCACCACGGCCACGATCTTGTCCGGGTCGCAGCGCAGCGCGGTGTCGCCGATGCGGTCGTTGGCGTTCACCAGCGGAATCGGCTTGCGGTGCGGTGGCAGCGCGGTGCCGTAGTAAATGTCGTGCATGCCGTCGACGCCGGCCGGCTGCCATTCGTTGACCTCGACGATCACCTTCTTGGCCAGGTCCAGCCAGGTCTTGTTGTTGCCGACCGAGGTGGAGGGCACCAGCGAGCCATCTTCGCGGATGGCCGAGACTTCGATCACGGCGGTATCGATCTCGCCGTAGAAGCCGAACCACACGTGCTGGGCGACGTGGCTGAGGTGGATGTCGATGTAATCCAGCTTGCCCTCGTTGATGCGGTTGCGCGCATCCGGATCGCTCTGGAACGGCATGCGCATGGCGATGCCATCGGCCTTGGCCAGCGCGCCATCGAGTTCCGGCGCGGTGGAGGCGCCGGTCATCAGCTTGATCTGGAAGGGCTGGCCCTGGGCGTGCACCGCTTCGATGCGGCGGGCCAGTTCCACGGGAACGGCCTTGGGATACCCGGAGCCGGTAAAGCCGCTCATGGCCACGGTTTCACCGGGCTGGATCAGCGCGGCTGCGGCCTCGGCGGAGACCACGCGGTCACGAAGACGCGCGTTGGCGATGCGATCAACAGACATGACGACAGTGTTTCTGGGGGGAAAGCCGATTATCGGCCATCCTTATCCGTACGGGGGGTTCTACCTTCGTGGAATGGCTTTTCCCCACCGGGGTCACCCATACCCACCGGTTTTGTTTTGCAGTGCAGCGTGCAAAGTGCTTTCGCAGCCCGCACGATGGCCCTGCATCCCGACGTGGGGGAGGGAGCAGAGCCCGCTGGCAGTTCGCTGCAAGCGGGCTTTTTTATTGCCTGCCGCCCAGAATGAATGCGCGGCACCCCTTCAGGGTCGGATCCTTTTGCCAAGGGCAAAAGGCTCTGACCCCACCCGCGGCATCAAGCGGCGGCATCTCGGGGGCAGAGCCCTTCGCCGTTGGCAAAGGGATCCGACCCCGCGAGAATCAGCGCATGACCCTCGCCACCGCTGACCTGCCCGCCACCCTGCAGCCCCTTGTCGACCGCGCCCTGGCGCGCCTGGCCCAGGTCCTGCCCGAGCCTGTTCCTGCCGAGCTGCTGCCGCTGCTGACCCGGCTGGCGGTGGCCAGCGACTTCGCGCTGGACACCCTGGTGCGGCAACCGGCGCTGCTGGCGCAGCTGGCCGCGCCCGGCTGCCCGCCGATCCCGGCGCCGGTGCTCGATCCGCTGCAACCCAGCGACTGGTCGGCACAGCTGCGGCGCTGGCGCACCGCGATGTCCACGCGGCTGATCTGGCGTGACCTGGCCGGGCTGGACGACGTGGCGCAGACCCTGGCTGGCGCCACCACCCTGGCCGAGGATTGCCTGCGGCTGGCGCTGGACGCCCTGCAGCAGGAATTCGCACAGCGGCACGGCGTGGTTCGTGATGGCGCAGGCGTCCCCCAACAGCTGGTGGTATTCGGCCTGGGCAAGCTCGGCGGTGGCGAGCTCAACTTCAGTTCCGATATCGACCTGGTCTATGCGTACCCGCAGGGCGGCGAATCCGACGGTCCGCGCGCGCTGGCCGCCGAGGAGTATTTCGCCCGCCTCGGCCAGCGCCTGGCCAAGCTGCTGGACGAAACCACGGTCGATGGCTTCAGCCACCGCGTCGACCTGCGCCTGCGCCCGTTCGGCAGCGCCGGTCGCGTCGCGCTGTCGTTCGCGGCGATGGATCAGTACTTCCAGCGCGAAGGCCGCGACTGGGAGCGCTATGCGTGGCTGAAGGCGCGCGCGGTGGCCGGCGATATCGACGCCGGCGAAGCGTGGTTGCAGACCCTGCGCCCGTTCGTATACCGCCGCTACCTGGATTTCACCGCGCTCGACGGCCTGCGTGAGATGAAGGCGGCGATCACCGCCGAAGTCGCGCGCCGCGAGCTGCACGAAGACATCAAGCGCGGCGCCGGTGGCATCCGCGAAATCGAGTTCCTGTGCCAGGCGCTGCAGCTGATCCGCGGTGGCCGCGAGCCCGCGCTGCGCGAGCGCCGCCTGCTGGTGGCACTGGACGCGCTGGTGGCCGCCGGACAGATTGCGCCCGACGATGGCGCTGCGCTGCGCGAGGCCTACCTGTTCCTGCGCCGGTTGGAGAACCGCCTGCAGATGCTGCGCGACGCGCAGACCCACGTGCTGCCCAGCGACGCGCTGGACCGCGCGCGCATTGCCATCGGCCTCGGCTACCCGGATTGGGAGGTACTGCGCGCGGCACTGGCCGAACAGCAGCAGCGGGTCAGCACCGAATTCGCCGCGCTGCTGGCCCCGCGCAAGGGCCAGGCCGCGCCCGACGCGCTGGCCAACTACTGGCGCAGCCTGCCCGAGGGCAGCAACGCGCCGTTGCTGGCCGAAGCCGGTTTCCTCGATGCCAATGGCGCCGATCAGTCGCTGCGCGATTTTGCCCAGAGCACCGGCGTGAAGTCATTGTCCGATGCGGCGCGTGCGCGGCTGGATCGCGTACTGCCCGCGTTGCTGCATGCGGCCACGCGTTCGCCGCAGCCCGATGCCGCGCTCAAGCGCGTGCTCGGCCTGCTGCAGGCGGTCCTGCGCCGGACCAGCTATCTCGCGCTGTTGGATGAACAACCGAGCGCGTTGGCGCGTCTGGTCGATGTGCTGGCGCGCAGCGCGCTGCTGGCTGAGCGGCTGGTCGCGTATCCGCTGCTGCTGGATGAACTGCTGGATGTGCGCGTGTCCGGGCCGATGCCCGATGCGGCCGGCATGCTGGCCGAGTGCCAGCAGGTGCTGGCGGTGGAAGATCCCGAATCGGCACTGCGCTGGCTCAACGAGACGCGGCTGGCGCTCAGTTTCCGCATGGCGATGGCCACGCTGGACGGCCGCCAGGGCGCGGTGGACAGCACGCGGCAACTGGCCGAACTGGCGCAGGCGGTGGTGGTCACCGTGCTGGCGATGGCCGAGGCGGACATGCGCGCCGCGCACGGAGGGATTCCCGGTGGACGTTTCGCGATCATCGGCTACGGCAGCCTCGGCGGGCTTGAACTGGGCTTCGGTTCCGACCTGGACCTGGTATTCCTGCACGACAACCCGGCCGGCGTGGAGGCCAGCGACGGCGCGCGTCCGCTGGAGCCGGGGCGCTGGTATGCGCGGCTGGCGCAGAAGGTGATGGCGCTGCTCGGTGCGGTCACCGCCGCCGGCCGCCTGTACGACATCGATGTGCGCCTGCGCCCGGATGGTGGCAAGGGTTCGCTGGTGTCTTCGCTGGCCAGTTACACCGAATACCAGCGCGAACGTGCGTGGACCTGGGAACACCAGGCGCTGGTGCGCGCGCGTGGCGTGGCCGGCGATGCCAGCCTGCTGGCCGATTTCGAGCAGGTGCGTGCACAGACGCTGGGGCGTGAGCGCGACATGGGTGTGCTGTATGCCGACGTGCTGAAGATGCGTGGGCGCATGCGCACCGAACTGGACCGCAGCGACGCCGCACGGCTGGACCTGAAGCAAGGTGCTGGCGGCGTGGTGGACCTGGAATTCCTGCTGCAGACCGGCGTGCTTGCGCGCAGTGCGCGGCACGTGGCGTTGCTGCAGCCGCGCGATACGCCGTCGTTGATCAATGCGTTGGCTGGTGTTGGTTTCCTGCCCGATGCCACTGCGCAGGCGCTGCATGGCGCGCACGCCACGCTGTTGGACGTGGGCCTGGCCTGCACGCTGGACCGCCGCCCGCGGCTGGCCCCGACCACGCCGGCGATTGAAGAGGCGTGTGCAGCGATTACGGCGGCGTGCAGAGCGGCAGAGCTGCCGTTCGCCTGAGTGCCGGATGGCGGAGGACTGCAGTTGGTAGATGCCAACCTTGGTTGGCATGAATGCCAAGCGCCAACCAAGGTTGGCGACTACCGGATCAATGGCCCTTCGGTGGCCCGCTCCTGGTAGGTGCCGACCGTTGGTCGGCACAATCTGTCGGCACCCACCGGATCAATGGCCCTTCGATGGCACGCCGTTGGTAGATGCCAACCTTGGTTGGCATGAATGCAAAGCGCCAACCAAGGTTGGCGACTACCGGATCAATGGCCCTGCGATGGCCCGCTCCTGGTAGGTGCCGACCGTTGGTCGGCACAATCTGTCGGCAGCGATGAGTTCTGCAGGGCGTGTCGACCACCGGTCGGCACCCACCGGATCAATGGCGGTCAGCTGGTGGCGCGCAACGGCGCCATCTTCCACAACAACGCGCGGAACGGGGCCAGCAGGCAGACACCGATCGCCAGCTTCACTGCCAGGTCGCCGGCGGCCCAGCTCACCCATGGCAAGGTGGAACCGGCAAACGCGATCGACCAGAAAAGGGTGGTATCTACCGTCGCGCTGCAGGTGGTGGCCACCATCGGTGCGCGCCACCAGCTGCCGCGGCGCAGGCGGTCGAACACGGTGATGTCCAGCAGCTGGGCCACGATGAACGCCGAGCACGAGGCAATGGCGATGCGCGGGGTGGCCACCCAGATCGACAGCAGCACCGCCACCGCGAAACCGATCCACGCCACGCGGCGCGCCGGGCCCGGGCCGAAGCGGCGGTTGATCAGGTTGCTGACCAGGAACGCGACCGGATAGCTGAAGGCGCCCCAGGTCAGCCAGTCGTTGATCGGGTACTGCACCAGCACGTTGGACAGCAGCACCACTGCACCCATGGCCAGTACCGCCAGCACCAGGGCGCGCGGGGTCAGCGGGGCAAACAGAGGGGCAGGACGCACGGACATGGCGAGCCAGGGGGACAAAGGGGATCGCCCATTATCCGCCCGGCCTGCGGCAAAGCCAGAACCGGTCGTTCAGCTTTACAGCGCTTCACTCATCACATCACCGGCGGCATAGGCCGTCGGCACATAGGCCAGGGTCTGGCCCTGCGCGCTCTTCACGTTCCAGCCGGCACCGGCCTCGGTGGGGTCGAAATGCACCCGTTGCCCGACCACGAAGGCTGCAGTCGGGTTCTCGCCCGGCGGCTGCACCGGCCAGCGCAGGGTGGCGGTGTGGTCGGCCTTGTCCGGTACCTGCAACTGCACCTGGCGTTCGCCCGTGGGCGTGGTCTCCACCTTCTTCACTTCCATTGGCGGCAGCGGCACCGCCTTGGTGCGGGTCGCCCTGGCATTGCGTTCGCTGGCCTTGAAGGGCGCCTTGGACAGTTCGGACAGGCCCATCGAGGCCGCCATCGGCAGCGACAGCACCACGAACGAGGTCACGATCACGCTGGCCTCGCTGCTGTTCAACTGCGGCGCGGCGCCGGCATGGACGGTGGGCACCAGCAGCGCTGAGAGCAGCAATGCAGTGGTGGGAACGCGCAGGCAACGGAACATGGAGACCTCCTGGTCAGCGTGGGGCGGCGGCTCAGCGCCGGGTATCGAAGATGTCGCGCGGGCCGGTAGCCTCGGGCAGGTATTCCAGCGCACGGCCCTGGTTGTCCTTCAACTGCCAGCCCTGGTCATTGCCCGTCGGCTCGAAGTTCACGGTCTGGCCCACGGTGAACTGCACGGCCGGGTCGCCAACGCCGCGCGGGTACTGCATCGACGCGGTGTTCTGCGGATCGTTGGCATCGCGCAGCAGCACTTCGCGGCGGCCGTCGACGGTAGTGGCAATCGCGCTCACCTCCATCTGCGGCAGCTTGATCTGCTGCGGGCGGGCCAGCGGCTGGCCGGCATCGGCGGCATCCTGGGCTTCCTTCGCCGCGGCGGCGCGGGCCGAGGCCACCATCTGCGTGGACATTTCCAGGCTCGGTCCCTGCGGGCCCGGGTCATGGATGATCACGATGCGGCGTTCGGCATGGGCGGCCGATGACCAGGCCAGCGCGGTGACGATCAGCATCGATACCAGGGAGTTGTGCAGCAGACGCATGTCGTTCTCCTTGCGGGATTCAGGGCGAGGCGGCGGTGGCACCGGCCACCGGCACATGGGCGATCACCAGTTCCTGCTGCAGCTGGCTGCGCTGGTGCAGGAAGTCGAACACCGATTCCACCGTCACCACCGAATAGTTGCCGGAGATGCGTTCGCCGGCCGGATGGTCGGTGGTGGTGGCGTTGGCCACGAACAGGCGCGCACCCACGCGCTTGCCGAGGCCGATGTGCAGCACGCTGGGCTGGTACTTCTGCTGGCGCAGCCACTGCTGTGCCTGTTCGCGCTTGACGATGGCCGGCGCGCCTTCGGCCTGCGCCATCGCCGCCGCCAGCACCTCCAGCACCCACTGGTTGGAGTTCTGATAGTCGGTGGCGAACGGGTAGGCGACCACGTTGTACTTGGTTTCGTGCAGCGCCTTGGGCTGGATCGAGGGCGACACCAGCATCGCGCGCAGTGCGGCACGCAAGGGGGCCGACGGCACGCCGATGCGCAGGTCGGTATGGCCGCCGCTCTCGCCGACGAAGTTGCCGAGGCCCTCGTGGTACAGCTGCGAGCTGTCGGTCTTGCAGCGGTTGAGCAGGTGCATCGCGCGCCAGCGGCCGTCGTCCTCGCGCAGCAGGAAGGCCAGGTGGCTGTGGCGCAGGCCATAGCGGCTCAGGTCCTGGCCACCGCGCGCGGCCACCACCACGTCCACATCGGGCAGCGCGTCCAGGCGTTCGGCGGTGGTCCAGGCCACGTCCAGCATCGCCGCCTGCGACGCCACGCTGGGGGAGCGCTCGCGGCATTCGGTGCTGTTGGCCCAGGACGGTGCGGTCGCCAGCAGGCTGGCGATCAGCAGCGCGGCGCGGGGCAGGCGGGAAAAACGATCCATGTCGGTACCTTCAACGGCGGGCAGGCCCGCGCGCCGATCATACGCTGCTCAGCGCAGCGGGCGATCCACGCCCTTGCGCTTGAGCTCCTTGTCGCAGGCGTCACTGATGGGAGCCACCGGCAGTGGCGGGCGCTGGCCCTTCGGATCGCGCAGCGCCGGTTGTTCGCGGTACGCGTCCAGCTGCTGCTGGCATTGATACGAGATCGGATCCAGCTCGGTGGGCGCGGTGGAACACGCGGCGAGCAGGGCCAGGGGCAGCAGGAGCAGGGTACGCATGAAGAAGTTCAGTCCAACGGGGGGCCTTGGACTGTAACCGTGGTGCCGGATCGAAATGTTCAGAAAACGCTGCGCACCCGGCATTACCGCGATGCCAGGCGCCCAGGATTGCCGGCCAGCGGCCGGCACTACCCCAGTGCCAGGCGCTGTTTCACTTCCGCCGCCACCCGCGCGGTTTCGCGCAGCGGCTCGATGCGGTCGTACTGCCAGTCCAGCCAGTGCGCCTGCAACCGCCCACGTTCGCGCAGCTGCTGCTGGAAGCGCGCCAGGCGGCCCTGCGCTGTGTCGGCCAGCGCCACCATCACCGGCATGCGCGTGGCGCACGCCTCCGAGAGCAGGTTCACCGAATCGGGCGAGACCACCACGCGGTTGGCCCAGCCGAGCAGGCCGCCATAGGGATTGGTGCCGTCGCCACCATCGCCCCAGATCACGTGCGGCAGGTCGGCGAACTCCGCGCGCAGGATCTCGGCCAAGGCCGGCGGCGTGCGTCGCGAGGTGGTCGCCAGCAGGCTGCCGCCTTCGCTGCGGATCTGCTCGGCCAGCGCCTGGAATACACCGACCATCGCCGTCTCATCCCACGGCGCCAGTGGCGTCGGCCCACCGACCAGCAGTGCGGTGCGCGGGCCGGGCAGGGTGCTGAAGCCGGCGAACGCAGCGCGGCCCCAGGCCAGCCAGTCATCGTCCACCGGGTTGAGGCTGCCGAGCAGGGTCAGCACGTTGCTGCCGCGCAGGGCGTCGTGTTCGGGCACCACCACCACGTCCCAGTGGCGCGCGCCAATGCGCGGGTCGAGGATCTGCACCACCTGGGTGCCGCGTGCGCGCAGCACGCGCAGGGCGCCAGCGGCCTGGCGGCCACAGCCGATCGCCAGCGCCGGGGCGTCGGCAGCCAGCGTCGCGAAGGCCTCGCCGTAGCCGTTCACATCGCCGGGCAGGCGCCGCGGCGACAGCCAGCGCCAGGGCGCGCGCGGTTGCAGCAGCAGCGGTCGGTGGGTGCCCTGGCGCAATGCCGAGGCCAGCGCGACCGCCTGGCGGACATTGCCCGCGCGGCCGTCAGTGACCGTCCAGGGCGCGCTCGATCGTTTCACCATTGGCATTAATTCGTTTCAGTCCTGCTGGGTGTTGCAACAGTCGCGACACTCTACACTGCGGCTCGTCGATTCGCCCCGCGCCGCCCGCGGGCACTGACTTCCTTTCGCCGCCCTGGAGATCCACCGATGTCCCACGCGCTCGACGCCGCCGCCCTCGACCAGCTGTTCCGTACGGCCCGCACCCAGAACGCCTTCCTCGACAAGCCGGTCCCCGAGAGCCTGCTGAAGGAACTGTACGACCTGGTGAAGTGGGGTCCCACCGCGGCCAACACCACGCCGGCCCGCTTCGTCTTCGTCACCTCGAAGGAAGCCAAGGACAAGCTGGCCCCGGCGCTGTCCGAAGGCAACCTGGCCAAGACCATGGCCGCGCCGGTCACCGTCATCATCGGTTTCGACCTGGACTTCCACGAGAAGCTGCCGTACCTGTTCCCGCATACCGATGCCAAGGCCTGGTTCGACGGCCCGCAGGAAGGCCGCCACGAAGCCGCCATCCGCAACGGCAGCCTGCAGGGCGCCTACCTGATCCTGGCCGCGCGCGCGCTGGGCCTGGATGCCGGCCCGATGTCCGGCTTCGACCCGGGCAAGGTCGACGAAGCCTTCTTCGCCGGCACCTCCATCAAGTCGAATTTCCTGGTCAACCTGGGTTACGGTGATCCGGCGGGCCTGTTCCCGCGCCTGCCGCGCCTGTCGTTCGACGAAGCGGCGCGCATCGCGTAAGTCGCTGTATCGGTTTCGGGCCCGCCGTCGTGCGGCGGGCTCTTGCTGCACCGTGTACCCACCCTACGATCCGGAGAGTTCCTCAGATGAGCGCCACCCGTAAACTGCTGCTGCCGCTGGCCCTGACCCTGGCCATCGCCGCCTGCTCCAAGCCGGCCGACACCGCTGCCCCGGCCGCCGATGCCGCCGCCCCGGCCACCACCGAGCAGGCCGCCACCCCGGCCGCCGATGCCGCCGCTGCTGCGCCGGCTGCCGAAGCGATCAAGATCGCCTCGGGCACCTACAAGCTGGACCCGAGCCACACCGACGTGCTGGCGCAGTGGAGCCACTTCGGCTTCTCCAACCCGAGCGCGCACTTCGGCAACGTCGAAGGCACCCTGGTGTACAACGCCGAAGATGTGACCAAGTCCACCGTGGAAGTGAAGCTGCCGCTGAGTGGCCTGAACAGCTTCACCGCCAAGTTCGACGAGCACCTGAAGAGCGCCGACTTCTTCGACGCCGCCAAGTTCGCCGATGCCACCTTCAAGAGCACCAAGGTGGAAGCGGCCGGCACCAACAAGCTGACCGTCACCGGCGACCTGACCATCAAGGGCATCACCAAGCCGGTCACCCTGGACGTCACCGTCAACGGCGGCGGCGAGCACCCGATGGCCAAGGTTCCGGCCGCCGGCTTCGATGCCACCACCACCCTGAAGCGCAGCGATTTCGGCGTCGGCGCGTATGCTCCGAATGTCAGCGATGAAGTGAAGATCCGCATCACCACCGAAGCCACCGGCGAAAAGCCGGCCGCTTGATGCACCCCGCTCACTCGTCGTGAGAAGGCAGAAGGCCCGCTGAAAAGCGGGCCTTCTTTTTGGGTGCGGGGGAACGCGCGTTGGTAGATGCCAACCTTGGTTGGCACATGGGCACTCCGCAGGCCAACCAAGGTTGGCCACTACCGGGTACGCGCCCTCAGCGCAACGCGCCCAACCATGCCACGCATGCTTCGCTCGGGCTCTGCTTGGCCTTCACCGCCAGCCCGCTCACCCGCACGAACGTCTGCGCGGCCTGCGCCACCACCTGGCGCGCGATCAGCGCCGCCTGCTTGGTCGCGGCCTGTTGCTTGCGCAGCTGCACGATGTGCACCGACGGCCGGCCCACCGGCGCGTACTTCTGGTCGCGGCGCAGCACGTCGGCCACCTGGGCCACTTCGAATTCGGCCTGCAGGTAGCGGTGCTGTGCCGCCACCAGCTCGCGCAGCGGCGCGCGCAGTACGGCGGTGTCGGCGAACGCGGCCAGCGCCGCATCGCAGGCGGCGTCATCGGCAAAGCGGGTACGCAGCGCATCCACGCTGGCCAGGGTCAGTTTGGCCATGTGGGCCTCGTTGCTGCAGGAAAGGAGCGCGATTGTCGCATTGCCTGGCGGCTGATGCGTTGAACCGGGTGTCGGAATCCGTGTAGAGCCGAGCCCACGCTCGGCTCATCGCGCGCAGCGCGAGGGTTTTCCGATGGCGGAGCGGAGAGCAGCCGAGCGTGGGCTCGGCTCTACAATGGCTGTTGTATCACCCACGGAAGGAAGACCCATGCAGGACGCGCAGTACTGGTTGAACGAATTCTGGTCGGGCCTGAGCGTGCTCGATCTGCTGGGCGGCAGTGTGCTCGGTACGCTGCTTGGCCTGGTGCTGGGCATCCTCGGCTGGCGCTGGCTGCACCGCCGGGGTTGGTTGCAGCGGCGCAAGCGCTGGCATCACTGGCTGCTGGCCAGCTACGTGGTGCTGCTGCCGCTGGCCACGGCCTTCTTCGGGCTGCAGCTGGGCTTCACCGCCGGTGCGCACCGCGCGCTGTTCAAGCAGCTCGATCATTTCCAGCCGCACCTTCAGACCCTGGTGGAAGGCTGGAGCGAAGGCTTCACCGACTCGCTGGACGACCCGCGCATGCGCGAGGCATTGCGCAGCCAGGGCACGGTGGGCGATGTGGCCGACACCATTGCCTCGGCCTACCTCAGCGAACATCCGTTGCCCGGCCTTGATCGTCTTGGCAATGGCCCGTTGGCACGCGGCACCGGCTGGGTGATCGGCAAGGTGCGCGAAGGCCTGCTGCGCGGCATGGTGGAAGACACGCTGGTGGACAAGGCCGGCACGGTCGGGCTGGAACCCAAGGTGGTGCGTGAGGCGCTGACCATGCATGTGGATGAGCTGCTGCACACCCGTGGCGTGCTGCGGCTGGTGAAGGCGCAGATCAACGGCATGATGCCCGGCGTGTACTTCGGGCTGCTGCTGCCGCTGCTGGTCATCGCGCTGCTGGTGGCGCTGGAGATCTGGGCCGCGCAGCGGTTCGGGTGGACGGGGCAGGTGGCCAAGCCGCCGGTCGCGGTCCCTCCTGTAGAGCCGAGCCCATGCTCGGCTCATCGCGCGTAGCGCGATGGGTCCATCGGTGGCCGAGCGGAGAGCAGCCGAGCGTGGGCTCGGCTCTACACAGTCAAGGGCGTGCGGACCAACGGTCCGCACCCACCAGGCAGGTTCTGGTGCATGGGGTCAGATCCCTTTTCCACAGGAAAAGGGATCTGACCCCGAGCCGGTCAATCGCCGTCGGTTTCGTCCGGGTGGGCCTTCCAGTAGCCGGTCGAGCGGATCCAGTCGCGCGGCACGCCCAGGTGGCCTTCGATGAACTTGCGCATCATCCGCGCGCGGCGCGATTCGGTGGCGATCCAATAGAAGACATCGCCGTCCGGGGCCTCGAAGTCGGTCAGCATGTCTTCCAGCAGCGTGCTGCTGGCCGCCGGGAAGCCGTTGCGCTCCAGCCAGTGGATGCGCACGTTCTCGTACTGCGGCAGGTCCTGGCGTTCGGCCTCGTCGCGCACTTCGATGAAGGCCTGCACCTCGGCAGCGTCCGGCAGCACGTCCAGCCAGCGGGCGATGGCCGGCAGCGCGGTTTCATCGCCGATCAGCACGTAGGCGTCGTAGCTGTCGGCCACCACGAACGAGCCACGTGGGCCGCCGATCACCAGCGTGTCGCCCGGCTGCGCGCGCTCGGCCCACGGCCCGGCAATGCCCTGGTCGTGCAGCACGAAGTCGATGGCCAGCTCGCCGGTCTCGTGGTCCCACCAGCGCGGGGTGTAGTCGCGGGCCGGCGAGGGCTCCTTGCCGGCGGGGTAGCTGCGGCCTTCGGCGGTCAGCACCGGCAGCACCATCTCGCCGCTGGTGTTGGGGAAGAACAGCTTGATGTGGTCGTCGGCGCCGGGCGAATCGAAGCCGGCCAGGTCGTCGCCACCCAGCACCACGCGGCGCATGTGCGGGGTGACGTCTTCGGTGCGCAGCACGGTCAGTTCACGGAAGTGCACATCCAGGCGCAGGCGCGTGTTGTTGTGTTCGGTCATGGGGATACCTGTAAAGGTGTCGCGCGGGGGCGCGCGGCATGGGGGAGGACCTGGCTGGATTCAGTCTGGCTGGGTCGTTGAAAACGGTGGGTTCTCGCTACCGGCGGTACCGTTGAGCAGGGCCGACGCCCGCGTCAGCAGCGCCGCCACTTCTTCCGCCTCGCCCTCGGCCCAACGGCCGTGGTGATGCACCAGCGCCCGCTTGAACTCGCGCAGGGCAGTGGCCAGCGGCGGCGGCAGCGAGGCCTTGGTGATCTCGCGGGCACGGTCGAAGGCACGCCGCTGCGCCAGCCGCACCTGGGTGCGCTGCACCTTCAGCTCGAACTCGCCGGCAGCGGTGATGCGGAAGATCCGCTTGCCATCCACTTCCTCGGCCTCGATCCAGCCGGCCTGCTCGAAGCTGGCCAGCAGCGGGTACATGGTGCCGGCGCTGGGCGTGTAAGCCTGCATGAACTGGTTGCTGATCAGCTGCATCAGTTCGTAGCCATGGCGCGGCTGCTCGCCGATCAGGGCCAGCACCAGCAGGCGCAGGTCACCGCGGCTCAGCACGCGTGGCTGGCCGTTGCGGCGGGGCACCGCCGGATCGGTGGAACGGGCTCTGGGAGAAGGGGGGCGGCTCATTTCGATATATCGGTAAACGAGTGTGCAAACGATATATCGATATATCGAAGCCGGCAATCATCGATCCGGCCACAAGCAGGTCCGTTTTGGGCCACGGGCGGCCGCGTGCACAGCAAAAGGGGCGCCCCTTGCAGGGCGCCCCGGCGAACCGTGGAAGGGAGCAGGGCCGCCAAGCCCCTCACTCGCGGCCCACGTTGGACCCGCAGCCGGTACCGATCCAGAGGCAGGTGCGACATGTTGTCGCCGGTTCAGTACCGTTGCCCGAACCGCCCCTACAGCGGTGCCGGAGTTGCCCTACAACCGTCATCGGCAGCAGTAACACTGCGTCCTGCACATGGGCGCAGCGGCCCGCAAGCGACAGCCCGCGCAGCCCCCAAGGCCCGCCGCAGGGCCGTCAGCGGGCCCGGCAAGCCCCTTGCGGACACTGGCCGGTTGCATCCATACGCCTGCGTAGCCAAGTGACGAAAGCCCTTGGTGCGCTACACTTTGCGGTCTAGAAATCTATACAACAGTCGCGCGCGTGCGTGCGGTTATGGGAGCGCTAATGAACTGGTTGAACGAGGTGCTGAACAACGACCCGAATCCTGTGGAAACCCAGGAGTGGATCGAGTCGTTGAAGGCCGTTATTGATGTCGAGGGCTCCGAGCGCGCGCATCAGCTGCTGGAAGGCATGGTGGAGCTGACCCGTCGTTCGGGCGCCTACCTGCCGTTCTCTCCCACCACCGAGTACGTCAACACCATCGAGCCGCAGTTCGAGGCCAAGAGCCCGGGCAACGCCGAGCTGGAATGGCGCATCCGTTCGATCATCCGCTGGAACGCGATGGCCACCGTGGTGCGCGCCAACCGCAAGCCGGGTGACCTGGGCGGCCACATCGCCTCGTTCGCCTCCGGCGCCACCCTGTACGACGTGGGCTTCAACCACTTCTGGCGCGCCCCCAGCGAGAACCACCCGGGCGACCTGCTGTTCATCCAGGGCCACAGTGCGCCGGGCATCTACGCGCGTTCCTTCCTGGAAGGCCGCATCAGCGAAGAGCAGCTGGACAAGTTCCGCATGGAAGTGGACGGCGGTGGCCTGTCCTCGTACCCGCACCCGTGGCTGATGCCGGACTACTGGCAGACCCCGACCGTGTCGATGGGCCTGGGCCCGCTGGCCGCCATCTACCAGGCGCAGTTCATGCGCTACCTGGAAAACCGTGGCCTGATCGAGAAGTCCGACCGCAAGGTGTGGTGCTTCATTGGCGACGGCGAGAGCGACGAGCCGGAAACCCTGGGTGCCATCGCGCTGGCCGGCCGTGAAGGCCTGGACAACCTGATCTTCGTGGTGAACTGCAACCTGCAGCGCCTGGACGGCCCGGTGCGCGGCAACGGCAAGATCATCCAGGAACTGGAAGGCGTGTTCCGTGGCGGCGGCTGGAACGTGATCAAGCTGCTGTGGGGCGGTTACTGGGATGCCCTGCTGGCCAAGGACACCAACGGCGTCCTGAAGAAGCTGATGATGGAAACCGTCGACGGCGAATACCAGAACTGCAAGGCCTTCGGCGGCGCGTATACCCGCGAGCATTTCTTCGGCAAGTACCCGGAAACCGCTGCGATGGTCGCCGGCCTTTCCGACGACGACATCTGGCGCCTGAACCGTGGTGGCCACGACCCGCACAAGGTGTACGCCGCCTACCACCAGGCCGTGAACACCAAGGGCATGCCGACCGTCATCCTGGCCAAGACCGTGAAGGGTTACGGCATGGGCAGCGCCGGTGAGGCACTGAACCCGACCCACCAGACCAAGAAGCTGGACGACGAAGCGGTGCGCCACTTCCGCGACCGCTTCAACATTCCGGTGACCGACGCGCAGCTGGCCGACGGCCAGGTGCCGTTCTACCACCCGGGCCCGGATTCGCCGGAAGTGCAGTACCTGCAGGAACGCCGTGCCGCGCTGGGCGGTTACCTGCCGCAGCGCCGCCGCAAGGCCGACAAGACCTTCGTGGCACCGAAGCTGGAAGCCTACGAGCGCCTGCTGAAGAGCAGCGGCGAGCGCAGCTACTCCACCACCATGGCCTTCGTGCAGAGCCTGAACATCACCCTGCGCGACAAGGAACTGGGCCCGCACATCGTGCCGATCGTGGCCGACGAAGCCCGTACCTTCGGCATGGAAGGCCTGTTCCGCCAGATCGGCATCTACGCGCCGTTCGGCCAGAAGTACAAGCCGGTCGATGCCGACCAGCTGATGTTCTACCGCGAAGACCAGAGCGGCCAGGTGCTGCAGCAGGGCATCAGCGAGCCGGGTGCGATCAGCTCGTGGATGGCCGCTGGTACCAGCTACTCGGTCAGCAACGTGCCGATGCTGCCGTTCTACATCTACTACAGCATGTTCGGCTTCCAGCGCGTGGGCGACATCGCCTGGCAGGCCGCCGACATGCGTACCCGCGGCTTCCTGCTGGGTGGCACCGCCGGCCGCACCACGCTGAACGGTGAAGGCCTGCAGCACGAAGATGGCTTCAGCCATCTGGTGGCCGGTGGCATCCCGAACGTGCGCAGTTACGACCCGACTTTCGGCTTCGAAGTGACGGTGATCCTGCAGCACGGCACCAAGCGCATGATGGAAGACCAGGTGGACGAGTATTACTACGTCACCCTGATGAACGAGAACTACACCCACCCGGAAATGCCGGAAGGCGCGGCCGAAGGCATCGTCAAGGGCATGTACCTGCTGACCGACGCCGGCAAGCCGAAGAAGGGCGAGCTGCGCGTGCAGCTGCTGGGTTCGGGCACCATCCTGCGCGAAGCCATTGCTGCCGCCGAGCTGCTGGACAAGGACTTCGGCGTGACCGCCGACATCTGGAGCTGCCCGAGCTTCAACGAACTGCGTCGCGATGGTTTCGACGTGGAACGTGCCAACCGCCTGCATCCGGAAGGTGAGCAGCGCAAGGCCTACGTGACCGAGCTGCTGGAAGGCCGCCAGGGCCCGGCGATTGCCGCCACCGACTACGTGCGTGCGTATGCGGACCAGATCCGTGCGTTCGTGCCGATGTCGTACACCGTGCTGGGTACGGATGGGTTTGGTCGTTCGGATACGCGTGCGAACCTGCGTCGGTTCTTTGAGGTTGACCGGTACTACATCGCGCATGCCGCGATTGCAGCGCTGGCGAAGGAAGGGAAGATGACCGCGAAGGATGTGGCCCGGGCAATCAAGCAGTACAAGATTGATCCGGAGAAGGCTAATCCTGTTGGGGTTTGATTAGCGACAGCTCGTCGATGCTGATAGTAAGCGGGATGCTTGCTATCAGCATCGATGGCCGCGGTTTGGGTCAGGTGATTTGGTGAATAAATTGGTCTGAGTGATACCTACTCATGCATATTACATTTGCTAACAAGCAGGTGCGTGACATGTGTGAGAAGGGGCAGCTAGCGGTGCGTAGATTTGGTCTGCCAGCTGCAAGCGCCCTCAAGGGTTTTATAGCGGACCTAGAGGTGGCATCTCTCTTGGAAGATCTCCCTTATCCAAGAAGCTCTCAATCGGGCGTAGAAACATTCATGCTGGATGATGGGCTCCAGGTCGTGCTCTCGACAGACAGTGCTAGTCTTAAAGACGTCGTATCCTCGATTCGAATCGAGAAGGTGCAGAGAGCATGAATAGTTCTCATCACTTTGATCCTGACTGGGTGTCACCACCGGGTGACAGTATTGTCACGATTAGTAGGAGATCTGGGATCAATGAGGATGAACTCGCTCGAAGGCTGCATCTGAGCGCATCCGACTTTCATTTGCTTCTAATTGGCGAATTCCCCATCGATGAGTCAATCGGTGAGAGGATCTCGCGCGAGATTGGAGCAAGCTCAAGCTTTTGGGTAAAGAGATACAAGAAGTACAGAGATTCGCTCGGTCTGGCGGCCGAGAAATTGAGCCGTGAGTTCAGGCTGCCGCTAGGTGAAATGCGCAGATTGGGATGGATACCAAAAGGGTCAGCAGGGATCGAAGCTGAGCTCTCGGCGGCCAACTTTCTGGAAGTCAGATCTATTGATGAATTCGAATCGAAGTATGGTCGACTGGAAGAGGCCCTGGCTTTCCGTAGGTCCTCAACATTTGATATCGAAATGGGAGCCGTGTCTGCCTGGTATAGGGCAATTGAGCTAGCCTCTCAGAAGATTTCGCTAAGGAGTTATGATGTTGAAATTCTTTCTAACTCACTTGGCGACGTTCGACGCTTTACTCTGACTCCTGATCCCCAGGACTTTCTTCCTGAAATCGTAAAAGTACTTGCAGACTGCGGCGTCGCCCTTTGCGTTGTGCCCGCGCCGCTCGGGTGTCCAGTGAGCGGAATCGCATGTTTCAATGCGCGGGGCGGGCTGATTGGACTTAGTTCGCGGCATCTAACTGATGATCACTTCTGGTTCTCTCTTTTTCATGAAGTAGCTCATTTGCTCCTGCATGCAGGGAGGATATCGATTGAAGTCGATAGCGGTGTTGGATCAAATGAAGAAGATGAGGCAAACGAATTTTCCTCTAGAATCCTTGTTCCAGAAGAGTGGCATGGCGAGCTAAATTCTGTGGCTTTGAACAAGTTCGGGATTGCGCGGCTGGCGAAAAAGATAGGTGTCTCCCCCGGCATTGTTGTTGGTCAGCTTCAGCATAGAAAGCGCATTAGGCATAACCAGTTCAATTATCTAAAGAATAGATATAAGTGGATTGGCTCTAGCCTCGAAAAGGCTTGAACTCAGTGGGGCTCTTTTGCCAGTTGCAAATGGCGTCTTCCATTATCTGCATCCCGAATCCGAGCGCACTTCCAAGTGCAACGGTTTTTGTTTCGTAGTCTCCCACGGTCTTGCCGGATCCAAACAGAAGCTTGGCTCCGTTTAGCGGCCCGGTCGCGCTCTTAAAGTATGGGGAAGGTGGGGATATTGGGGCAATCCCAGTCTTTCCGAGCATGGTCAAGTAATCGAATCTACCGATGCGGCCGAAACTCGCAACCTGCGCCATGGAACTGTAGAGCCGATCGAACGCCGCTCCGGGATCCCCCAGTGATGCTGTGAGCGCATCAACTAACATTGCCTGATGTCCGCCATTCCGCTGAATCCAAGCCACGTAGCTGGCAATTGCGTCGCCAGTGGCATTTGGCTTCCAGGCGTCTAGAGATGTGTACTTTCGATGATTCCCAAAGGCTCGGTGAACGCCGTCTCCACCTCTTAGGGTCGCTTCGGCACCGGCGAGCCAATCTCGAAACCCTGCCATATCTCTTGTAACTTCATCCCAAGTCCACATCTTTGTGCCAAGTGCCCCGTATATGTCGCGGGTTAGCCGCCACTTGCTCTTAGCATTGTGTCCGAAATGCGTGGCAAGAAACACGAGCCAGCAGGCTTCATCAACATTGCCTTCTCTAAAGTGGGATATAGAGGCACGAATAGGATCGAAGTACTGAGAGTATGGGTTCAATCTGTCACTGCAAATTTCCATTTTGGAAATTTTTGACACAAACTCTACTCGCCTTCTGCTATCGATTAGCTGGAGGGCAAATGAGTCAACGGCCCCTGCCTCCGCCAATCCGGGAAGGTCGTTGAATAGGTCATCACTCTCAAGCAGCGCTTTTAGTCTCTGTAGCTCGCCGAAATCTCTGGGCCTCATAATGATAATGACCTCATGGAATCACAGAAGAAGGGTGTCCTGAGTATTTTGTACATCAGCAGCTTCAGCGCGATCTTTCATTCTTGCTGCCTTCATATCAAGGTACTGATGGTAAAAATCAGAAGAGAGCTTGTTCTTCATTCTGTAGACGCCGCTCCGGTCCTTTTTTTGAACGTAATGATATGAGCGAAGGATGTAAATTATATCCTTCCAGTAGTTCTCTATATCTTTTTCAATTTTTATTGAGTTCCCTGTTTTTCTAATTGACTGCTCTGCACTCAGTAGCAACTTTATTCTGGGAAGGGGGTCTCCTATTGGCATAGCGGGCATGGGAGTTACTCGCTGAAGGCCGTCGGAAATGTACTCCTTAGCCCTGGATATGTCGCTGGTGTACAGGTGCAGGCTCCCTACAAAGTGCGTGTAGGTTCCAACTTCCACTTTCAGGTGTCTTGCGGCGATCTCTTGAATCATGGTGAAAGCAAATACATCGTGAGGCAATCCGATAAGTGCATCGTTGGATCTCATTGATGCGATCAAATCGAGTTTTTTACTTCGAAGAAGAAATTGAAGTGATATCGTGCAAGGGACTTCTTTTGAATTTCTAAGATCATCCTTTCTGAATATTTGAAGGACGGCTCGTCGGCTAGTGCTCTTGCTTTTCAGTAGTGAAAGTATTCTGTATATCTGGCGAGATCGAAAAAGGCGCTCTCCATAAGATCCTTTTATCGTCAGGCCATCTTCTGACTCATCCGCATATTTCTTAATGTAGTAATAGATGAAGTCCAGTTCATTGGATCCGGCGAGATACCAAAGAAGTTCGCCTAAGCTGCTGAATAGTCTCCCCTGCCGAATGCCTCTGCCGAGCCTGGCCCTTGGGTTCTTCAGGCGCAGCATGGCTCCTGATATTTCGAAAAATTCACCCCGGCTGGCCTGAACTCTCTTTGTGCGGGGAAGGAGCAGCTTCGACAACACAGCGTGTTGCATGTCGTCTACAGATTCCGAGCGCAAATACAAGGTCACCTCCTTGCGTAGCCACGATATTTGTACGGCTCTGAATTAATGAAGTGAAGATGGCGGGATTATGTAATCCGGTGCTTAGAGAACTATTCGATCCCCGAAGCAGCCGCGCTCCCTCCACACGTCTGGACCTTACTTGAAGCCTACGAGGGGTGTCCACTCCCAATTTCAGCGATCGAAGAAGGCCATCGTGTTTGCTACTAAGAGTTGGGGGTGGCCAAGAGCTGGTATGAGCTGCTCAATTCGAGGCGGAAGCCCCCGGTTCCAAAGCTCCATCCGTGCATCAGGCCTTGTGCGCACCGTCAAGATATTGGCGGATTGGACATTAGCCGCGATCTAAGCTTTGTATGTGGCCACGCTGAAGCCGCTTTGACGGGAAGACCCTTGAAATCCACGCCTGCCTGGCTTTGCGCACGAGGCCGGTCAATTGCTTTCTGAGAAGGCACATCCTTTTTACATCCAATCTCCCAGTTGCTGAGGATTGGAACCCAAACTCATTCGCTACCCAATTTTGGGTGAGCGTGCACCAAAGACAACGTCACGATGGAACTCAAGGTAGCCGATCTGTCTGTTGGAGAATGGTCCTCTCTGACGGGGCGCATCCAACTTGAGGCCGATCCGAGATCGTACGTCGGTAGGTAGAACGTTCGAAACGAGTAGACGGCCACTCGACGAAAAACTGATCCACCCCTGATCAAACAGCAGATCCGCATGCGGAGCCAGTAGAAGGCCGTTCTCGCCATCAACGCGCTCGCTATGAGTGCTGTCCGCCCATGGCTTGATATGGCTCGCACGGAGGAATCTAAGGTCCTCAATACCAGTCAGTCGGCAGCCCTTTTCAACGCCGATCAAGCGTTCGCGGAACAAGCGCTGCTTCGTACGCACTTCGGTTTCGCGTCTTGTGCTGGTCGCGCCTACGTCATCGATAGCGGCATCGATCTCAGCTTGGTCCGACTCACTTGCCGCGAGGCCCAGTGAGGCTTCAAGCGATCTCAAGCGGAACACGATCGCAGATCTAAGCTGCCCTTCTCGATCTGGCGTGCCAGGTTGAACGTAGGAGGACTGGCACATAAACCTACCAAGGTATCGGTAGGGCCGCCCCTTACCCATCATCTGAAACACTACGAGCGTCTTGCCATCCTTGATGTGCTCGCCGATGGCTCGGTTGCCCGCCACATACTTCATGTCTCCGACTTGACCCTCGCCGAAGTAATGAAAGACTTCGTCGTCGTCCCAGAAATCATGGTAGCCGTGAGACACGCCGGCCTCGCCAGTGAACGCGATGACTAGCGGATGCTCCTTGGGCGTCGAAATGCCGCCCTGCTGTTGCCCGCCAAATACACCGTGGATCTGCTTTTGACGGTTGTAGAGCGCGCCCACCTCGAATGGGAGTTCCATCCTAGATCCCTGTCCCAGAAGCTAAGTGCCCAAGATTCTAGCCAGAACCACGTTGCTTGTGTCATTGGTTGACGCATTCGGCTGTCGGGGCAGGGTGCAGATGGGGCTATTTGGACGAGAGTGGAGGGCAGCTGTTCTCAGGTGGGCTCAAGTTGCTCCTGCGTCTCTCTGGTGAGCCCCATCCATCTTTCCAGCGCTGTAGCTCCATTGCATCGCTTGCGACCGTGGACATGGTGACTATCAGAAGACTCGGCCCAGAGTTGTCCACAAACAGAATGGCATCGCCAAGTACGCTCATATCAAAGAAGCGTCTACCGGAATCATGTTTTCCGACGGTGACGCCTTGGCAAGCCAACGCTTCGGCAAAGTTCTCGGCGTCGGCCTGGAACAAGGCAAACTCCGAGTCGGTGAGTCTTGGGTAGTTCTCAAAACTCATTGCGGTGGCCGGCGTGTACGTCCCTCCAATGATCAATCCCAGTAGCGCTGCCGTCGTCAGGGCAAGCAAAGTCCGGCTCGGCATAGTGAGGCTAGTGTTAGAGGCTAAAGGCTCAGACAGCGGCGAATGCTTCGGACCGTGCATACGATCCGTGCATTGCATTCGATGTGCGCAGCGAGGTGCGCTCTACTCCCGAACCTGCAGCCGCTCAATAGCCTGCGCAGTCAACGCCACACACGCCATCTTCAACCCTTCCATCACCCGGTCCCCCAGGTACTCCTCGGGCGCACCGTTCTGTCGAGTGCGCTCCGCAGCCAGCATCAGCTCGGCCACCACGCGCAGCCCCGCCAGCGCGCAATCCGCATCAGCCAGCTGTAGACAGCGCCCAGGCAGTTGATGCCGTTCCGGCCAAGGCTGGCCATCCGCAGCCGCACCGGTCCCGATACGGCGTAGCGTGGCGACGAAGGCGTTGGGATCGACGGATCGTTCGCGCGCGGGTTCGGCGTTGTCCGGATCGTATTGCGCGTGCAGGGAACGGAAGTCCGATGTGTTCATGGCAATGCTCCGTACAGGACAGACAGCAGCGCCACTGATAAAGGTGGCGGACGGTGCGGGCTCGAAAACCGGTATGTACCAGACCGGCGGATCCGAAGATCCCCACGCACCGCCCGCCATGGAACGCGAACGGATTGCCAGCCGGCGCCACACAAAAGGTGACGCCGGCCGGCAAGCGCATACATCTGGTACAGAGACGGGTTTTCGAGTCCCGCGCCACCCTTTTCCGGTGGCACGCCAAGGTGTACTCGCATGGTCGCGAGATGCCAAGAAACCGCAGGCCGCAGAGGCCGCAAATGCTGACGCTTACGGCATTGTTGCATGGCGCGCGCGCGGCAGAACCCTTGCGGCGCAGCGGTTTCGGCCGGTGTTAAGTTACCGCCCGAATGCGCATTGAAAAGCACGGTTTGCAGAGGGTCGGGGTCTCAAAAGCGACAATCCGCCCGCATGGCTGAGGTCCGAAGTTGGCCGATTGCGACACGGCTTAACTTTGCAGCGCCACGCCTGGCCGTGGCCACAGCGCATCGTCGCGCTCCAGGTCGTAGTCGCTGCCGAACGCCAGCGCCGCCTCGTGTGGCGGAAGGTCTGCGTAGCAACCCAGCAGGTACTCATCCATGCCGGCGTCGCCATGATCGATGGCGAACAGGTAGAGAAGTTCCCTGTCGAAGGCTTCCAGCCATACGGGGTCGATCTTGGTCATGGTCATCCTCCCGAAGCAGGGGAGGATGACCTGGGGAGGTCCCAGGGGCTGCGACCTCTGGCCCGGAGGAAGGCCGCCTTGACCTGGGCGATCAGCCCATGCGCATGGCGTGGCTCTGCTGTTCCTGCGTACGTGCATCCAGCGCCTGCTGCGCATTCTGGCGGGCGAGCTCGCGCTGATCGCCCACCACAGCCAGTTGCTGCAGCGACTCAGCCACCGGCGTTTGTGCAGCCACGGCAGTGGGCATCCCTGCACGTAGGTGGGCGGGGTCAGATAGGTCGCCTTGTACAACAAAGATGGTGCGACCCGCCGGCTGATTGGCCGTGGCGTTGCTCAGCACCACATGGTCCACCTGTTCCAGACCCTGCTCGCGTGCCTTCACTGTCAGGCTGGCGGCGAGGTTCTCACTGGTCGCGTCGAAGGGGCGGCCGTGCTTCTCGTCCAGTGCAGCGACGCCCTGGCGAATCTGCCGATGGAGCGCGTAGTCCGGGCTGCCCGGCTCTATCGCTGCGAGTCGGCGACCTTCCGTAAAGAGAGGCTCGGGTTCCTGCGTAGACACCACGCGTGGGCTCTTGGCGATCTCTCTGTAGGGATCTTCAGGATGAAACTGCTTCGCCTTGGCCTCGCGTTCCAAGCGAACTTCGCGGGTCTCGTTCAACGCGGAAATCTCGGCGGGATCGGTCTCTTTGGCTGTTCTTTCGAGCGGGGGAACGCCCACTGTGCGGTTCCAGCTGCCGTCCCTGGGGTCGTAGCTGTGATAGTCGAACTTGGTACCAATCACGTTCGGATCGACGGCGTCGCGCTGCAGGAGCGCTGCGCCCTCGAACTTGCTCAGCTCAACGAAGTAGAAATGTCCAGCGGGCTGCGGCATATCCAGGTGCACGCTGACGGCCGTCTTGCCGGCACGGAATGCGCCGGCAGCGCTGTTGTCCAACATGTTCTGCCAGACCTTCTCGGCTGCCTGCTCACCGCGTTTGTGCTCCGTGGACACCAGCAGCAAGCGCGGCGTCCAGCAGTTCACATTGAGGTCGTTCTTTTCGAACGAAACATCGTGGGATTTGAGCGTGCTGGTGTAGGGCAGGTTGAGTGCCAGATCGGGCCTGCCGGCCTCCATCCAACTTCTGCGCTCCGCCAGGTCGTTCCTGATCAGATCCTGGCCGAAGGTTTCTTGCCTGCGTTCGGTGAACGCTACGTTCTTCTCGTTGCCGAACAGCGTGGCCTGTTGCTCGGCAACGGCGGTCGCAAAGCTATTGGCCACCCGGCCGGGGAGGCTGTCGTTGCGCACAACACCCAACGCCAGCAGTCCGTAGCCATCATTTTCGGGAAGCTGCGCGAGATAGTTCCAATACAGCTCGCGATTTCCCTCCTTCGCGTAGGAGGACAGGACACGAATGTCCTTATCGGTAAGTCCGCTCATGATTCATCCTTGAGATGCGGTTTACGGCTGAACGCGATATCGGCTCAGAAGATCACGCACGCTGGTTTCCAGACGCTGCCAGTCGCTCAGCATGACGCGTGCATAGTTCATCTCGATGGCAATGCTGTCGCCCACATCCACGATGGAATGGCGGCACATTGCGATCTGGCCTTCTCCGGCGCGTTCAAGTGTCTTGCCCTGAATCGTGAGCCCGTCAGGAATGCGATCTGCCGGGTCGCAGCTGATGAACGTCGTCAGTTGCCCCTCCGCCGAGCGGGCCACATACCAGTCTGGCTCCATCCCCGGGTTGTGCACGTAAGGCCTGCCCAGCGCAGCCTCCGAGTCCTTTGCATAGGCTGCCATCAACGATGGGTCAATCGCATACGGCGTCAGACCCCAGCGCTCGGGTTGTGCAACGCGCAGCGCAAGGTTATCTACCGGGTCCCTTCGCTCCAGTGATCCCGGCGCGCTGGTGGCTTCGCTACTGGACCGACGCGCCAGATAGTTCTGGATGGGAACGCGATCAATGTACCTAAGCTCGACCAGCACCTGCCGCCGGCTGTCCTGCGTGCTGCGCACCGGGCGGTCACCGGGGGGCGCTGCATCGAAATCCGGCCAGAACACCGTGAGCATGACGCCCCCATCGGCCAGGGGGCCCGTCTGGTTGTAGTAGAGGTTGGCCGGGAACATGAAGCGGTGCGGGCCAAGCCGAGCTTCCACCGGCTGCGTCGTGTAGGTCTGTCCGCCCACCGTACGTGGGCTGGTTGCGGTTTCGGACATGGGGGTTCCGTTCGGGTCCTTTTCCGTGGATGGGGCCTTCGCGCAGGCGGTGGTGCTGAGCACGGCCACCAGGACGAAGTAGGCAAGCCGGCAAGCCGGTGCTCTGCTCATGGGCGATTCCCTTGCATGATCGAAACGACTATAGAACGGTGGAATGGCAAGCTCCAGTCGTTGCCGGACCTTGCTCACGCCCGGATCCAGTACTGGACGCTGGCTCACATATTCAGCAAGTCGTGATCGGCGTCCTCAATTCCTCCACCTGCCGCCCATCCCACCTATGCCATCATCCGCCCAGGACCGCAGTACCCAACAAGGCTGAGCAGGCATGGAGCAGGCAACACGCTACACCGCAACCCTTTATCTGGCCGCCCCCGGCACCCCGCTGAAAAGTGGGGGCATCTCGCCGCGCGGCCACATGTACATGCAGGTCGCTGCGGGTGACGAGGCTCACAGCTACGGTTTCGCGCCGCCGCGCCAGGCGCCGGGCGAAATCCGCACCGGCGTGCAGTACGCGCAGGTGCGCCACGACGATGCCGACGAGCACCTGGATCCGTACTACAGCCGCACCCTGGAAATCACCGAGGAGCATTACGGCTGCCTGCGTGATTTCGCCGAGGAGCCGGCCGAGTTCGAATTCGATGTGGATCGCCCGGCCACCATCAACCGTTGCAGCGATTTCGTCTGGGCGGCCCTGCACTACGCCGGCCTGCATTCGCTGCCGGCGCCGCTGGATGGCGGCAGCAACCTGGGCGAGTTCGCGGTGCTGTTCAACCTGCCAGAGATCCAGTGCATTGCCGCGCCGTTTCCGCGCAGCGATCTGAATGCCGAGACCCATCATGCGATGCCCGAGCGCGAGGCCGAGCATCATCGCCAGGGCGACCGCGCCAGCGATGAGCCGCCGCCAACGCCGATCGAAGTGGCCGGCACGCTGCTGGACCCTTCGCATCCGGACCACCGCCTGTTCTCGCAGCTGATCCAGAAGGTAGCGGAGCTGGACGCCGCGCACGGCCGCCCGTTCGATGCAGCCAGCCAGCGCATCAGCGCCAGCCTGCTGGTGCTGGCCAAGCAGAACAATCTCTCGCGCGTGGACCACGTGCTGCTCAGCCAACCGACCCAGAACAGCCATGCCGCCGAAAGCATCTTCATCGTGCAGGGCGACCGCAACGACCCAGGGCACCGCCGCGCCAGCATCGCCACCGAGGTGGCGGCCAAGACCGATGTAGCCGATTCGCTGCGGTTGAAGGAGCAATGACGCGACCACTGCGGCGGGGGCTGATGGTACTGGCGGTGCTAGGCGCGCTGGCGGCATGCCGTGCGTCACCAGCCCCTGAGGTTGCCCCGCCCTTGCTGACGCGCGCACAGGCCGAGGCCCGCACGGTTGTGCCCTTCACGCGGGCCGTGCAGTTGCAGAAGGCCGGTCGGATTGCCGAGGTCACGTTTGATTTGCCGGCACCCCAGAAGCCGGCTATTCCGATACTGAACATCGGGCTGCGGCTGCAGGATACCGACGCGCGACGGCTGCTGGATGCTTCGGAGAAGATCACTCTCGGACGTTTGCCAACGCGGCTGCGCCTGGAGCGGATTGATGGCAGCGCGGCTCGTCATGTACAGCTCTGGCAGCGTACCCGCGATGGACGCGACTCGCAGAAGATCGGGGATGATGGCGTGGTCACAGACCTGACGACGGGGAGTGTGGACATCAACAGCTTGGCCGAGGCCGGGTTGTACTCTGAAGACGTGCTCTATCGCACGCTGCAGCTGGCGCAGGTCGGAGGCATTGCACCCGGGCGCTACGTTCTGCGGGTCGACCTTGTGGAGGATCGACCCCAGCTGGACGGCCTGAACGCAGAACTGATCGTTGGCTACCAATCACTAGGAAAGTAGACATGCACAAGGACGATGCCGAACGCTACAGCGTAACCATCCATCTGGCGGCCCCCGGCACGCCGCGCTACGGCCGTGATGCCGAGGGAAACAGGTTTCTGCTGGAGCCTTCGTTCGCGGGGCACATGTTCCTGTCGCTGCGCCGTTCGGGTGAACCCTTGCCGGAGAGCATTGGTTTCACCCATGCAGGCACCAAGGACGAGCCGAACAGGGGCAAAGTCGATGACATGGACGTGTCGGTCTACGACAAACCCCGCTTCGAGCGCACGATCGAGATCAGCAAGGCGCAGTACGACCGCATCCTCGAGTTCTCGGCAGACCCGAGGAAGCACGGCTTCGACATGAACTACGACTTCTTCTCCAACGCCTGCACCGATTTCGCCTGGGGTGCCCTGAACCACGCAGGCCTGCGCCCGGTCGGGCTGGCCGGGGAGATCACCAACTACGAGGGCGCCACCAGGGTCCTGGACAACATCCGCGCCGTCAACGCCATTCCGCAGCAGGTGAAGGGCAGCGAGCTGGACAGGGTGCAGTGGAACCCGATGCCGAAGCAGACGTTCCGCGAGTGGATGTTCACCGAGAACGGCGAGCAGTGGCGCGGCAACAGCGTGCTCGCGCCAAGCGGCACGCCCGCAGACCCGGCGCACGACGATCATGCCCGCCTCAACCAGATCCACCAGCAGGTGGCCGACCTCGGCGCTTTCGGTGCACGCAACGGCAATGTCAGTGCCAGCCTCCTCGCGCTGTCGAAGGAGCAGCAATTCTCGCGCGTGGACGAAGTGGTGCTGGGCGAGCAGCGCGGTGATACCGCACCGAAGCTGTTCATCGTGCAGGGTGACCGCAGTGACCCGGCACACCAGCGCGCCAGCATGCCGGCGGAGTTGGCTGCGCAGGCACCGGTGGAGGCCTCGTTCGATCGCGTCGCGCAGTTGCAGCAGAACGAGCCGCAGCGAGACGCGCAGCGCCTGCAGGAGGAGCAGCAGCTTCAGCAGAGCCACGGTCCACGGATGGCATAGCCGCGGGCGCAGCATCGAGGTCGAGCGTCGGCCATGCCCGCGCCGGCGCACGTCACGCCCTCCACCTGCTACCATTCCCCCGCAACCCCAGCCAGCCCACCCGCGCAGACAGATGCGGGGCGGGCCGTCGCAGTACGGCCCAGCGAGCCAGGACACCCTCCCGTGCCCATTCAAGGACGCTCGCATGTTCCGTAATCCTCTCTTCCGCTCGGCCGCCCTGGCCGTTGCCGTTTCGCTCAGCCTCGGCGTGCCCTCCGCGTTCGCCGACAACGCACCCGCTGCCAGTGCTACCACCGCCGCTGTGCAGCGCCAGGCCGTGGCCAAGGGCCTGTACGAGCTGGCCTACAGCCCGAAGCAGAACGCCGTGTTCGTGGCCTCCTCCGGCGGCTTCGGCGATGACGCCGGCCCGGCCCAGGTGCTGCGCCTGAACCCGGCCACGCTGGCCGTGGAAACCCGCATCCCGCTGGAGCGCAAAGCCTTCGGCGTGGTGCTGGATGACGCCCACAACCGCCTGTACGTGGGCAACACCGTGGACCTGTCGGTGACGGTGGTCGACACCGCGCAGAACAAGGCCGTGGGCACCATCCAGTTGATGGAGAAGAAGACCGGCAAGGACGGCAAGGCCGCCTACACCCACGACCTGCGCGAGCTGGTGGTCGACAGCGCGGCCAACCGCCTGTACGTGACCGGCCACAGCAGCCAGCCGGACGTGAGCAGCGTGCTGTTCGTGATCGATACCACCACGCTGAAGGTGATCAACACCATCGACGGCCTGGGCAATGCCAAGGCGCCGGGCCTGGCGCTGGATGCGGCCAACAAGCGCGTCTACACCAGCAACCTGCTGGCCGACCTGGTGGTGGTGGGCACCGATTCGAACAAGGTAGTGGCGCAGCACAGGATCGCCGCCGAGCAGCCGATGAACATCGCGCTGGACCCGGCCGGCAAGCGCCTGTTCGTGACCGACCAGGGCTCGGAATTCCTGCGTGGCTACCAGGCCAAGAGCAGCGGCCTGGTCAGCAAGCATCCGGGCCAGCGCGTGCTGGTGCTGGACCGCAGTACCGGCAGGGAACTGGCCAGCATCCCGACCGATGCCGGCCCGCTGGGCATCCTGCTGGATGCACCGCGCAAGCGCCTGTACGTGACCAACCGCGAAGCCGGAACGGTGACCGCATACAACAGCGACAGCTACCAGAAGGTGGCGACCTACAAGGTGCCGACCCACCCGAACAGCTTGGCGCTGGATGCGAAGAACAACGTGCTGTTCGTGAGCATCAAGAACGGCGAGAAGGATGACAAGGGCGCTGACGAGAGCGTGGCGCGCATCCAGCTGTAAGGCGCTGACGCAAGGCCCCGCGCCGTCGCGCGTCGCATGAGGAAGGCAGGGCGCAGGCTCTGCCTTCTTCTTTGCCCGGTTGCAGTGCAAGAGGCTGCCCGCTAGGGTTGAAGCCCATGGCAGGGAGCCAAAGGATCTGAATCATGCTGGCTATCCGCCGCTGGCTGCGCGTCGGCCTGGTCTTCACGCTGGTGGGTGCACTCGGCGCCTGCAGCCGCATACCGGATGCACCGGAGCCGCTGGATCTGGTCAAGCCGATCAAC
>NZ_JBMRGI010000029.1:0-57084 GCF_049384345.1 Stenotrophomonas sp. CASM110
CGATTCCACGATGGACATCTGCCGGCCAGCGGCCGGCACTACCGCATGCCACACCGTGCGCGAATCGCCCGGTAGGTGCCGACCTTGGTCGGCACCCACCCAATCCGGGCGGTGTCGGCGATCCCGATCCGGCGCAGGCAGACCTGACCGGCTGGTAGTGCCGGCCGCTGGCCGGCAACCTCACGATTCCACGATGGGCGTCTGCCGGCCAGCGGCCGGCACTACCGCATGGCACCCGCCCAAATCAGGTTTCCGCCCTCAGGTATTGGCCGGCGAACTCAGCGGCGGCCGCACCAGGTCGCGGTGGAAGAAATAGATTTCCTGCACCAGGAAGCGCCAGCTGGTGTGGAAGCTGCGGAAGCGCGTGCTGGGCGTGGACGAGGCCAGCGCATCGATGCCCAGCGCCTTGCTCAGGCGCAGCGCGCGCGCCATGTGCAACGGGTCGCTGACGATGATCACCCGGTGCAGGTCGCGCTGGTCCATCAGCCGCTTGGCCTCGACCAGGTTCTGCACGGTGTTGCGCGAGGCCGTCTCGATCAGGATCGCATCGTCCGGCACGCCATGCTTGAGCGCATAGCGCCGCGCCACCTGCGATTCGGAAAAGCGCGCGCCGGTGCCACCGTAGCCGCCGGTGAAGATCAGCAGTGGCGCGTACCGGGCTTCATAGAGATCCAGGCCATGACGGATGCGTTCTTCAAAGACCGGCGACGGCTTGGCGTCATAGGCCGCCGCACCGAGCACGATGATGGCGTCGGCCTTGGCTGCCTGGTCGCGCTCCCCCACCCAGACGATCCAGGCGGTCACGCCCAGCAGCCAGACCACCAGCAGCACGAACAGCCGCCACAGCCAGCCCAGCAGGCCGGTGCGGGGCCGGTGCCGGTCGCGGCTCAAGGCGCCCCCCAACGCAGCGCGGGCAGGTCGACATTGCCACCGGACAGCACCAGGCCCACCCGCAGGCCGGCGAACCGCTGCGGCTGTGCCAGCACCGCGGCCAGCACGGTGGCCGAGGACGGCTCGACCACCTGCTTGAGCACCTCCCACAGCAGGCGCATCGCGACCATGATGGCGGCGTCGTCGACCACGATCACCTCGACGCCGGCCGCGCGCAGCAGCGCGAAGTTGGGGGCGCCGATCAGGGTACGCAGGCCGTCGCAGATGGTGTCAGGGGTGAACGCGCCCTGGCGCTCGCCTGCGGCCAGCGAGCGCGCGGTGTCGTCGGCACCGGCCGGTTCGGCCAGCACCAGCCGGGTCTGCGGGCTGGCGAACTGCAGGGCCCGGGCGGTACCGCTGGCCAAGCCGCCCCCTCCGACTGGGACTACCAGCACGTCGAACGGACCGTCGCTGTGCAGCAGCTCCAGGGCCGCGGTGCCCTGCCCGGCCATCACCGCCGGGTCCGCATAGGGATGGACCAGGGTCGCGCCGGTATCAGCCTGTACTTTGGCGCAGGCGGCCTCGCGGTCGGCGATGGTCGGCGGGCAGCGCCAGAGCGTGGCACCGTGGCGGGCGATGTTGGCCAGCTTGGCCGCCACCGCACCTTCGGGCACCACCACGTGGCAGGGAATGCCACGGGTGCGCGCGGCCAGGGCCAGGGCAGCGCCGTGGTTGCCGGACGAATGGGTGACCACGCCGGCACGGGCGCGATCGGCATCCAGCGACCACACCGCGTTGCAGGCCCCGCGGAACTTGAATGCGCCGCCGCGCTGCAGGTGCTCGGCCTTGAACGCCAGCTGCGCGCCGGCCAGCGCATCAAGCGTGCGCGAGCGCAGCACCGGGGTCACGCTGGCGTGCGGCGCGATCCGCGCAGCGGCAGCCAGGACATCGTCGGCACGGGGCAACAGTGAATCGCTCATGACGCAAGATTAACGTATGGCCCCACGCTGGCGACCCCGGCACAGGTCATGCCAGCATGAGGGCCTTCACCTCCATTCATCCTGGCCAGTGAAGTTAAGGGCCGATTCAACGCCTGCGCACGAAGCTGACTGCACAACCCGTCCTCTGGGGGGACCCACCATGAAAACGCGCCTGATGCTTGCCGGTGGCCTGTTGCTGGCCCTGACCGGCTGCACCACCTACGACTATGTCGGCGGTGGCCGCAGCGGCAGCTACTACCACGGTGCGCCGTCGGTGGAGTACCGCTACCCGGCCGGCTATCCCTACAACTACGGCTACCCTTACTACGGCGGCTATGGCGGCTACTACGGCGGCTATGGCAATCCGTACTACTCGCGCCCGATCTACCGCCCGCCGCACAACCACCGTCCGCCACCGCGCCCGCCCGGCAACGGTGGCGAGAACCGTCCGCCGCCGCCGCCGCGGCCGTCGTACAACGGCGGTTCGCCGTGGCGGAACATGGACTCGATGCGTCGCCCGCCGCAGTCGAACATCCAGCCGTCGGCGCCGCCACCGCCGGCCCGTCCGACCCCGGCGCCGAGCGCGCCGAGGATGAACGGTTCCCCTTGGCGCAACATGGATCGTGGGACGCAGCGCACAGTTGAGCGCTGAACCGTCTTGCATTTCACCCGGTCCAGGTTGCACTCTACGGAACCGGTGACGGCCCGCGTCACAAAGTGACAAAAAGCGAGACGGGCCGCCGCAAAAATCTCTACGTCGATATCCGACAGGAACATCTGGATCCCCCCTGTTCCGGCCCTGTCGGATGTCGGCACCTCTGAAGACAGACGGCCCCGCACTGCGGGGCCGTCTGTTTTGCCGGGTCGCCAACCGGAGAGAGCCCCAGCGTCGGTAGATCCACGCCATGCGTGGTCGGGCCTTTCCCGGCAATCCCGAAAAAACAGGGCCGGACAGTCCCCCGACTGCCGGCCCTCTGCTCCCCCACCGTGCGCCTGTACCGGCCCCTGTTCCAATTCCGGTCACGGGCGCCTGCGGCGCCAGCCACGGTGGGTGCTATTGGGTTATCTGCAATAATCCTGCCAACTTTAGGGCTGATTTCGACGCCGGCCGGCCGGCACCGACGCCGCGGCCCCGAATGGCGCTAAAATCGCCACCCCGGCGCCGCCCCGGCCGCGCCCGCCCCCAGCTGAACAGCCCCATGAACCCGTCCTTCCATCGTTACGACGTCATCGTCATCGGCGGTGGCCACGCCGGCACCGAAGCCGCGCTGGCCGCGGCCCGTACCGGCGTGCGCACCCTGCTGCTGACCCACAACATCGAAACGGTGGGCGCGATGAGCTGCAACCCGGCCATCGGAGGCATCGGCAAGGGCCACCTGGTCAAGGAAATCGACGCCCTGGGCGGTGCGATGGCGCATGCCGCCGACCGTGCCGGCATCCAGTGGCGCACCCTCAATGCCTCCAAGGGCCCGGCCGTGCGCGCCACCCGCTGCCAGGCCGACCGCAACCTGTACCGCATGGCGATCCGCGCCATCGTTGAAGGCCAGGCCAACCTGACCGTGTTCCAGGCGGCCGTCGATGACCTGGTCATCGAAGGCGACGCCGTGCGCGGGGTCATCACCCAGACCGGCCTGCGCTTCGATGCCGAGGCCGTGGTGCTGACCGCCGGCACCTTCCTGGCCGGCAAGATCCATGTCGGCCCGACCCAGTACGCCGCCGGCCGCATGGGCGACCCGCCGGCCACCACGCTGGCGGCGCGCCTGCGCGAGCGCCCGTTCCAGGTGGACCGCCTGAAGACCGGCACGCCACCGCGCATCGACGGCCGCTCGCTGGACTACAGCGTGATGGATGAGCAGCCCGGCGACTTGCCGCGCCCGGTGATGTCCTTCCTGGGTTCGGTGGACGAGCATCCGCAGCAGGTCAGCTGCTGGATCACCCACACCACCGAACAGACCCACCAGATCATCCGCGACGCGCTGCACCGCTCGCCGCTGTACAGCGGCCAGATCGAAGGCATCGGCCCGCGCTACTGCCCGTCCATCGAGGACAAGGTGGTGCGCTTCGCCGAGAAGGCCAGCCACCAGATCTTCGTCGAACCCGAAGGCCTGGGCATCGTCGAGATCTACCCCAACGGCATCTCCACCTCGCTGCCGTTCGACGTGCAGCTGGAGATGGTGCGCAGCATCCGCGGCTTCGGCAACGCGCACATCACCCGCCCGGGCTACGCGATCGAGTACGACTTCTTCGATCCACGCGGGTTGAAGGCTTCGCTGGAAACCAAGCTGGTCAACGGCCTGTTCTTCGCCGGCCAGATCAACGGCACCACCGGCTATGAAGAAGCCGCCGCGCAGGGCCTGCTGGCCGGCCTCAACGCCGCACGCCAGGTGCGTGGGCTGGACGGCTGGTGCCCGCGTCGCGACGAGGCCTACCTGGGCGTGCTGGTGGATGACCTGATCACCCACGGTACCAACGAGCCGTACCGCATGTTCACCAGCCGCGCCGAATACCGCCTGCAGCTGCGCGAGGACAACGCCGACCAGCGCCTGACCCCGGCCGGCCGCGAGATGGGCCTGGTGGATGACCAGCGCTGGAGCGCGTTCGAGACCAAGCAGGCCGCCGTCGCCGCCGAGCGCGCGCGCCTGGGCGCGCTGTGGGCGACCCCGGCCAATGCGCTGGGCCGCGAAGTGCAGGACACGCTGGGCGTGGCGGTCAGCCGCGAAACCAACGTGCTGGACCTGATCAAGCGCCCCGAGCTGGATTACGCGCAGCTGATGCAGGTGCCGTCGCTGGGCCCGGCCGTGGCCGACGCCAAGGTGGCCGAGCAGGTGGAGATCGGCGTGAAGTACGCCGGCTACCTGGACCGCCAGCGCGAGGAGATCGAGCGCCAGCAGCGGCATGAAGCCACGCCGATCGCTGAAGCCTTCGACTACGCCACGGTGCGCGGGCTGTCGGCCGAAGCCCTGCAGAAGCTGGAACGCGTGCGTCCGCAGACCATCGGCCAGGCGCAGCGCATCCCGGGCATGACCCCCGCGGCAATCTCGCTGCTGCTGGTGCACCTGGAGCGTGCACGCCGGGGCCGCGTGGCGTAGGCAGCACCGTCCGCTTCTGGTGGGTGCCGACTTGGGTCGGCACATGAATCTGCCTTGGTGGGTGCCGACCTTGGTCGGCACGAATCATCAGATCGCGACACTCCATGCTTCCGTGCCGACCAAGGTCGGCACCTACCAGAGCAGGGCGCGTTACCGTGCGTCTGCGCCACCGCCCAGCACCTTGAACAGCGTCACCCGGTTTCCCGCTTCCTGCTGCTGCAGCGCGATCAGGTCCTGCTGCGCGGCAAACAGGCTGCGCTGCGCATCCAGCGCCTGCAGATAGCCGTCCAGCCCGGTGCGATAGCGCGCATCGGCCAGCGTGTAGCTGCGCTGGCTGGCGGCGACCAGTGCACGTTGCGCGTCCACCTGCGCGGCCAGGTGATCGCGCGTGGCCAGGGCATCGGCCACTTCACTGAAGGCCTGCTGGATCGCCTTCTCGTACTGCGCGATGCCGATGTCCTTGCCAATCTTCGAGGCATCCAGTGAGGCCTTCAACGCGCCGGCGTGGAAGATCGGCGCCGTGATGCTGGGCGCGAACGACCAGCCGCGGGTGCCGGCCGAGAACAGCGTCGACAACGCGGTGGAGCTGTGGCCGTAGTTGGCAGTCAGCGTCAGCGTCGGGAAGAACGCGGCGCGCGCGGCGCCGATATCGGCGTTGGCCGCCTGCAACGCGTGTTCGGCGGACAGCACGTCCGGACGCTGCAGCAGCACGCTCGAGGGCAGGTTGGAAGGCAACGGCGCCAGCGCCACGGTGCCGTCCAGTGCCTGTGCGCTGGGCAGCAATGCCGCGTCCAGCGGAGCACCCACCAGTAACTGCAGCGCATCACAATCCTGCGCCTGCTGGGTCTGCAGCCTGGCCAGCGCAGCGCGCGCGGCGTCCACACTGGTCTGCACCTGCGACAGGTCCAGGCCCGAGGCCAGGCCTTGTGCATGGCGGGCCTCGGTGCGCTGCAGGGTCTGCTGCTGACTGTCCAGCGTCTGCCGGGTGAACGCCAGCGACTGCTCGTCGGCCGCCAGCGCCAGCCAGGCCGTGGCCACTTCGGCGACCAGGCTGGTGCGCGCCGCACGCTGGTTCTCGGCACTGGCCAGCCAGCTCTGCAGCGCCTCGTTCTTCAGGCTGCGGATGCGCCCGAACAGGTCCAGTTCCCAGCTGCTGAAGCCCACCTGCACGGCATCGGATTCGGTCACCTGGCTGACGCCGATCTCGCTGTTGGCATCACTCACCCGCGAACGGGTCACGCTGCCGCTGGCATCCACCGACGGCAGCAGCGCCGCGCGCTGGATGCGGTACTGCGCGCGTTCCTTCTCCACCTGCAGCACCGCCACGCGCAGGTCGCGGTTGTTCTGCAGTGCCAGCGCGATGACCTGCTGCAGGCGCGGCTCCAGGAACACCTCGCGCCAGGCCGGCATCGCCAGTGCTGGCCCGGTCTCGCCGGTGGCGGCATTGGCGAACTGTGCCGGCACCGGCGCCTCGGGGCGCTGGTAGTGCGGGGCCATGCTCACGCAGCCGCCCAGCACGGTGGTCATCGTTGCGGCCGCCAGGGCGCGCAGCAGCATCGGCTTCATGGGCGTGCCTCCGGGGCAGTGGCGTCGGCCGGCGCGCGGCCCGGGAACAGGCGGCGCACCAGCAGGTAGAACAACGGCACGAAGAACATGCCCAGCACCATCGAGGCGACCGTACCGCCGGCCACGCCGGTACCCAGCGAACGGCGCGCGGCCGAACCGGCGCCGGTGGCGAACACCAGCGGCAGCACACCCATCAGGAATGCCAGCGAGGTCATCACGATCGGGCGCAGCCGCAGGTAGACCGCCTGCAGGATCGCGTCGCGGGTGCGCCTGCCCTGCTGCTCGAGGATGCGCGCGAACTCGACGATCAGGATGCCGTTCTTCGCAGCCAGGCCAATCGTGGTCAGCAGGCCGACCTGGAAGTACACGTCGTTGTTGAGGCCACGCAGGTTCATCATCAGCACGGCGCCGAACACGCCCACCGGCACTGCCAGCATCACCGCGAACGGTACCGCCCAGCTTTCATACAGCGCGGCCAGGCACAGGAACACGAACAGCAGCGAGATGGCATACAGCATCGGCGCCTGGTTCCCCGACAGCTGTTCCTGGTAGGCCATGTCCGACCAGGCATGGCTGAAGCCTTCCGGCAGCGTGTCGGCCAGGCGTGCGATCTCGGCCATCGCCTCGCCGGAACTGACGCCCGGTGCCGGCTGGCCGGTGATCTCCATCGCCGAGACGCCGTTGTAGCGCTGCAGCGCGGCCGGCGCACTGGTCCAGTGCGCGCTGACCAGCGACGACAGCGGTACCATCTGCCCGGCCTGGTTGCGCACGCTCCAGCGCTCGATGTCCTGCGGCTGCATGCGGGCTTCGGCCGTGCCCTGGATGAACACCTTCTTGATGCGGCCCTTGTAGATGAAGTTGTTGACGAAGTCGCCACCCAGCGCGGCGTTCAAGGTGTCATTGATGTCCTGCGGATTGACGCCCATCGCCTGCGCCTTGGCGTCGTCCACCTTCACCGCGTACACCGGCGCGTCTTCCAGGCTGGCGTAGCGCACGTTGACCAGCTTCGGATCCTTGGCAGCGTCCTTCAGCAGCGTGTTGCGCGCGGCCACGGCGGCGGCATGGCCGGCACCGCCTTCGTCCTGCAGTTCCAGGGTGAAGCCACCGGCATCGCCGAGGCCGAGGATGGCCGGTGGCGAGGTGATGAACACCTGCGCATCGGGCACGCTGGCCATGGCCGCGGTCAAGCGCGCGGCGATGGTATCGGCATCGTCCTTGCGGTCGTCCCAATCCTTGAGCCGGATGAAGGCCTGGCCGACGTTCTGGCCACTGCCGCTGACACTGAAACCGGCGGTGGCCTGGATTGACAGTACGCTGTCGTCCTTCACCGCGGCGGCGCTCAGGCGATCCATCACGGCACGGGTCTGCTCCAGGGTGGACCCGGCGGGCAGCTTCACCAGCGCGTTGAGCATGCCCTGGTCTTCATCGGGCAGGAACGCGCCCGGCAGGTGCCACAACAACAGGCCGGTGGCCACGCTCAGCACCAGGTAGAACAGTACGCCCAGCGTGCGCCGGCCGAGGAAGCGGTCGACGCGATGGCGCAGTCGGTTGGAGGTGCGCTCGAAGCGATGGTTGAACCAGATGAAGAACTTGCCCAGCAGGCCCGGCTCGCCAGCGTGGTCGCCATGCGGATGGCCGCCCTTGGGAATCTGGTGCAGGATGCTGCCGCACAGCGCCGGGGTGATGGTCATCGCCACCAGCACCGACAGGATCATCGCAGCGGCGATCGTCACCGAGAACTGGCGATAGATCACGCCGGTGACACCGCTGAAGAACGCCATCGGCAGGAACACCGCGGTCAGCACCAGCACGATGCCGACCAGCGCGCCGGTGATCTGGCCCATCGCCTTCAACGTGGCTGGCTTCGGTGCCAGCCCTTCGAAGGTCATCACCCGCTCCACGTTCTCCACCACCACGATGGCGTCGTCCACCAGCAGGCCGATGGCCAGCACCAGCGCGAACATGGTCAGCGTATTGATCGAATAGCCGAAGGCGGCCAGCACGCCGAAGGTGCCCAGCAGCACCACCGGCACCGCGATGGTCGGGACCAGCGTGGCCCGCCAGTTCTGCAGGAACAGGTACATCACCAGCACGACCAGCGCGATCGCCTCGATCAGGGTGATCACCACTTCCTTCAGCGAGATGGTCACGAACGGCGTGGTGGTGAACGCCACGTGGTAGGTGTAGCCATGCGGCCAGTACTTCTGCAGCTGCTGCAGCCGTGCCTCGACGGCCTTGGAGACGGCGATGGCGTTGGCACCGGCGTTGAGCTCGATGCCCAGCGAGGCCGACGGCTTGCCGTTGAACGTGCTGATGCTGTCATAGCTTTCCGGGCCCAGGCCGATCGTCGCCACGTCGCCCAGGTGCACCACGCTGCCATTGGCATCGGCCTTGAGCACCACCTGCGCGAACTGCTCGGGCGTGTGCAGGCGGCTGCGCGCGGTCACGGTCGCGTCCAGCTGCTGGCCCTTCAGCGCCGGCTGGCCACCGAGTTCACCGGCCGACACGTCGGTGTTCTGCGCCTGCAGTGCGGTCTCGATGTCCGACGGCATCAGCGCGTACTGGCGCATCTTTTCCGGGTCCAGCCAGATCCGCATGGCGTATTCCTGGCCGATCGGCTGGATGTTGCCGACACCGCTGACGCGGCTGATCTGGTCGTCGATGCGCGCTTCCATGAAGTTGGCGACATCGAAGTTGTCCATGCTGCCGTCTTCGCTGGTGAACGACAGCACCTCGAAGATCGAACCGCTGGACTTGGTGATGGTCAGGCCGTTCTGCTGCACCGCCTGCGGCAGCGTCGCCATCGCGGCCTGCAGCTGGTTCTGCACCTGCACCTGCGCGGTGTCCGGGTTGGTGCCGGTGGCGAACACCAGGTTGACCTGCGCCGAGCCATCGGAAGCACTGGTCGAGGTCATGTACATCAGGTGGTCCAGGCTCTGCTGGGACTGCTCGATGACCTGGGTGACCGCGTTTTCCACGGTCTGCGACGAGGCGCCGGTGTAGGTGGCGCGGATGGTGATGGTGGGCGGGGCGATCTGCGGGTAGCGGTCCACCGGCAGGATCAGGATCGCGAGCAGGCCGAGCAGGCTGACCGCGATGGCGATCACCCAGGCAAAGATCGGCCGGTCGATGAAGAAACGAACCATGCGCGGCAGGCCTCAGTGCGACTTTTCGTCGGTGTTGCCGTTCGGGTCGACCGCCGGCATCGCCGCCAGCTGCGCCGTGGTGGCCGCCACCGCCTTCACCTGCTGGCCCAGCGCTACCGCACTGCCGTTGCTGACGATCACCCGCTCGCCAGCCTTCAGGCCCTGCGTGATCTGCCACTGGTTGCCCACCACCTGGCCGGTACTGACCCGCCGCTCAACCACGCGATCCTCTGCGTCGAGCAGGCGCAGCAGCGGCTCGCCACGTTCATTGCGCAGCACCGCCTTCTGCGGCACCAGCAGGGCACGCGCATCGGTGGCCATCGGCAACACCGCCTTCAGGTACATGCCCGGCAGAAGCAGGCCCTCCGGGTTCGGAATGACCGCGCGCAGCACCACGTTGCCGGTGCCTGGATCGACTGCGCTGCCGACGAACTCCAGCGTGCCCTCATGGGCATAGGTGCTGCCGTCCTCCAGCAGCACCTTCACCTGGGCCTTGCCATCGATGGCCTTCACCAGGCCGGCGTCGAGCTGCTTGCGCAGCGCCAGCATCTGCGTGCTGGACTGGGTCACATCCAGATAGACCGGGTCCAGCCGTTGAATGGTCGCCAGCGCCGCGTCCTGGCCGGCGGCGACCAGCGCGCCGGCGGTGACGCTGGAGGTACCGATGCGGCCGTCGATCGGTGCGGTCACCCGGGTGTGGTCGAGGTTGATGCGGGCGGCCTGCAATGCCGCGCGCGCGGCAATCACGTTGGCCTGGGCCTGCTTCAGTGCCGAGGTGGCATCGTCGGCGTCCTGCTTGCTGGCCGCGTCCATGCCCAGCAGCGTGCGGGTGCGCTCGGCCTTCGGCTGCGCCGACAGCACAGCGGCCTCGGCCTGCGCCAGCTGGCCACGCGCGGTATCGAAGGCGGCCTGGTACGGCGCCGGATCGACCTGGTACAGCAGCTGCCCGGCCTTGACCTGCTGGCCTTCGGTGAACAACCGCTGGCGGATCAGCCCACCGATCTGCGGCCGCACCTCGGACACCTCGAACGGCACCGCCCGGCCGGGCAGGGTCTGCTGCAGCGCCAGCGGTTGCGCGCGGGCGGTGACGACGCCGACTTCGGGGGTGGCCGGGGCCTCGGTCCTGCCCGCCGAGCAGGCCGCCAGGGCCAGCAGCAGGGGCAACAACAACGCACGGGGGGAGCGGAACAGCGGACGCAGGAGTGACATGGGGGGCGTGGGGGCCTTTCGTTGACCCGTGCACGCTGCCGTGAAAGTGTGCAGAGAATATGGAGATTGTGCGACCGGCTCAGCGGGCGCTTGCTTTCGGCGCCGCATGCGCCGCTAATGGCCCGGCGATGGCGAAGATTCGATTCAAATTCGGCCTGACCGCGAAGACCTTCCTCGCGATCTTCACCGCCTGCCTGCTGGTGCTGGCAGTGAACGGCATTGCCAGCCGCGTGGCGTTCCAGACCGGCTTCCTGGACTACCTCAACGACCAGGGCGACCTGCGCATGCAGCGCGTGATGCCACACCTGCAGCGCGAGTACCGCACGCAAGGCGGCTGGGAGCATCTGCGCGGTGACAGTGACCGCTGGGCGCGGCTGCTGCGCCCGGACCTGGGCCATGGGCACGAGGGGCCCGTGCCGCCGCTGTCCGACCAGACCGGCGTTCCCTCGCGGCTGGGCCTGTTCGATGCACAGCATCGGTTCGTGGCCGGCAACCCGGACGCGATCAGCGACGACGAGCCGCACAGTGTGCAGGTGGACGGACACACCGTCGGCTGGCTGGGCATGGTGCCGTTCCAGACCGTCATCGCTACCAACGACCTGAATTTCTACAACACCCAGATGCGCGCATGGTGGGTGATCGGCATCTCGTTGCTGCTGGTGACCGTAGTGCTGGCCTGGCTGGTGTCGCGCGCGCTGCGCCAGCGCCTGGCCAAGC
Organism: Stenotrophomonas sp. CASM110; assembly: GCF_049384345.1. Taxonomy (NCBI): domain Bacteria; kingdom Pseudomonadati; phylum Pseudomonadota; class Gammaproteobacteria; order Lysobacterales; family Lysobacteraceae; genus Stenotrophomonas; species Stenotrophomonas sp. CASM110. The sequence goes on from NZ_JBMRGI010000029.1 coordinate 11,578, forward strand.
TGGCCGCCGCCACCCACCGGCTCGCCGCCGGCGACTACGCCACCCGCATCGAGCGCACCAGCGATGACGAGCTGGATGCACTGGTCAACGACTTCAACCGGATGGCGCAGGCGCTGGACGACACCGAGCGCAACCGCCGCGCCTTCATTGCCGACATCTCGCACGAACTGCGCACGCCGCTGGCGGTGGTGCGCGCCGAACTGGAGGCCATCGAGGATGGTATCCGCCCGCTGGACCGCGCCAACCTGGGTGCCCTGCAGGGCGAGATCCGCCAGCTGGGCAAGCTGATCGACGACCTGCACGACCTGTCGATGACCCAGTCCGGCGGCCTGGCCTACCGCTTCGCCCCGCTGGACCTGGTGGCGCTGGTGCGTAGCGAGCTCAATGGCATGCGCGTGCGCTTCTCCACGGCGGGGCTGGCACTGGAAGAAGCGCTGTCCGCCACACCGCTGCAGGTGTCCGGTGACGAGCGCCGCCTGCAGCAGGTGCTGGCCAACCTGCTGGAAAATGCGCTGCGCTATACCCATGGCGGCGGCCGCGTGCGCGTGCAGGCTACGCGCGTGCCTGCCGGCGTGCAGCTGATCGTGGAAGACACCGCGCCGGGCGTACCGGCCGACAAGTGTGCGCTGCTGTTCGAGCGCTTCTACCGGGTGGAGAGTTCGCGCAACCGCGCCAGCGGCGGCAGCGGGCTGGGCCTGGCCATCAGCCACAACATCATCCTCGCCCACCACGGCCATATCCACGCCGAGCCCTCGCCGCTGGGCGGGCTGCGCGTGGTCGTCACCCTGCCGGAGTCCGCATGAGCCTGTCCCCCGCCGCGTCCGCGAAGATCCTGATCGTCGAGGATGAGCCACGCCTGGCCTCGGTGCTGCGTGACTACCTGGCCGCCGCCGGCATGACCAGCGAATGGGTGGACGATGGCGGCCAGGTGATCGACGCGTTCGCCCGCTACCAGCCCGACCTGGTGCTGCTGGACCTGATGCTGCCGCAACGCGATGGCGTGGACCTGTGCCGCGAACTGCGCGCCGGCAGCGACGTACCGGTGATCATGGTCACTGCGCGGGTGGAAGAGATCGACCGCCTGCTGGGCCTGGACATCGGTGCCGACGACTACATCTGCAAGCCGTTCAGTCCGCGCGAGGTGGTGGCGCGGGTGGTGGCGGTGCTGCGCCGTTACCGCCCGGACCCCGCTGCACGCGCCAACAGCGGGCTGCATATCGACGAACCGGCGGCACGCGCCACCTGGAACGGCAAGGGCCTGGACCTGACGCCGGTGGAATACCGCCTGCTGCGCACCCTGCTGGCCACGCCCGGCCGGATCTGGGCGCGCGATGAGCTGCTCGACCGCCTCTACCTGGACCACCGCGTGGTGGTCGACCGCACCGTCGACAGCCATGTGCGCAACCTGCGCCGCAAGCTGGCCGACGCCGGCATGGAAGGCGAACCGATCCGTTCGGTGTACGGCATGGGCTACAGCTACGAACCCTAGCCGGTAGTGCCGGCCGCTGGCCGGCAACCGCAGAATTCCAGGTGCGCCCATTGAGGTTGCCGGCCAGCGGCCGGCACTACCCGTGCGCAACTGCGCTACAGTCGGGCACGCTCGACATCAACGGATCACGACTGCATGGACGACATCCACCCGATCGCGCCGGACAAGCGCGCCGCCATTCTTTCCAGCCTCGCCGACATCGAACAGCGACACGACGTGCGCGTTCTGCTGGCGTGCGAGTCCGGCAGCCGTGGCTGGGGCTTCTCTTCGCCGGACAGCGATTACGATGCACGCTTCATCTACGTGCATCGCCAGCCGTGGTATCTCACCGTCAACGAGAGCACCGGCCCCGGCGATGCGCAGCGGGACGTGATCGAGCTGCCGATCGACGATGAGCTCGATGTCAGCGGCTGGGACCTGCGCAAGGCATTGCGCCTGGTTTCAAAATCCAATCCGACACTGATTGAATGGCTGCGCTCGCCGATCATCTACCAGCAGGATCACACCGCAGTGCCGCAGCTTTGGAAGGCAGCTGAGTCGTTCTATTCACCACTGGGCACGTGGTGGCACTACTTCAACATGGCGCGCTCGAACCATCGCGGTTACCTGCGTGGCGAAACGGTACGCACGAAGAAGTACCTGTACGTGCTGCGCCCACTGCTGGCCTGCCAGTGGATCGAGCACGAACAGACCCCCCCGCCGATGGCCTTCGAGGACATGCTGGACCGGCTGCTGACGCACGGCCCGGTGCGTGAAGCCATCGATGCCCTGCTGGCAGTTAAACGCGCCAGTGCCGAGGTCAGTGCCGGACCACGCATCGCGGCGATCAGCGATTTCATCGATCGTGAACTGGCCATCCGGACTGCGCAGGCGCCGCAGCTGCCCGCTGGACACGGTGATGCGGCGTGGCTGGATGAGCTGTTCCGGCAGATGCTGGCCGAGCACGCGCCGATCTGAGCGGCTGCACCTGACTCGGGTAGTGCCGGCCGCTGGCCGGCAACCGCAGAATTCCAGGTACGCCCATGACGTTGCCGGCCAGCGGCCGGCACTACCACGCAGGTATCATCGCGGTGAACGCCCTGATTTCCGGAGACACCGATGAACCCGCTGCGCCCCTTCCGCGACAAGATGCCCGTCCTCGGCGAGCGCGTGTACATCGATCCGGCCTGCACCCTCATCGGTGACGTGGAACTGGCCGAGGACGTATCAGTGTGGCCGGGTACGATCATCCGCGGCGACGTCAATTACGTCCGCATCGGTGCGCGCACCAATGTGCAGGACGGCACCATCATCCACGTCAGCCACCACAGCCCGTACAACAAGGCCGGCTACCCGACCCTGATCGGCGAAGGCGTGACCGTCGGCCATGGCTGCATCATCCACGCCTGCACCATCGGTGATTACAGCCTGATCGGCATGGGCGCGTGCATCCTCGATGGCGCCCGTGTGGAACGCCATGGCTTCGTCGGTGCCGGAGCGGTGGTCGGCCCGGGCAAGGTGGTCGGTGAAGGTGAGCTCTGGGTGGGCAACCCGGCCCGCCCGGCGCGCACGCTGAGCGACAAGGAGATCGAGTCGCTGCACTATTCGGCCGACCACTACGTGCGGCTGAAGGACGAATACCTGGGCTGAACGGCCAACGCCGCCATGCGGCTCTGCTAAAGTCTGGGCCCGACCAGGACCTGTCGAGACCCCCATGCCTGTGGCTGCCTGCCGGAGAGGACTCCGCCGCCCACAACGAAGGCCATCGCACTGATGGCCGCACCGATGCTCGATACCTACCGCGAGGTGGTGACGCCGGAGGGTGTGCCGCTGCAGTTGCCGGCGGCCGGCCCGGTGCCCCGGGCGATGGCCTGGCTGATCGATCTGGGCGTGCGCATCGCGGTGCTGGTGCTGATGTCGATTCCGCTGGCACTGCTGGATTCGTTCGGCTCCGGGCTCGGCCTGGTGCTGATGTTCCTGGTCTACTGGGCCTACCCGATCGTCTGCGAAGCGCGGTGGGGCCGCACCCTGGGCAAGCGCGCACTGGGCCTGCACGTGCTCGCGCGCGATGGCGCGCCGGTGGGCTGGATGGCCGCCATCACCCGCAACCTGCTGCGCACCGTGGACATGCTGCCGTTCGGCTATGCACTGGGCCTGATCAGCAGCCTGTTCGATTCCCACGGCCGCCGCCTCGGCGACCTGGTGGCCGGTACCGTGGTGGTGCATGCACCGGTGCTGTACCTGCCGCCTCCGCCCACCATCGACAGCGTGCTGGCCCCGCCGCAGCCGCTGCGACCGGAAGAACAGGCGGCGCTGATGGCCTTCGCCGAGCGCGCGCCGCGGCTGTCGGCGGCACGCCAGCAGGAACTGGCCGGCATTGCCGAGCCACTGACCGGCACCCACGGCCAGGTCGGCGTGCTGCGCCTGTATGCCATGGCCAACTGGCTGCTGGGGCGGCGATGAAGCAGGAACAGTTCGTCGCCCGCTACCAGCAGGAATGGCAGGACCTGGAACACTGGCTGCTGCTGCGCGCCGGTGCTTCGCGCCGCACGCGGCGCAAGGCCAGCGCGCTCGCGCTGGACGATACCGCCTTCCCGCAGCGCTACCGGCGCCTGTGCCAGCAGCTGGCGCTGGCCCGCGAGCGCGGCTACAGCCCGCAGCTGGTGCAGCGCCTGCAGCAGTTGATGCAGCAGGGCCACAGCGTGCTGTACCGCACGCCGCCGACGCGCTGGCGCGGTGCGCTGGAATTCCTGGTGGCCGACTTCCCGTTGCTGGTGCGCAGCCAGGCGCGCAGCATGTGGGTGGCGCTGGCGATGTTCGCGCTGCCGGCGCTGGCCTGCTTCGTGCTGGTGCAGGTCTATCCGGACCTGATCCACATGGTGATGGACAACCGCCAGATCGCCGAGATGGAGCGCATGTACGATCCGGCCGCCGAGCGCCTGGGACGCGACAGCGGCACCGACTGGATGATGTTCGGCCACTACATCCTCAACAACATCAGCATCGCCCTGCGTACCTTCGCCAGCGGCCTGCTGGCCGGCCTGGGCACGCTGCTGGTGCTGCTGTTCAACGGCGTGATCATCGGTTCGGTGGCGGGCCACCTGCAGCACATCGGCCATGGTGATCCGTTCTGGCGCTTCGTCGCAGGCCATGGTGCCTTCGAGCTGACCGCGATCGTGATCGCCGGCGGTGCCGGTCTGCAGCTGGGCATGAAACTGCTGGCACCCGGCCGGCGCAGCCGCCTGGATGCACTGGTCGAGGGCGGCCGCATCGGTGCGCGCCTGTGCCTGGGCGTGGCGTTCATGCTGCTGGTGGCCGCGTTCATCGAAGCCTTCTGGTCGTCGATTGCCGACGTGCCGGCGTGGGGCAAGTTCAGCGTGGCCGGCATGCTGTGGGCCGGCGTGCTGCTGTGGCTGTGGCGCGGCGGACGCGGAGGCGGCCATGCGCATTGACCACCTGGACGTGGTGCTGCGCGCGCGCAGCGGCTGGGAAGCAATGGAGCTGGGCAGTGCCCTGTCGCGCCGCCACGCACGCGCGGTATGGGGCAGCTGGCTGCTGGCCAGTGCGCCGCTGTTCGTGGTCTTCAACGCGCTGGGCTGGTGGCTGGATGCATTCGGCTGGGCGTGGCTGGCGATGTGGTGGTGCAAGCCGCTGTTCGAACGGGCGCCGCTGTACGTGCTGTCGCGTGGCATCTTCGGCGAGCCGGTCGGTACGCTGGCGGCCCTGCGCGCGCAACGCAGCTGGGGCAATGCAGGTTTCTGGGGCTACCTGGGCTGGCGCCGTTTCAGCGTGCTGCGCAGCCTGTGCCTGCCGGTGAACCTGCTGGAGGGCAATGCGCCGGCCCAGCGCGGTGCACGCCGCCGCGCTGTGGCCGCTGGTGCGGCGGGTGCCGCCGCCGTGCTGACCGTGGCCTGCATGGCGTTTGAAGCGGTGCTGGTGTCCGGTGCGATCGGCGCGGTGTTCATGTTCATGCCGCTGGAGCTGATGTCCGAATCATGGCGTGCCGCGTGGGACATGATCGGCCAGGACACACCCGCCTGGGCGCGGGCCGGCTTCAACCTGGCGTGCTGGCTGGCCTCGGTGCTGATCGGTCCGTTCTACGTCGGCGCCGGCTTCGGCCTGTACTTGAACCGGCGCACGCAGATGGAAGCGTGGGACGTGGAGATCGCCCTGCGCCGCCTGCGCGAGCGGCTGCTGCCGGCGGCATCGACGCTGGCGCTGCTGCTGTGCCTTGCCCTGCCGCTGGCCTCCGCGCCAGTGCATGCGCAGGACGCGCAGACGGCCGCAGAACAGGCGGACGATGCCGGAGAGGACGAGGACAGCGCGGAGGAACCGGCCACTGCGGCGAACGATCCGGCCAATGCACCGGCCATGATCTTCGGTGCAGCGCCAGTGGACACCGCCGGCTTCCGCCAGGCGGTTAACCGCGCCTATGAGGACCCGCTGCAGCGCCCGACCCGCGAGATCACCCGCTGGAAGCCGATCGAGCAGGCCGAGGAAAAAGAGAAGGAAGACAAGCAGCTGCAGCGTGACACCAACAGCAAGGGTGAACGCAAAGCGCGCAAGGACGGCATCGCCTGGCTGGCACGCCTGGCCGAGTGGGGCCTGTGGGGCCTGCTCGGCGTCCTGCTGCTGGTGCTGCTGCTGACCGCACGGCTGTGGCTGCCGTGGCTGCGCGGCAGTGGCCGGCGCAAGGCCGAGGCCGCACCGCAGGTAGTGGAAGAACCGGTGGAACTGCCGGTCGTGCTGCCGCCGGACGTGGCCACCCAGGCCGGCCTGCTGTGGCACCAGGGGCGGCCGCGGCAGGCGCTGGCCCTGCTGTACCGCGCCAGCGTGCGCACGGTGGGCGAGCGCAGCGGCATCGCGCTTCCGCCCGGTGCTACCGAAGCGCAATGCCTGCGCGCGTCGCGGCGCATGCCCGATGCCACCGACCGTGACCTGTTCGCGCGCATCGTGCGCATGTGGCAGTACGCCGCCTACGGTGGCCGCCTGCCCAGCCGCGCCGATTTCGATGCATTGGCCGATACCCTGCGCCGGCAGTACAGGTGGCTGGCATGAGTCCGCGCCTGTTCTGGTCGCTGCTGCTGGGCGCGCTGGTGCTGTTCGGCGTGCCGCTGACGATCCTTTACCTGCGCACGCACGAACGCGTGACCGAGACCGTGCAGCTGCCGCCGCAGGGCGAAGCTGGCTACAACCCGCTGTACGTGCTGGGCCAGGCCCTGCGTGCCGATGGCATCGAGGTGCACTCGCGGCCGCGGCTGGACCTGCAGCAGATGGCGCTGGGCCCGCACGATACGGTAGTGCTGCTGCAGGACAGCAGCGAACTGCCGGCGCCGGCGGCCAGGGCCCTGCTGGCCTGGGTTGATGGTGGTGGCCATCTGCTGGTGCGTACGCCGCCGCCCGCCGAGGACGACGCCAGCAGCACGCAGGGGCCCCTGCTGGACCAGCTGGGCGTGGACAGCCTGTATCAGCAGAGCGACTGCCAGCCATTCCACGTCATCGATGATCCCAGCCACGTCGAGTTCTGCGGCGGCCGTCGCTTCACGCTGGGCTTTGCCGCCAATGCGCGGGCCGAACGGCGCTGGGGCAACGAGCACAGCCTGGTGTTCGCACGCCTGCACCATGGCCAGGGCAAGGTGAGCGTGCTGGCCGACATGGAATTCATGCGCGGCGAGGTGGATTCGCCGGCGGCACGCCTGGCGTCGGCCGCAGGCAAGGCCAGTGATGGCCTGCACGATCTCTCGCACCGCGACCTGACCCGTTACCTGCTCGACCCGAATTACGGCAAGGGAGCGTTCTGGCTGGTCTATGCCAGCCGCCCGCCGTCACTGTGGGCGCGCCTGTTCTACCAGGGCTGGCCGCTGTGGGCGCCGCTGCTGCTGGCCCTGCTGGGCTGGTTGTGGGCCCGCTCGCAGCACTTCGGCAGCCTGCTGCCGTCGCCGGTGCTGGAACGCCGCTCGCTGCTGGAGCACGTGCGTGCCAGTGGCGAGCTGCTGCTGCGCTTCGGCCACGGCACGCGCCTGTACGACGCCGTGTTCGCCCTGTTCCTGCATCGCCTGCGCCTGCGCGCACCGGTAGCCGCTGCACTGGACGGTGCGCCGCGCGATCAGGCCATCGCCGAGCTGCTGAAATGGCCGCAAGGCCGTGTTGCCAGCGCGCTCACGCCCCCGCCACCGCACGATTCCTCCGCCCTGCGCGAGCGCATCCGCTTGCTGCTCCAGATGAGATCCCTGCTATGACCGAAGTCCCCGAGCTGCCGGCGGCCGCCAACGCCCGCCTGATCGAACGCGTCGATGCCATCCGCACCGCCGTTGGACACGCCTTCATCGGCCAGGCCGATGTACTGGACCAGATCCTGGTGGCGCTGCTGGCCGGTGGCCACGTGCTGATCGAAGGCGTGCCCGGTCTGGGCAAGACCCTGCTGGTGCGTGCACTGGCACAGGCCCTGGAGCTGGACTACGGGCGCGTGCAGTTCACCCCCGACCTGATGCCCAGCGACGTCAGTGGCCACGCGGTGTACGACCCGAAGAGCGAGAGCTTCAAGATCCGTCGCGGCCCGGTGTTCACCAACCTGCTGCTGGCCGACGAGATCAACCGTGCCCCGGCCAAGACCCAGTCGGCCCTGCTGGAAGTGATGCAGGAAGGCCAGGTGACCATCGAAGGCAAGGCCTTCACCCTGGCGCCGCCGTTCATGGCGCTGGCCACGCAGAATCCGCTGGAACAGGAAGGCACCTACCCGTTGCCGGAAGCACAGCTGGACCGCTTCCTGCTGAAGGTGCTGATCGACTACCCGCAGCTGGAGGACGAGAAGCGCATGGTGACCGCGATCACCAGTGGCCGTGCCGCCAGCGATTTCGACCTGAGCCAGGTGCCGCGTGTATTGGGGGCCGGCGAGCTGCTGGAACTTCAGCGCGCGACCGCGGCGATCACCGTCGATGACGAAGTGATCGACTACGCGGTGCGGATTGTGGCGGCCACGAGGCAGTGGCCGGGCATCGCGGTCGGCGCTGGCCCGCGCGGCAGCATCGCGCTGGTGCGTGCCTCGCGCGCTCAGGCGGTGCTGGCCGGCCGTGACTTCGTCACGCCGGACGACGTGCGCGACATTGCGCGCCCGGCGCTGCGCCACCGCATTGCACTGGCCCCGGAGCTGCAGATCGAAGGCCAGGACGCCGACGACGTGCTGGGCGCGCTGCTGGCCAAGGTGGAAGCACCGCGCCGATGAGACCGGCCCCGCTGCTGCTGGCGCTGCTGCTGGCCTGGGCTGCCCTGGGCGGCCTGGTGCTGGGCGGGTGGCTGCCGCGCTGGAGCTGGGCGCTGGCAGCCGTCGTCATCGCGCTGCCCGCCTTGTGGGATCTGTGGCGGCAGTCGCGGCGTCCGTCGCCGCAGGTACAGCGCGAGCTGCCCGAAGCGCTGGCGCTGGGCGTGCGCCGCGAGGCGGCGCTGCGCCTGCAGGCCGAGCAATCGATGACGGTGCAGGTGTTCGACCTGGTGCCCGGCGGCTGGCCGCTGGAAGCGCTGCCGCAGCGCGTGCGCCTGCAGGCCGGTACGGCGTCCACCCTGCACTACCACCTGCAGCCGCTGCAGCGTGGGCACTTCCGCTTCGAGGGGGTGCACCTGCGCATGCGTTCGCCGTGGCGCCTGTGGTGGCAGCAACGCACGCTGCCGCCGGCGCTGGAGGTGCGGGTCTATCCGAACTTCGTGCCGCTCACCCGCTTCGCATTGTTCAGTGCCGACCAGGCCTCGCGGCTGGTTGGTGCGCACGTGAAGCGCCGCCGTGGCGAAGGCACCGATTTCCACCAGATGCGCGAGTACCGCATCGGCGACAGCCTGCGCCAGCTGGACTGGAAGGCCACCGCGCGTGCGCGCAAGCTGATCTCGCGCGAATACCAGGACGAGAAGAACCAGCAGCTGCTGCTGATGCTGGACAGTGGCCGGCGCATGCTGGCCAGCGAAGGCGGGCTCTCGCACTTCGACCATGCCTTGAACGCCTCGCTGGTGGTGGCTTACCTGGCGCTGCGCCAGGGCGACGCTGCCGGCCTGTACGCTGCCGGGGGCGAACGCCGCTGGGTGGCGCCGCAGCGCGGCATGGGTACGGTCGAGCACCTGCTGCGCGCCAGCTACGACCTGCAGCCACGCGCGGTGGCCACCGATTACCTGGCCGCCGCCACCGAGGTGTCGCTGCGCCAGCGCCGGCGTGCGCTGGTGATGCTGGTCAGCAACGTGCGTGATGAGGACATCGAAGACCTGCTGGCGGCAGTGCGCCTGCTGCAGCGGCGCCACCTGGTGTGCGTGGCCAGCCTGCGCGAACGCGAGCTGGACGGCGCACTGGAGGGCGAGGTGCAGACACTGGAAGACGCCACCCAGGCCGGTGCCGCCGCGCTGTACCTGCAGCAACGCGCGAAGGCGCATGAGGCCCTTCGCAGCGAAAAGGTGATGGTGCTGGACGTGACCGCCGATGCCCTGCCCGGCGCGCTGGTGGAACGCTATCTGGCGGTGAAGCGCGAAGGGCTGCTCTGATACCCGCGATCGCTCTGGTAGGTGCCAACCTTGGTTGGCCCGAAACCCACAGCGCCGACCAAGGTCGGCATCTACCAAAACCGGTTGCCGGCCAGCGGCCGGCACTACCCCTGCGGCAACCGATGCATCGCCCTGGTAGGTGCCAACCTTGGTTGGCACGAATCCACAGCGCCGACCAAGGTCGGCATCTACCAAAACCGGTTACCGGCCAGCGGCCGGCACTACCCCCTGCAACAACCGATGCATCGCCCTGGTAGGTGCCAACCTTGGTTGGCCCGCCCCACAGCGCCGACCAAGGTCGGCATCTACCAAAACCGGTTACCGGCCAGCGGCCGGCACTACCTCTGCGGCAACCGATGCATCGCCCTGGTAGGTGCCAACCTTGGTTGGCACGAACCCACAGCGCCGACCGAGGTCGGCATCTACCAAAACCGGTTGCCGGCCAGCGGCCGGCACTACCCCTGCAACAACCGATGCATCGCCATGGTAGGTGCCAACCTTGGTTGGCACGAACCCACAGCGCCGACCGAGGTCGGCATCTACCAAAACCGGTTGCCGGCCAGCGGCCGGCACTACCCCTGCAGCAACCGACGTTGCAACCGCTCCACCGCACGCTGCAGCAGCACCCGGTTGCGGCCCAGCTTCATCCACTGCGGCAGGCGCGAGAACATCGAACCGTTGGTAACGCCCGCGCGCTCGCGCAGAGGCGCGGCAGCGTAGTCGTGCAGTGCCTGCAGATGGGCTTCGTTGTAGGCCCACAGCACTCCGGCCGCAGTCTTTTCGACCAGCCGCAGCGGCAAGCCAAAATGCGGATCGATCGCCTCATTGCCACGCCATCGCGACAACGTGACCTCCACCTCGCTGCTGCGTCCGCACTGACTGCAGTCCGCCGCCAGCGTCCGCAACGGCGACACTGCACGTGCACGGTGCAGCTCGGCGCGGACCCATTTGTGCCCGCAGTATCCGCAGGGACGATAGCCGCTGTAGCGCACGGGCCCGACCCAGTCGCCCGCGGCACAGCAACCGCAGCCGCATCCACTGTCGAGGGCTGCGCTGCAGCCCAGGCAGCGGAAACGTCGCGATTCCGGCGTCCGCACCACCCAGCCGGGCGTATCGCAGCGGTGGCAGTGCACCGCGATACGGTCCGAATAGCGCCACAGGGCGTGGCCGTCATCCAGATGCCGGCCCGGCAGCGGCGCAGGCCGCAGGTCGCGATTGCGCCGCACCGTCATCAGACGTAGATCCGCGTCGGCGCCTCGTCGACGATCGCGTGCGGCACGAAGCGCGCACTGTCGCGGGTGATCGCGCTGTCATCCTCGCGGATGCCGATGCCGCAGGCATGGTCACCGATCACCCAACTGCCGATCAGCGGATAGCCGCCTTCGAAGCGGGTGAGAGGATGCGCACGCTGGATGATCGCCGGGCCGTCGTAGGGACCGTCGCTGCGTTGGGTGCTGCCATCGGCCAGGTGCATCTCGATGTTGGCGCCTTCGCGCGAGAACAGCGGTTTGCGTACCCAGCCCGACGCCAGCGTGCTGCCGTCATCGAAATGCGCTTCCAGCAGGTTCGGATGGCCCACGTTGCGCTGCCACAGCAGCGGCAGGATGCCCTTGTTGCTCAGCACCGCCTTCCAGGCCGGTTCCAGCAGCTGCACGCCCGAACCGGGCAGCGCGCGGCCGAATTCCTCGGCCATCAGGTCTTCCAGCGGATACAGCTTGAACAGCGTGCCGATCACCGAATCGTCCAGCGCGGTGAAGCGTCCGTCCTCGGACAGGCCAATGTCCTCGATGGCGATGGCCTGGCCATGCAGGCCGGCCTGCGACGCACAGTCGCGCAGGTACTCGACCGTGCCGCGGTCTTCCTCCGAACTGCCGACCGCGCTGAAGTACAGCGGGGGCGGCAGCTGTGTGGCGAGGTCGCCGAAACGCTCGACCAGCGCCTCATGGATGGCGTTGAACTGGTCGGCATGCTGCGGCAGGCGACCGGCATTGCGCTGGTCTTCCAGCCACTGCCACTGGAAGAAGCTGGCTTCGAACAGCGAGGTCGGCGTGTCGTAGTTCAATTCGTACAGCTTGGCCGGACCGTTACCGTCGTAGGCCAGGTCCAGGCGGCCATAGAGGTGCGGCTGGCGCTGGCGCCAGCTGTCGGCGATCCAGTCGCGGTAGTGCGACGGAATCGCCAACTGGTCCATCAAGCGTTCGCTGCCGATGACATCACCGACCAGATCCAGCGCCATCTGGTGCAGCTCGGCGCTGGGGTCTTCGATGTCCTGTTCGATCTGGCGCAGGGTGAAGGCGTAATACGCGCTTTCATCCCAGTACGGCTGGCCGTCGATGGTGTGGAAGCGGAAACCCGCCTCTTCCGCGCGCGCCCGCCACTGGGCACGCTCGGCAATCCGGATGCGCTGCATGGGTCGATCAGCCGCCGTAGCTGCCGCTGGTGCTGCGGCGTGCGCTGGTATTGCCGAAGCCACCACGGCTGGCAGTGACCGCACGGTTCGGCTCGCTGGTGACCGGCGCCAGGCCGGCCTTGCCGGCACCGATGCCGCTGGCGGTGTTCAGGCCACCGGTGCCACCCGGTGCCGGGCGCGCCCAACCCGCATTCTTGTCCTGGTAGGCCGGTGCCGACGCCGGCGCCTGCGGGGCGAGGCCGCCGCGGTTGCTCAGCATCTGCGACATGAAGAAGCCCATCATCATCGGGCCGATGAACGAGGTACCGGCCGAGGTGTGCTGCTGCACGCACTGCTCCGGCTTGTAGTCCTTCTCGCAGGCTTCCTTGCTGGCGTACTTCGGCGCCGCATCGGCGGCCTGCTTCTGCGCTTCGGCGAACGCATTGCGGCACGACGACGGATCGCCGGTGGCCTCGGTGCAGGCCTCCACCGAGGTATACAGGCCTTCCTGCACCTTCACCTCCGGCTCCTTCTGGCAGGCGGTGAACAGCAGCGGCGCGGCGCTCATCAGCAGCAGCGCGGTGGTGCGGGAACGTTTCATGGCCTCATGCCCTGTCGACGGATCAATGCCCCAATGATGCCAAATCCGGGCCAGCAACCGGAATCGGCAAAGTGCGAAAGATGAACGGACTTTCATTTTCGTCGGCATTGGGGTCAGAGCCCATCGCGCCGCGATGGGATCCGACCCCAGGCGACGCACCGCTCTGGTAGGTGCCAACCTTGGTTGGCACACATCCCGCGGCGCCCGGTCATGCCCGGCGCGCGCAGCCAAGTCTCCGGCAAGAAGCCCCCTTGTTGTTCAAGGGGGGCGCGCCGAAGGCGCGGGGATAAGGGGAAATGCGCGGACCGCCAAGCCGCTGCAAGCGGTGAAGGTGGTTGCAGCAGCAACCGAAAAAATTGGCCATGATCGGCTGACCCCCACGTCGTACGGCCCGCCCGTTCCGCCCGCCATGCCCGAATACCGTTCCCGCACCTCCACCGCCGGTCGCAACATGGCCGGCGCCCGCGCCCTGTGGCGCGCCACCGGCATGAAGGACGGCGACTTCCACAAGCCGATCATCGCCATCGCCAACTCCTTCACCCAGTTCGTGCCCGGCCACGTGCACCTGAAGGACCTCGGCCAGCTGGTCGCGCGCGAGATCGAACAGGTCGGCGGTGTCGCCAAGGAATTCAACACCATCGCCGTGGACGACGGCATCGCGATGGGCCACGACGGCATGCTGTATTCGCTGCCCAGCCGCGAGATCATCGCCGACGCCGTGGAGTACATGGTCAACGCGCACTGCGCCGACGCGCTGGTGTGCATCAGCAACTGCGACAAGATCACCCCCGGCATGCTGATGGCCGCGCTGCGCCTGAACATCCCGGTGGTGTTCGTCTCCGGCGGGCCGATGGAAGCGGGCAAGACCAGGCTGTCCGAGCACAAGCTGGATCTGGTCGATGCGATGGTGGTGGCCGCCGATGACAGCGCCTCCGACGAGAAAGTCGCCGCGTTCGAGCGCAGCGCCTGCCCCACCTGCGGGTCCTGCTCGGGCATGTTCACCGCCAACTCGATGAACTGCCTGACCGAGGCGCTGGGCCTGTCGCTGCCCGGCAACGGCACCACGCTGGCCACCCACGCCGACCGTGAGGCGCTGTTCCGCCGCGCCGGCCGCCTGATCGTCGAACTCTGCCATCGCTGGTATGGCGGCGAAGACCCCAGCGCACTGCCGCGCGGCATCGCCACCCAGGCCGCGTTCGCCAATGCGATGACCCTGGACATCGCCATGGGCGGCTCCACCAATACCATCCTGCATCTGCTGGCCGCAGCACAGGAGGCGGAGGTCGACTTCGACCTGACCCACATCGACGCGCTGTCGCGGCGCGTGCCGCAGCTGTGCAAGGTGGCGCCGAACACGCCGAAGTACCACATCGAGGACGTGCACCGCGCCGGCGGCGTGTTCGGCATCCTCGGTGAGCTGGACCGCGCCGGCCTGCTCGATACCACGGTGCCGACCGTGCACAGCGCCAGCCTGGCCGACGCGCTGGAACGCTGGGACGTGGTGCGCAGTGACAACGACACCCTGCATGCCTTCTTCAAGGCCGGCCCGGCCGGCATCCCCACCCAGGAGGCCTTCAGCCAGGCCACGCGCTGGCCGACCCTGGACATGGACCGCGCCGAGGGCTGCATCCGCTCGCTGCAGCATGCGTACTCACTGGAAGGCGGCCTCGCCGTGCTGCGTGGCAATCTGGCCGTGGATGGCTGCGTGGTGAAAACCGCCGGCGTGGACGAATCGATCCACGTGTTCGAAGGCCCCGCGCGTGTCTATGAAAGCCAGGACGCGGCCGTCGCCGGCATCCTCGCCGACGAGGTGCAACCGGGTGAGGTAGTGGTGATCCGCTACGAAGGGCCGAAGGGCGGCCCCGGCATGCAGGAAATGCTCTACCCGACCAGCTACCTGAAGTCGAAGGGACTGGGCAAGCAGTGCGCGCTGCTCACCGATGGCCGTTTCTCCGGCGGCACCTCGGGCCTGTCGATCGGCCACGTCTCGCCGGAAGCCGCCAGCGGCGGTGTCATCGGTCTGGTGGAGAACGGCGACCGCATCCGCATCGACATCCCGGCCCGCCGCATCGACCTGCTGCTGGATGAGGCCACGCTGGCCCAGCGCCGCGCCGACGCCGACGCGCGTGGCTGGAAACCGCGCGCGCCACGCCCGCGCAAGGTTACCAGCGCGTTGAAGGCCTACGCCCTGCTGGCCACCAGCGCCGACAAGGGCGCCGTACGCAACACCGCCCTGCTCGGCGATTGATGCCGATCCGGTAGTGCCGGCCGCTGGCCGCCATCTGGGAAAAGGGGACGGAGGGGATTAAGTCGTTTGTGCCTCAAACGACTTAATCCCCTCCGTCCCCTTTTTTCAGCCGATCACGCGCTTGAACGGCGGCAGCGCGTCGATGATGCGCTTGCCGTAGCGGCGGGTCAGCAGCCGCGAATCAAGAATGACCACGCGGCCGGTGTCGGTGGAGGTGCGGATCAGGCGGCCGGCGAACTGGGTCAGCGTGCGCAGCGCATGCGGAATGGCGATCAGGTTGAACGCGTTGAGCCCGCGTCCCTCGAACCACTCGCTGAGGGTGGCGGTCTGCGGGTCGGTCGGCACGGCGAACGGCACCTGGGTGATCACCACCGTGGTGCAGGCCTCGCCGGGCAGGTCGAGGCCCTCGCCGAACGAGTTCAGGCCGAACAGCACCGAGCCCTCGCCTGCCTCGACACGCCGCAGGTGTTCCTCGATCAGCCGGGTCTTGGACATCTCGCCCTGCACCAGCACCTGCTTGCGGCGCGCGGCCGGCATCAGCCCGGCCACCTTCTCCATCTTCCAGCGCGAGGTGAACAGCACCATCGAGCCCTTGGCCCAGTCCAGTTCGGTGTCCAGGTAGCGCGCCACTTCGCGCGGGTGGCCTTCGCGGTCGTCCGGCGTGACCGGGAACTTCGGCACGATCAGTTCGGCCTGGTTGGGCAGGTCGAACGGCGACGACAGCGAGACCATCTCGGCCTCTTCCGGAATGCCGTTGTCGATCGCCAGCGCCTGGAAGTCGCCACCGCCGGTCAGCGTCGCCGAGGTCATCACCACCGAGTCCACTTCATCCCACAGCAGCTTGCGCAGCACGTGCGCGGCCGACACCGGCGAACCGTGCAGCACCAGGTCGCCATCGCGGGTGGCAGTCACCCAGCGCGCCATCGGCGGCGCGCCGTCCTTGTCTTCGCGGCGCCACGCCTGCCACAGGTTGTACTGCTGCTCGATCATCTCCAGCGCCATGCCCAGGTTGCGCTGCAGGCGCTCGCGCGCGGCATCGTCCGGCTTGCCCTTGGCCACCTGCGTGGTGGCCGCATGCGCCCAGTTGTAGAGGCTGCGGGTATCGTCGGCCAGTGCCTCGATCGGCTCGCGCCAGGCCTCGGGCAGGCGTCCATTGGCCGCGCGCCACATCGGCTCTTCGTCCGCCGGCGCCGGCATCCACACCCGCTCGATGTGATCACGGAACGCGCGCAGCTGCTTGGCCACGTTGCTGGCGACTTCGATCGCTTCGTTGGGCAGCAGGTTGCCCAGCCGGTCCTTGTCGACCGCGCGGTACGCACCGGCGATCAAGATCTGCAGGCGGCCGGTGCGCTTGGCCATCTCGTCCAGCGCGAGGCTGGCCGCGCCCTGGTCGATCGCCACGTTGCCGATGTGATGGCCTTCGTCCAGCACCAGCAGCATGTCCGAGGGTGGCGCGATCAACGGCTGGCCGTTGTCGCTGTCACCGATCGACAGCGCCGACAGCAGCAGCGCGTGGTTGGTGACCACGATCTGTGCGTCGCGCACCGTATTGCGCGAGCGCAGCACCGCGCACTGCGCCGAATAGGCGCAGCGTCGCCCGGCACAACCCGAGGCCGGCGTGGTGATGCGGCTGCGCAGGCCGGGACTGATGGTCTCCGGCGCATTGTCGATATCGCCATCCCAGCTGCCGCTGGTGAAGGCGTCGGTCAGGCGTTTGGCGATGTCCATCTCGATCGGCGCCAGCGGCCGGTCGAACAGTGGCGCGTCATCCTCGAACATGCCGCCCTGCGAGCCCTCGCCCTGCGCCTCGGCGGCATTGCGCGTGCACAGGTAGCGGGTGCGTCCCTTGGCCAGCGCCACGGTCGCTTCCAGGCCGGTGGCCTTCAGGAAATTCGGGATATCGCGCTCGACCAGCTGCGACTGCAGCGCCACGGTGCCGGTGCTGATCACCAGCTTCTTCTTGGTGGCCAGCGCGATCGGCACGCCTGCGGTGAGGTAGCCCAGGCTCTTGCCGACGCCGGTCGGCGCCTCGACCACGCCAACGCCACCGCTTTTCGACAGCGCGCGCGACACCACGCCGATCATCTGGCTCTGCGAGCGACGGGTGGAGAAGCCGGGGGTGTTGGCCTGCAGCGTCGTGTACGCCTTGCGGATCGCGTCCTTCAAGGTGTCATCGAGCGTGCGCGGAGCGGCGACGGTTTCGGTCACGCCGGGAACTACCGTAGCTGGATCAGGCCGGTCATTGTCGCATGGCCGGCCGCGTTCACTGTTGCTGGCACCCTGAACGAGCCAGCGACGACGCCCGCCGGCGCGCACGGTCCGAAGCCCGCGCCGCACAAGGGCGAAACACGCCGGGCGTGGCCCGGCGCCAGCGCTCAGGCGACCGGGGCGGGACGGCTACGCAGCAGGCGCACCAGCGCCCACACCAGCAGCACCACGCCGATGGCCTCGACCATCGCCAGCGCGAAGTGCACCACGCCGAAGATGGCGCTCATGCCCGAGATGGCGCTGAAGTTGCCGCTGCTGACCAGCCACATCGGCAGCATGCCCGCCGCCAGGCCACCAAGGCTGGACAGCAGCAACAGCAGCAGGCCGACCAGCGCGCCGGTGCGGGTGGCATCGCGCGGCGCACCGACCACCCAGACCAGGCCGACGCACAGCGCGATCAGCACAGGCAGGCGCACGCCGACCATGCTCAGCACGGTCACCATCAGGGTTGTGCTGTCCATCGGTCAGTCCTCGCCGGCCAGCACGGCCGAGCCCTGGCGCAGCGACTGGTAGACCTCGCCGGTCTGCGGGCGCACGCCGTGCCACTGCAGGAAGCTCTCGGCGGCCTGCTCGACCAGCATGCCCAGGCCGTCGACGGTATTGCGGCACTGCGCCGCACGGGCCCAGGCCAGGAAGGCGATGGCCGCCTCGCCGTAGTTCAGGTCGACAGCAGTGGTCATCGAATTGACCAGCGACAGCGGCAGCTTGAACTCGACGTCGCGGTCGCGGCCAGCCGAGGTGGCATTGACGATCAGTTCGAAGTCGCCGAGGTCGCGCAGGTCTTCCCAGTAGCGGCTGATCGCACGGCCGGGCTCGCCCATCGCGTCGATCAGTTCGTCGGCGCGCTCCGGCGTGCGGTTGACCACCACCAGTTCGGTGATGCCGGCATCGAGCAGCGCCGGGGCGACGCTGCGCGCCGAGCCACCGGCGCCGATCATCAGCACGCGGCGACCGCGCAGGTCCAGGCCGTGGCGGTCGGTCAGGTCGCGCACCAGGCCGATGCCATCGGTGGTGTCGCCGTGCCAGCGGTCGCCCTTGCGCAGCAGTGTGTTGACCGAGCCGGCGCGGCGCGCGCGCGCGGTCAGCGTGGTGCACACCGAGAACGCGGCTTCCTTGTGCGGCAGGGTGACGTTGGCGCCGACACCGTCCTCGGCGGCGAAGGCCTCCAGTCCGGCCAGGAACGCATCCGGGGCCAGGTCGATCGCGCGGTAGTCGATGGCGATGCCTTCCTGGCGACCGAACGTCGCGTGGATCTGCGGCGACTTCGAGTGGGCAACGGGGTGTCCGAAGACGGCGTAACGGTCGGTCATGGAATCCTCAAGCTGGCTAGACTGATGCTCTTTCGTGCACGGAACCGGATGATGCGCATCACCCCGCCCCTGCTGGTGCTCGCCGCCAGTCTACTCTCTGCCCCCGTGGCGATGGCGTTGAACGAGTACGGCATCGAAGGCATGGGCGTGGTCTCGACCCGCGCCGACGAAGGTCGCGCCACGATCAGCGCCGATGGCCAGCGCATCGTCTTCGCCCGCCGCGGCGAGGCCGGCTGGGGCCTGTGGGAGGCGCGCGTGGTGGACGGTCGCTGGCA
Organism: Stenotrophomonas sp. CASM110; assembly: GCF_049384345.1. Taxonomy (NCBI): domain Bacteria; kingdom Pseudomonadati; phylum Pseudomonadota; class Gammaproteobacteria; order Lysobacterales; family Lysobacteraceae; genus Stenotrophomonas; species Stenotrophomonas sp. CASM110. The sequence goes on from NZ_JBMRGI010000029.1 coordinate 30,654, forward strand.
GCAGGCACAGGTACTGCCGGTAGGCGTGGCCGGTGAAGCCCGCGATCCCTACTTCAGCCGTGACGGCCGCTGGCTGCTGTTCGCGGCCGGCCGCGAGGGCGCGCTGGCGCTGTACCGCGCCGCGTTGGCCGCCGACGGCCGGCTGGGCCCGGCGCAGCCGCTGGCCGGTGACGGCGGGCGCCGGGAAGAGCGCGGGCCGGCCCTGAGCGCGGACGGCAAGCAGCTGTTGTTTGCCCGCCAGCAGGGCCGTGGCGCCGGCTGGGACCTGTTCGTGGCGACGCTGGATGCGCAGGGCCTGCGCGGCCCGGCCAGCGCACTGAGCGCGTTGAACAGCGCCGACGACGAGACCGACGGCGACTGGCTGGGCCAGGACGGCGCCGTGGTGTTCAGCCGCGGCAATGGCAGTACCGCGCAGGTCTGGAGCAGCGGCTGTGCGTGGAGCGGTGTAGCGCTGCAGCCGCTGGGGCTGTCGTTCAACCAGGCCGGCGGCTGGACCGGTGCGCCGGTGGTCGACAACGCCAAGCCGGGCGAGATGATGGTGGCCAGCAGTGCAGCGAAGGCGCCGCGTGCCGGTGGCGTGGACGTGTACCGGTTGGCGGTGCCGAAGGTGGCGGCGGTGGCCGGGTGCGCGCGGTAGATCCACGCCATGCGTGGATGAAACGCCCCGTCAGCGCGACAACACCTTGGCGCGCAACTGCTCGTACTCCATCTCGCTCAGCTGGCCGTTGTCCTTGCGCTGGTTCAACGCGGCCAGCTCGGCCTGCACGGTCGCCGGCAGCGCCTGCTCACGGGCCACGTGGCGGGCAGCGGAGAGCTGTTCCGGCGGGCGCTTGCCGGCCCGCCAGGCGGCGATGAAGACAGCGACGATGATGGCGCCGAACACCAGCGTACCGGTGCCCCAGATCAGCCATTGCACCCATCCCAGTTCGGGTCCCATCGCGCAGTCCTCCGTCTATCGTGGCGCTATTGTCAGCGCTCGCGCAGCCATCGCGCCACCTGCGGCGCGAAATAGGTCAGCACACCATCGGCGCCGGCCCGCTTGAAACCCAGCAGCGACTCCAGCACGCAGGCGCGTTCGTCCAGCCAGCCGTTGGCGAAGGCGGCCTTCATCATCGCGTACTCGCCACTCACCTGATAGGCGAAGGTCGGCACACCGAATGTCTCCTTCACCCGGCGCACCAGGTCCAGGTACGGCATGCCCGGCTTGACCATCACCATGTCGGCGCCCTCTTCCAGGTCCAGCGCGATCTCGCGCAAGGCCTCGTCGCCGTTGGCCGGGTCCATCTGGTAGGTCTTCTTGTCGGCCTTGCCGAGGCTGGCCGCGCTGCCCACCGCATCACGGAACGGGCCGTAGAACGCCGAGGCGTACTTGGCCGAGTAGGCCATGATGCGCACGTTGATGTGGTTGTCGGCATCCAGCGCACGGCGGATCGCGCCGATGCGGCCGTCCATCATGTCCGACGGCGAGACGATGTCCACACCGGCCTCGGCGTGCGACAGCGACTGCTTGACCAGCGCTTCGACAGTGATGTCGTTGAGCACGTATCCCTTGTCGTCGATGATGCCGTCCTGGCCGTGGGTGGTGTACGGGTCCAGCGCCACGTCGGTCATCACTCCCAGTTCCGGGAAGCGCGACTTCAGCGCGCGGATCGCACGCTGCGCCAGGCCGTCCTCGGCCCACGCCGCCGACGCGTCCAGCGACTTCAGCGACGGGTCGATCACCGGGAACAGGTCGATCACTGGAATGCCCAGTTCCAGCGCTTCTTCGGCCACCTTCAGCAGCTCTTCGATCGACAGCCGCTCCACGCCCGGCATCGACGGCACTGCGGTGCGGCCCGCCCGTTCGTGCACGAACACCGGGTAGATCAGGTCGTCGGTGGTCAGCGTGTTCTCGCGCATCAGGCGGCGCGAGAACTCGTCGTGGCGCATGCGGCGCGGGCGGTAAAGCGGGTGGGACATGGCAGGCTCCGAGGAGTGGCTATTGCAACAGGTAGCCCTGCGGCAGCAGGGGTTCGGGCAACGGGCGTTCGCCGAGCGCGTCGAGCTGGTCGATCTCGATCGTGCGCACCAGCGCGTCCAGCGGCAGGTCGTTCGGCTCCAGGCCGAACGGGTCTTCCATTTCTTCGCCCAGCTGGTCCAGGCCGAAGAAGGCGTAGGCCAGCACTGCCGACAGTACCGGCGTGCCCCAGCCCAGCGAGCTGGCCAGGCCGAACGGCAGCAGCACGCAGAACATCCATGCGCAGCGATGCAGCAGCAGGGTGTAGGCGAACGGCAGCGGCGTGGTGAGGATGCGCTCGCAGCCGGCCTGGATCGACGACATCGCGTGCAGTCGCTCTTCCAGCTGGGTGTAGAGGATCGGGTCGAGTTCGCCGGCGCGCAGGGCGTGGGCCAGCTCGGCAGCGATCATCGACAGCAATGCGTCGGGCACGTTCTCGCGCTGGCCCAGCTGCTCGCGCTGCGGCTTGTCCAGCCACGGCAACGCCGCCAGGGCCACGATGCGCCCGCGCAGGCGCGCGGCCAGCGCATGGGCAAAAGCCGTAGTGAGGTAGGCGATGCGGCGGCGGCGACCGGCGTCATCGGCCAGCAGCAGGTTCACCTGGCGGGCCAGCGAACGCGATTCGTAGACCAGCTGGCCCCACAGCTTGCGGCCTTCCCACCAGCGGTCGTAGCAGGCGCTGTTGCGGAAACTGAGGAAGATCGACAGCACCAGGCCGAGCAGCGTGAACGGCGTGACGGAAACGCGCTCGATGCCGGTCGGCGGCGCCAGCTCCACCACCGCGGCCACCGCGATGGACAGGATCAGGATGGCCAGCACCTTCGGCGCGATCGCTTTTACGATCGAGCCGCGCAGGATGTACAGCAGTTGCCAGCCGTGGGGACGGGGTCGGATGATCATGGGCCAGCCGCGCCGGGCGCGGATTCACAGGCACGCGGGGGGCTCGCGCAGCCGTTCATTGTACGCCCCTGCCCGGCCCGCGGCCGTGTACCTGCGACGCCCTGTCGCACCCGGCGATGCGGCTCAGATCACGCCGCCCCCCAGGCCCAGGCGCAGGATGCCGACCACCACCACGATGCCGTTCAGCACCAGCCCGGCCCAGGCCCGGCCGCGCTTGGTCGGGTGGGTGAACAGGATGCCCAGCGCGGCGATCACCGCGCCCACGGCGGCGAACGGGATCAGGAACCAGTTGCCCCAGCCCAGCAGCGGAATCAGCGCCAGGATCATCCACAACAGCGCCAGTACGCCCCACAACAGACTGATCACGCCCATTCCACTCTCCCGCCGTTGGTTCCTGTCTGTGCACCATAGTCGTTCCCGCCGTCGCCGCCTACTGCCGTTGGCGGGGCTGTCACCGGCACCGTGCTAGCGTGCCGCCGTGCCTGCTCTGGGCCGGGTGTTGGCGCCGATTCAGAGTGGCCCGCCGATGATCGCAACCAGTCCTACAGGGGTCGTGCCATGAACATCCGTTGGGCCGCGTTGGCGGCCATCCTGCTGGTCGCCGCTGGCTGTGCCAGCACCTCCAAGGTCATGCTGGGGCGCGCCCGCGCGCCGATCGATCCGGCACTGGTGCAGATCTATTCGACGCCGCCGGCCGGCTCCCAGGAAATCGCCCAGCTGGAATCGGCGTCTGCCGTGGGCTTCGGCACGCAGGGCCAGACCGATGCAGCGGTGGCGCGCCTGAAGCGCGAGGCCGCAGCGCTGGGCGCCAATGGCGTGGTGCTGATGGGCGTGGGCAGCAGCGGCTCACCGGTGGGCATGTCGGTGGGTGCCGGCACGTTCGGCTCGCATGTCGGCGGTGGCGTCGGCATCGGTATTCCGACTACGCAGAAGCGCGCCGCCGGCGTGGCGATCTGGGTGCCGAACCCGGAACCGCCGGCACGACTGCCGACGCAGGTGATCACCCCGCAGCGGTGACGCGGCAGCATCACCGCAGGTAGTGCCGGCCGCTGGCCGGCAACCTCAGGAATCCTCCCGACGTCAGGGGAATGCCGGCCAGCGGCCGGCACTACCGGGGGGTGTTCAGCGCTTGTACTTCGGCACGAACACCTTGTTCACCGCGTCGGCCAGCTGGTCCGGCGGCAGCAGGCCCTGGTCGAGCAGGAAGTTGTTGAACGCCAGGCGGTCGAACTTCGCACCCAGTGCCAGCTCAGTCTGCATGCGCAGTTCCAGGATACGGGTGTAGCCGTAGAAGTAGCTGCCGGCCTGGCCCGGCATGCGCACCATGTAGCGGTCCAGTTCCTGGGTGGCCATCGCCTTGGACAGGCCGACCTGCTCCATCAGCACGCGCTCGCCGTTGGCGCGGTCGGTCAGGCCGAGGTTGAGCATCGGGTCGAGCATCGCGCGTGCGGCGCGCAGCAGGCGGAACTGCAGGGCGATCATCTGCCCGTCCAGCGGCTCGTACGGCACCATCTCGGCCTCGGCATACAGTGCCCAGCCTTCCACGTTCACCGAATTGAACGCGAACATGGTGCGTGCCAGCGACACGCCGCGCTCGACCATCGCGGTGAACTGCAGTTCGTGACCCGGGCGACCTTCATGCGCACTCAGCGTCCACGCCGCCGCACCGAAGTTGAAGTCGTCGTACTGTGCGCCCGGGCCCGCGGCCGGGTTGCCCAGCGGCAGCACGAAGGTGCCCTGCTGCCCGGTGTTGTTGACCAGCGGCGCAGGCAGGAAATGCGGGGCCGGGCTGGCCGCGCTCTCGGCGGCCGAACCCAGGCGCATCTGCATGGCGCGCTTGGGCACGTCGACGATGGCGTGCTCGCGGATCAGCGGATCGATCGCATCGATCACCTTGCGGTAGTGGCCTTCCAGATGGTCGTCGGCGATCTTGTCGGCCTTCAGCGCGCGGATCACCGCCACCGGGTCGCTCGGGTCGGCCACCTTCAGGCCCTTGTCCTTCACCACCAGCGGCGCCAGCTGCTGCATCGCCGAGCGGGTTTCCATGAACTCCAGCTGCGCACGCTGCATCAGCAGCTTCGGGTCGATGTCGATGCCGACCTGCTTGAGCTGGTAGGCGTACAGCGGCGCCGGCAGCCGTGCGTCGGTGCGCGCCTTCGGCAGCACGGTCGAGCGCGTCCAGCTGGCGTAGTCCTTCATCTGCCCGGCCAGGGCCTTCATCGCTTCATCGGCGCCGGCGATCTGGTACTTCTTCAGCAGCGACTCGATGCCGCTGATGTAGGTCTCGACGTTGTCCAGCGACTGCTGCACTTCGATCTTCGTCGGCTGCAACAGGCTGCTGTCCTTCAAGCGCTCTTCGTAGCGCTGGCGGGCCAGCGTGGTGAACGCGGTGCCGCCCGGCTGCAGGCCGGCGTAAGCCTTGAGGCGGTCGATCGCCTTGGCCCGGCGCTCGGCCGGCACCTGGTCGGACAGCAGCAGGTTGAGGCCGCTGAACACCGTCTGCGGCGCGTCACTCCACGGCAGCAGGTACTTCTCGTTGAGCTCACTGCCTTCGATGTTCTGGTTGGCGGCGTGGATCATGATCTCCAGGTCCTGGCGGACGTTGGGATCCTGCTCGGTGGCCAGCTTCGCCTTCAGTTCGTCGCGGGCCTTGGCCATCGCGGCGCGGTAGCGCTTGCCGTTGTCCGCGCCGAGGTCGGCCACCTTGTCGTCGTAGCCGGGCACGCCGAAGAAGCCGGTTTCTTCCGGCTGGAACGGGCCCTGCGCATCGAGCAGGATCTGCGCCAGTGCGTTGCTGCGGGCGACCCAGGCCGGGCTGGCCGGTGTGGCGGCCTTGGCGGCGGGTGCCGCCAGCGCCGGCGGTGCGGACAGCAGCGGGGCGGCGGTCAGGGCCAGGGCAACGGCCAACGCGATCGGCTTCATGGTGCACTCCAGGACAGGGTTGCCCGCACCCTACGCGCTCAGCGCGGTGGCGACAATCGGCCGGAGGTCACAACGCTGCGGTCAGCGGGCATTCGCCGCGTTCGCGGCAGGCCTGCAGTTCGCATTCCTGCGCGGCCTCATCGTCATCCAGCGCAGTCAGGTCGAAGGTCTGCTTGTTCTCGCCCAGCACGTACATCACCGGGTAGTCCCACACGTCGTCACTGCGGGTGCCCTTCACGAACAACCGGCCGTGTGCGCGGGGACCTTCCAGGGCCACGGTCAGGCCGACATCGCGCTGGCCGTTGAGCGCGGTCTGCATGCTGCCCAGCGGCATCGATTCGGTACGCAGCGGCTCGCCGAAGGCTTCCACCAGTGCGATGCTGCAGCCGGCGCGACGCATCGCCTCGCGCATCGGTGGGCTCTCGCGTGCCGCCTCACTCCAGCGCAGCACGCTCCAGGCCACCGTGCCACCGGCCCCGGCCAGCACCAGCAGCACGGCCACGGGCATCGCCCAGCGCCAGTGGCGGGACCACCAGCCGGCGGGCTTCGGGCCGTGGGTGGGAATCGGCGGCGGCAGTGTCATCGGCGGGCTCCTTCCCGTCTGTATTTCAAGGCTTCAGGCAGCGCCCCAGGAAGGCTTCGGCCACACGGTAGCGATGCAGGGCATCGGCGCCGGACAGGCCATGCTTGGCACCCGGGTAGGTCATCAGCTCGAACGGCTGGCCGCGCTTCTGCAGCGCGCTCATCAAGCTGGTCGAATTGGTGAACAGCACGTTGTCGTCCGCCATGCCGTGGATCAGCAGCAACGGCGAGCGCAGCCCATCGATGTGGGTCAGCACGCGCGCTTCACGGTAACCGGCGTCGTTGCGCGCCGGCAGGTCCATGTAGCGCTCGGTGTAATGGCTGTCGTACAGGCCCCAGTCGGTGACCGAGGCGCCGGCCACGCCGCAGGCGTACTGGTTCGACGCCTTGGCCAGCAGCATCAGGGTCATGTAACCGCCGTTGGACCAGCCCTGCACGCCGATGCGCGCCGGGTCCACCCACGGCTGCTGCTTGAGCCAGGTCACGCCGCGCAGCTGGTCGGTCACTTCCACCGTGCCCTGCTTCCCGTACAGCGCACCACCGAAGTCGCGGCCGCGGCGCGGGGTGCCGCGGTTGTCCAGCGAGAACACTACGTAGCCCTGCTGGGCCAGGTACTGGTTGAACAGATGGTCGCCACGGCCGGGCCAGCTGTCGGTGACGGTCTGGCTGGCCGGGCCGCCATAGACATACACCGCCACCGGGTAGCGCCTGGACGGATCGAAGCCGGCCGGCTTGATCAGGCTGTAGTGCAGTGGCGTCTTGCCGTCGGCGGCGGTGAGCGTGCCGAACTCGACCGGGCGCTGCGCGTCGCGGTAGCGCGCATACGGGTGCTTGGGATCGGCCAGGTTGTTTTCCACCAGTGTGGCGATCTTCTCGCCGTTGGCGCGGAACAGCTCGATCTGCGGCGGCGTGGTGCTGTTGGACCAGCTGTCCACATAGACGCTGGCGTTGCGGGCGAAGCTGGCGCTGTGCATGCCCGGCGCCTTCGACAGGCGCTGCGGCTCGCCGCCCTGCAGCGATACCGCGTAGATCTGGCTTTCGCGCGGGCTTTCGATGCCGGCGCGGAAGTAGGCCTTGCCGGCCGTCTCATCCACCGCCAGCAGCTCGTCCACCGGCCAGTTGCCGTGGGTCAGCGCGGTGGTCTTGCCGTTGCTGTCGATGCGGTACAGGTGCTGGAAGCCGGTGCGCTCGGACGACCACAGCACGCTGCCGTCTTCAAGGAAGCGCAGGCTGTTGTGCAGCGGCACCCAGGTCGGGCTGGTCTCGTGGGCGAGTACGCGCTGGCGGTTGGAGTCGAGTGCCACTTCCACCAGGTCCAGCTGCTTCTGGTCGCGCGACTGGCGCTGGAAGCTCAGGTGCTGCGCATCGCGCCAATCGACGCGGGCCAGGTAGATGTCCTGTTCCTTGCCCAGATCGACCCAGCGCGGCTGTGCCTCGGCGGCCGGTGCGATCACGCCCAGCCGCACGCGCACGTTGGCGTCGCCGGCGGCCGGGTAACGCTGTTCGATCACATCGGTGCGGTCGGCGTAGACCTCGTAGCGCTTCTGCACCGGCACCGGTGCCTCGTCGATGCGCGCGAACGCGATGGCCGAATCGTCCGGTGCCCACCAGTAACCGGTGTGGCGGTCCATCTCTTCATCGGCGACGAACTCGGCCACGCCGTTGCCGATGGTGGTGCTGCCGTCGCGGGTCAGCTGCAGCTGCTTTCCACTGGCCAGGTCGATCACCCACAGGTTGCGGCCGCGGATGAAGCTGACGAAGCCGCCCTTGGGCGACAGCTTGGCGTCGGTGGCGAAGCCCTCACCGTGGGTCAGCTGGCGCACGGCCGCCGCCCCCTGCTGTTTGAGGTCGTACAGGTACAGCTCGCCGCCCAACGGGAACAGCAGGCGCTGTGCGTCCGGCGACCACTGGTAATCGACGATGCCGGTCATCGCGGCGATGCGCTGGCGCTCGCGGCGCGCCTTTTCCTCATCGCTGAGGGTCTCGGTGCCGGGCAGCACCACCTTGGAATCAACCAGCAGGCGGGTCTGGCCGCTGCCGATGTCGTAGGTCCACAGGTCCAGCTGATTGCGGTCGCTGTCCTTGCCGCGCAGGAAACTGACCTGCGAACCGTCCGGCGCCACCTTCGGCTTCATCAGGGTCGGGCCGGACAGCGGCAGCGGGCCGGTGATGGCTTCCAGGGTCAGCTTTTCGGCGTGGGCGGCGGTACTGGTGGCGAGCATGAGGGCAAGCGAAGCGAACAGGTGGCGCATGGAGGATCCCGGCAAACGGCAGGTCCGCCCGGCGGCGGGCGCGGGGCGGTCGTTCCCCCATCCTAACCAAGCCCGTGCAGGAAGGCAGCATGACCTTCTGCCCATGCTGCGGTGCTGGGGTCAGGGCCCTTTGCGTTGCAAAGGGATCCGACCCCGCGGCGGGTCAGCGCTGGCCGAACAGGTGCTTGCGCTCTTCGTCGCTGAGCGGCTTGCCGGCGTTCGGGTTCACCTGCTGGCGCAGCGCATAGGCGCGCTGGGTGGCCGGGCGCGCGGCGATGGCCTCGTGCCAGCGCTTGAGGTTCGGGAACGCGGCGAAGTCCACCGGCAGCTTGTCGTAGGCGCCGATCCACGGGTAGCTGGCCATGTCGGCGATGGTGTACTCGTCGCCGGCCAGGAAGGCGTGCTGGGCCAGGCGCTTGTCCATCACCCCGTGCAGGCGGCGCACCTCGTTGTCGTAGCGCTCGATCGCGTAGGGAATCTTTTCTGGTGCGTACACGTTGAAGTGGCCCATCTGGCCACTCATCGGGCCCAGGCCGGCCATCTGCCAGAACAGCCATTCCAGGGTGGTCACGCGGCCGCGCGGGTCGCTGGGCAGGAAGCGGCCGGTCTTCTCGGCCAGGTACAGCAGGATCGCACCGGACTCGAACACGCTCTGCGGGGCACCGCCATCGGCCGGGGCGTGGTCGACGATGGCCGGCATCTTGTTGTTGGGCGAGATGGCCAGGAACTCTGGCTTGAACTGGTCACCCGAGCCGATGTTGACCGGGTGGATGCGGTACTCCAGGCCGGCTTCCTCCAACAGCAGGGTCACTTTGTGGCCGTTCGGGGTGGGCCAGTAATACAGGTCGATCATGGCGTCGGCTCGGGGTGCGGAAAGGAACCTGAAGTCTAGTGCGTGAGTTGGGTTGGCACCGTCATGGCGGGCCGGTAACCTCGCGGCTCCCCCGAAACGCACTGTCCTGCATGAGCCACAGTCCTCGTCCCCTGTCCCCGTTGTCCTCGCTGATCTTCGCCTCGCGCTGGCTGCAGCTGCCGCTGTACCTGGGCCTGATCCTTGCCCAGTGCGTCTACGTGTTCCTGTTCGGCAAGGAACTGTGGCACCTGCTGTCCCACTCGGTGTCGATGGGCGAACAGCAGATCATGCTGATCGTGCTGGGCCTGATCGACGTGGTGATGATCTCCAACCTGCTGGTGATGGTGATCGTCGGCGGCTACGAGACCTTCGTCTCGCGCCTGCGCCTGGAAGGCCACCCGGACCAGCCGGAATGGCTGAGCCACGTCAACGCCAGCGTGCTGAAGGTGAAGCTGGCGATGGCGATCATCGGCATCTCCTCGATCCACCTGCTGAAGACCTTCATTGCCACCAGCGCGCTGAAGGGACTGCCACTGTGCAAGCCGGAACAATGGGCGGCAGCAGTGTCTTCGGCTTCGACCAGCTTCTACAACGCTGGCGTCGATACCTGCACGACCATGACCCAGGAAGGCGTGCTGTGGCAGACCATCATCCACTGCGTGTTCATCCTGTCGGCGATCGGCATCGCCTGGACCGACAAGCTGATGTCCAACGGCCACAGCAAGTCGCACGACAAGGCACACGACCACTGAGGTCGCCGCCGGCCACGACATGATCGCCGCGGCCCCACCCGGCCACCACCCCTTGTGCGGGGCGGTGGCCGGGATGCTAGATTGCATCCTCGCCGTTGCCGGCGGTGGCGTCGGGAAACGCCACCCTGCCGCGCCTGGACCACGGGTCCCGGCCATGCATATCAATGATTTACGTCACGTCGTCTTCTAAAGGGGAGCAGGATGTCGCACGTCTCAACGATCACCGCCGCGCGCCGGTGGCTGCCGGTTGCCTTGGCACTGGCGCTGGCCGCCTGCTCGGGCAAGGAAGAATCCGCAGCACCGGCTCCGGCCGCCGCCCCCACCGCCGCTGCACCGGCCGCACCGGTGGTCGCCGCCAAAGTGCAGTCGATGGGCACCGAGCAGCTGCGTGAGTCGGCCAGCCAGGCCCTGCGCGAGAACCGCATGTACGCGCCGGCCGGCGACAACGCCATCGAGTACTACCTCGCCCTGCGCGACAAGACCCCGGACGACGCCTCGGTGAAGAGCGCGCTGACCGACCTGCTGCCGTACACCCTGATCGCCGCCGAGCAGCACCTGGGGCGCGAGGACTACACCGAAGCGCAGCGGCTGGTGGCGCTGATCGAGAAGGTGGATGCATCCGCGCCGGCCCTGCCGCGCCTGAAGGACGGCCTGGCCAAGGGCGTGCAGAACGCGGCCAAGCGCACCGAGGCCGAAGCCGAGAAGGCCAAGAAGGACGCCGAGGACCGCAGCAAGCAGCAGACCGAACAGCAGCGCCTGGCCGAGCAGCGTGCCAAGGAAGCCGACGCGGCCAAGCAGATCGCTGCGCAGCAGGATGCCGCCCGCCGCGACAACGAGCGCCAGGAAGCCGAGCGCCAGGCCGCCGCGCGCCGCGAAGCCGAGCTGAAGCAGCAGCAGGCCGCCGCCCAGCAGGCCAGTGCCGCACGCCAGGCCGCGGCTCCAGCGGCCGCTGCGGCGCCGAACCTGCGCCCGGTCAGCACCCCGGCGCCGCGCTATCCGTCCGAGGCACTGCGTGCAGGCACCTCCGGCGAAGTGCTGGTGGAAATCACCGTCGGGACCGACGGTTCGGTGACCAACGCCCGTGTGCTGCGCGCAACGCCATCGCGCGTCTTCGATCGCGAGGCCATGAACGCGGTCAAGCGCTGGCGCTTCGAGCCGGTCAGCGCACCGGTCACCACCCGCCGGACCCTGGTATTCGCCCCGGGCGGCACCTGACCGCAAAAAGGGGACGGAGGGGATTAAGTCATTTCCGCCCCCCGCAATGAGGACACGGCCCGGCATGTCCGGGCCGTGTTCGTTTCAGGAGAGGCTGTCGATCAGGCGTTGCAGTGCCGGATCGCGCGCGGCCAGCACCTGGAACAGGCCCAGCGCATGCAGGCCCGGCAGCAGCCCACGCAGATCTGCTTCGGCGGTGACGCGGGTGGCGTCATCGCTGGCGGGGTCCTGCCAGTCACGGACGCTGGCGAGGAAGGCGCCGACGCTGCCCTTGCGCACGGTGAGGCCGTTTACCTGCACCTCGTTCTGATGGTCGGGAAGAATGTCCTGCGGCTGCATGGTGATGCTCCTGTGGGATCGGGAGCCCAGTGTGACGCCCGGTCATCGGCAGTTCTGCCGTATAACTGCCATTGGATATGGCAGATCAGACACCGACCGGCTTGATTGATCCGGCATTGGCGGACGCCGACGGCGGCCCCATCGTGCTGGCCGGCCAGCTGCGCGTGCCCGGGAGGCGGCGCACCGCCCGCCACCAACACCGGCGCGGTCAATTGCTGGGCGCCCATCAGGGCCTGTTGCGGATCGAAGCCGGGAATCTGCAGTGGCTGCTTCCGGCCGGGCACGTTGCCTGGATACCGCCGCTGCTGCCCCATGCGCTGCTCGGGGCAGACGGGTTCGATGGCTGGAGCCTGTACGTCCGCGCCGATGCCGGCCTGGACCTGCCCGCCGAGCCGCGCATTTTCCAGCCCAACGCGCTGTTGCAGGCAGCGATGACGCGCGCGCTGAGGTGGCCACACCAGGCACTGGACGCTGCGCAGGCACGCCTGGCCGGCGTCATCGCCGATGAGATCCGTGCCAGCACTCCCTTGCCACTTGCCCTGCCACAGCCGCGGGATCGCCGGTTGCGGCGGATCGCGGCGGCGCTGGCGCGTTCGCCGGACGACCTGCGCAGCGTCGAAGCGTGGGCAGCCGCCAGCGGACTGTCCAGCCGCAGCCTCGCCCGCCGTTGGCAGGCCGAAACAGGCATGGCCCTGGGCCAGTGGCGGCAGCGCCTGCGCGTGCTGCTGTCACTGCCACGCCTGCTGGCAGGCGAACCGGTGATCAGCGTCGCCCTGTCGATGGGCTACGACACGCCCAGTTCCTTCATCAACGTGTTCAAGCGCGAGATGGGGGTAACGCCCGCGCGGTACGCAAAAGGGGACGGAGGGGATTAAGTCGCTTCTGACTCCTCCGATACGCCTGCGCGGCATTACCTGATGCCCTACGCCACGGTGCCGATGCCAGGCTGAGGCCCCCTTCGACCTGGGAATCCCATGCCCCGACAAGCGCGCCTGATGCTGGCCGGCCAGGCCTATCACGTGATCCAGCGCGGTGTGAACAAGGGTGCGATCTTTGTCGACGACATCGACCGGCAACTGTTCCTGCATCTGCTGCACAGCGCTTTCCTCAAGCACCGCGTCGCACTGCATGCCTACGTACTGATGGACAACCACATCCACCTGCTGGCCACGCCATCCACGCAGCGTGGGCTGGCCGATGCAATGCGCATGCAGGGCAACAACTATGTGCAGGCTTTCAACCAGCGGCACGGCCGCACCGGTCCCCTGTGGCAGGGCCGCTTCCATTCCTCGATGATCGACAGCGACGCTTACCTGCTCAGCGTATACCGCTACATCGAACGCAATCCCGTTCGTGCCGGCATTGCGGTCAGTGCTGAAGATCATCCGTGGTCCAGCGTGCACGGCAACCTTCAACGACGCGATGACCCCATGCTGACCCCGCATCCCGCATTCAGAGCGTTGGCCGCGACCGCTCGCAACAGGACGGCGGTGTATGCGCGATTCCTGCGCGATGTGAATGCGTCCGCCGATCTGCCCGCAATCCGCAGTCATAGCGCCAAACAGCGTCCGTTGGGGGATGCTGCGTTCCTGCGGATGGTAGAGAAGACGCTCGGGCGCCCGGTGGCGATGCGAAGACAAGGCCGCCCGCGCAAGGAGGGGACGGGAGGGGCAGAAACGACTTAATCCCCTCCGTCCCCTTTTTGGGGTCAACCGGAGATGGCCAGGCGCTCGTTGTGGTAGCGGCGCACGGCGGCGAACCACAGCACGGCGGCCAAGCCGAGGCTGGCGCCGAGGTAGATCGCCCAGACTGCGGGGGTGATGGTCTCGTGGCGGATCACCTTCAGCAGCATCTGGTTCTGCGACAGGAACGGCACGGCGTACTGCCACAGTTCGCTCTTCAGCGGATAGGCCACCAGTGCGTAGCCGGGCAGCATCGGCAGCAGCATCAGCCAGGTCATGTGGCTCTGTGCTTCCTTCATGCTCTTGGCCGCGGCCGACAGGAAGGTCAGCAGCGAAGTACCGATCAGCAGCATCGGCAGCATCACCAGCAGCATCTGCAGCATCGAGCCGACGTTCATGTTGAACTGGCGGCCGATGTTGCCGGGTGCGATCTGCGCGCTCACCTTGAACGCGACCAGGGTCAGCAGCAGCGACACGAAACCGACCACGCAGGCGGCGGCGATCTTGCCGCTGACGATCGCGCTGCGCGAGCCCGGCGTGGCCAGCAGGGGTTCCAGCGACTGCCGCTCGCGCTCGCCGGCGGTGGCGTCCATCACCAGGTAGGCGCCACCGATGAACGAGGTCAGCGTCAGCAGTACCGGCAGCAGCATCGACAGGATCATGCCGCGCTTGGCCTCGGCACTGGCCAGGTCCTGGCGCGCCACGTCCAGCGGGCGTGCCACCTGTGCATCGATGCCGCGTGCCATCAGGCGCAAGGCACCGACCTGGCCGTTGTAGGTGGCCAGCGCCGCCTCCAGGCGTGCACTGGGTACCTCGGCCGCGCGACGCGTGCTGTCCTTGATCACCTCCACCAGCGCCGGCTTGCCCTCGGCCCAGTCCTTGCCGAAGTCCCCGCTGATGCGCAGCGCCACATCGATATCCTGGCTGCGGATGGCCTCGGCCAGGTCCTTCGGCGCCGGTGCGGCATTGAGGCCCTGTGCGGCGAGGAAGCGCACCAGGTTCGGCGCGTTCTCCGCGCCGATCGTCGGGATCTGCAACGGCTCCTCGATCTGGGTGCGCACCCGGCTCTCGGCCAGCTTGCCCATGCCCAGCAGCAGCACCGGGTACAGCAGCGGCCCGAACAGCAGGGTCAGCAGCAGCGTGCGGCGGTCACGCGACAGGTCGCGCAGTTCCTTGCGCATCACCGTCATCAGGGTCGACATCATGCTCATGCGTGCAGGCCCTCTTCGCTGCCGATCAGTTTCACGAACGCGTCCTCAAGATTGGCTTCACCGGCTTGTGCACGCAGTTCGTCGGCGCTGCCGGCGGCCATCACCGTGCCCTTGGCGATGATCACGATGTGGTCACACAACGCGCCCACCTCCTGCATGATGTGGCTGGACAGGATCACGCAGCGACCCTCTTCGCGCAGGCCCAGCAGGAAGCGGCGCAGCGCGCGCGTGGTCATCACGTCCAGGCCGTTGGTCGGTTCGTCGAGGATGACGTTGCGCGGATCGTGCACCAGCGCGCGGGCAATCGCGGTCTTGGTGCGCTGGCCCTGCGAGAAGCCATCGGTCTGCCGGTCGAGGATGTCGCCCATGTCCAGCGCGTGCGACAGCACCTCGATGCGTTCGCGGATGCGCTCGGCCGACAGGCCATGCAGCTCGCCGAAGTAGGCGATGTTCTCGCGCGCGGTCAGACGCTTGTAGACGCCGCGCGCATCGGGCAGTACGCCCAGGTGGCGACGTACCTCCACCGGATTGCCGGCGGCATCGATGCCATCGACGCTGATGCTGCCCTGGTCAGGGGTCATCAGCGTGTAGAGCATGCGCATGGTGGTGGTCTTGCCGGCACCGTTGGGGCCGAGCAGGCCGGTGATCTGCCCATCGCCGGCGCGGAAGCCGACGTTGGCGACGGCCTGGATGCGGCCCGTGCGGGTATCGAAGGCCTTGTGCAGGTTGTCGGCGACGATCATGGTTCCCATCCGTTGAACGAGGTGAACGCCGGCACGTAGCTCAGCGTGTCCAGGCAGCCGGCATCCAGCGCCTTGGCATCGGTCTTGTCGATGAACTGGCCGAGCAGCCGCGGCATGCAGCCGGCGGTCAACGTGCCATGGCCCTGGCCACGGGCGACCAGCGCACGGCCATTGGGCAGGCCCTTGAGCACCTGTGCGGCGTAGCGCGGGGGGGTCACCGGGTCCAGCTCACCGGACAGCAGCAGTGCCGGCACGTCGCTGCGCAGCGGCACGGCATCGGTTGCCGGCGCCGGACGGTGCGGCCACACCGGGCAGGCGGCGAAGAAGGCGCTGGCCACTTCGTTGCCGAACAGCCGCTCGGGGTCCTCGGCCGGCGCGTGGTAGCGCGGCGCATCCTCGCTGCAGATCACCGACCACTGCATGCCGCGGTTGATCTGGAAATCCATGCTGCGGTTCGCGCCGCGCGCCAGCGATGCCAACGGGGCATAGCGCCCGTGTGCGGCTTCATCCAGCACCAGTGGCAGCAGCGAGGAATACTGCGGCACGTAGGAGAAGGCGAAGGCCAGGCCGACCACGCTGTCCGGCGTCAGGACATCCTGCCGCGGTGCGTTGGTACCCGGGTCGCGATACTCGACCGAGACCGGTGCACGGCGCAGGGTGTCGACCACGCTGCGCAGCTGCACGCGGGTGTCGGTCGGGAAACGCTTGCTGCACGCGGCATCCTTGCGGCACTGCGCCGACTGCAGGGCGATCGCATCCTCGAAGGTGGTCGCGAAGTCGCCACCGACCACCAGCTCGTTCGGTACCACGCCATCGATGACGATGCTGCGGGTGTGCTGCCGATAGGCCCCGGCATAGCGCTGGGCCACGCGGGTACCGTAGGAGCCGCCAACCAGGTTCAGCTGGTCCACACCGAGCGCCGCACGCACCGCATCCAGATCGGCGATCGCCTCGGTGGTGGTGTAGAAGCGCGCATCGGCACGCCCCTGCAGCGATGCGGCGCAGCGCTGGGCGTAGTCGCGCAGCGATACCTCGGAAGGCGCGGCATCCTCGTCCATCTGCAGCGGCTTGCCGTCCGCGCCCAGGCAGCTGAGCGGGTTGGAGCCGCCGGTGCCGCGCTGGTCGATCAGGAACACGTCGCGCTGCTTGCGCACCTGGCGCAGTGCGGTATCGACGATGACCGCCACCTCGCTGGCCGCCTGGCCGGGGCCGCCGGCCAGGAAGAACACCGGGTCGGGCTGGCTGGCGCCGCTGCTGCCCGATTCCAGCCAGGCGATGCGCAGGCCGATCCGGCGGCCATCGGGCTGGGCCCGGTTCTCCGGCACCTGCAGGGTGGCGCACTGCGCCTCCACGTTGGCGCTGGCGCCTTCGGTGGACAACGTGCAGGGCTGGAAGTCGATCGTGCCGAAGCGGCGGCTGGGTGCATCGCTGGCGCTTCCGGCGGCGGCCGGCGGCGGCTGGCTGCACCCGGCAAGCATCAGGCTGGCCAGCATCCCGGCCAGCGCGAGGTGGTGTCTTTGCATCGTGCTCGTTTCCCCTGGAGGACGTTCCTGTCGACCACGACGGGCTGCCGTGGAAGATGTGACCCAACTTACACGGGCAGCGCGCCGACGGCGATGGGCAATGACGAATCCGCCGCCGACGGCGCGCAGACCTGGCAGTCCCGCGCTCGGCCTTGGCCCGTGCAGGGCGGCATCGGCGGCGGCCAGCAGCACCCCAAGGGCCAGTGTTCCGGCCCGACGGCGATGCGGGGTCTGAAAACGGCGAGCACGGCGACCGGCGCATGCGCACAATCCGCGGAAAACCCAAGGAGACGCCCATGCACGCGTGGTACCTCGGCGGCATCGACCACCGCCCGTTCCTGCACCTGTTCGAGATGAGCGACAGCGCGCTCGCCACGCTCGGCATCCAGCGTCGCTGGGCCGGCGCCAACGGCGGACATCCCTGCCGGATCAGCCTGAGCGACCCCGCGCCTGGCAGCGAGCTGCTCCTGCTGTCCCACGTCCACCTGCCGCTGCATTCGCCGTACCGCGCCGCCGGCCCGATCTTCGTGCAGCGCGGCGTGACCCGTTGCGTCCTGCCGCCGGGCGAGGTGCCCCCGTATGTGCAGCGCCGGATGATCTCGATGCGTGCCTATGACCACGCCGCGCTGATGTGCGGTGCCCAGGTCTGCGCGGGCACCGAGGTGGCCGACCACCTGGATGCACTGTTTGCCGACCCGTCGGTGGCGTTCGTGCAGCTGCACAACGCGGCGCATGGCTGTTTCTCGTGCCAGGCAGATCGGGTGGCTAGCGGGACTGCGTCGCGTGATCTCCATGACGTGATCGATGCCACGCCGGTCACGTGACGTCCAGCGCATCCGTTCAGCCCTGCGTGAAGCCTGCGGGAAGGGCTTCACATGCGCAGTCACGGATCGGCACTGCGATGGTTCCGTCGCCTGCAGTGCGACTCGATACTCGCCGTGGTGCCGCCGAAAGTCCGCCGCGCAGCGCAGCTCCTGCGGTCACCGTTCCCTTTCGACGACCACAAGGATGCGCCATGTCATTCCGATCCCCACCGCTGTTGCTGGCCACCTCGTTCGCCGCTGCGGGCCTGTGCCTGGCCGGCAACGCGTTCGCCCACGGCACGATGACCACGCCGGTCAGCCGCGTCTATGCCTGCTTCCAGGGCAATCCCGAGAATCCGACCAACCCGGCCTGTGCCGCGGCCAAGGCCATCGGCGGTTCACAGGCGTTCTACGACTGGAACGGCATCAACCAGGCCAACGCCAACGGCAACCATCAGGCCGTGGTGCCCGACGGGAAGCTGTGCAGCGGCAACAACCCGACCTTCCGCGGCCTGGACGTGAACCGCAGTGACTGGCAGACCACGCCGATCCAGGCCGATGCCAATGGCAAGTTCACCTTCGTGTTCAAGGCGACCGCACCACACGCCACGCGCGACTGGCGCTTCTTCGTCACCCGCGAAGGCTGGCAGCCGGGCAGCCCGCTGCGCTGGGCCGACCTGCAGGAGTTCTGCATGCTGGGCAATACGCCGCTGTCGGCCGACGGCACCTACAAGCTTCAGTGCACATTGCCGCAGCGCACCGGCCAGCATGTGATCTACAACACCTGGCAGCGCTCGGATTCGACCGAGGCGTTCTATACCTGCATGGACGTGCGCTTCCAGGGCGGCGGAGGGACCGCACCGGCACCGCAATGGCAGGACGCCGGCCCGGTCACCGCACGCAGTGAGCTGCCGGTTGGCACGACGCTGGCGCTGCGCGTGTTCAACGCCAACGGCAATGACGTCGAACGTGTGGAGGCCACCCTGGCCAACGGCCAGACCGCACCCGCGCAGTGGCCGTTGGTGCTCGCCCGCAAGGTCAATGCCAGTGCCCAGCACGCGCGCGTGGGCGTGCTTGCCAATGGCGTGATCACGCCGACCGCCTCGGCCACCGACAACCGCGTGTACCTGAAGGACGGCAACCGCTTCCAGCTCGATACCCAGGTGCCCGACCCGGGTACACCGTCACCGGGCGGTGATTTCGACCACGTGTACCCGGCGGGCATCGGCAGCTATGTGCCGGGCCAGACCGTGGTGAAGGGCAGCGACGGCAAGCTGTACGCCTGCCGCCCGTTCCCGGAAGGTGCATGGTGCAACGTCAACGCCGAGGCGTACCGGCCGGGTGTGGGTGCGGCCTGGCGCGATGCGTGGATTGCATACTGAGACCGGGTACAGGGAACGGTGGCAGAGCGCCGTTCCCTGCATAGCGTGAGACGCGCCAGCGCGTGAGTGTGAAGCCGTTCCCATATGCAACCACGCGATGCTTTTTTCAACGTAATCCGATGGATGCGGGCGGGCGGGATGCCGAGACTTCGCAGGGTTTCACCACCCACAGGAGATCTCCATGCATCTGTCACACCGGACCGTCATCGCGCTGTCTGTGATCGCAGGCATTGCCACCTCTGGCAGCGCGTTCGCCCACGGCACCCTGTCCAAACCCGCCAGCCGTGTCTATGCCTGTTACCAGGGCAATCCCGAAAATCCGACCAACCCCGCCTGCGCTGCCGCCAAGGCCATCGGTGGTGCGCAACCGTTCTATGACTGGGCCGGGATCAACCAGGCCGAGGCCCATGGCAACCACCAGGCCGTCGTGCCCGATGGCGAGTTGTGCAGCGGCGGCAACAGCAAGTACCGCGGCCTGGATCTGAACCGCAGTGACTGGCAGACCTCGCCGATCCGTGCCGACGCCCGTGGCCGCTACACGTTCGAGTTCAAGGCGCCGGCCCCGCATGCCACCCGCGAGTGGAAGTTCTATGTCACCCGCGATGGCTGGCAACCGGGCAGCCCGCTGCGCTGGGCCGACCTGCAGGAATTCTGCACGCTGGGCAACGTGCCGGTCTCCGGTGACGTCTACAAGCTGGACTGCCCGCTACCCAAGCGCAGCGGCCAGCACATCATCTACAACACCTGGCAGCGCTCGGATTCGGGCGAGGCGTTCTATACCTGCGCAGACGTGCGCTTCGAGGGGGGCGGTGGTGTGACCCCGCCGCCGCAGTGGCAGGACGCGGGTCCGGTCACTGCCCGTGGTGCGCTGGACGTGGGCACCATCCTGACCCTGCGGGTCTTCAACGCCCAGGGCAACGATCTGGAAAGCCCGCAGATCACCCTTGCCGCCGGCCAGACCGCTGCGAACCAGTGGCCGCTGGCACTGGCCCACAAGGTCAATGGCACTGCGCAGCAGGCGCGCGTGGGGGTGATGAAGAACGGCGTGATCACGCCCGTCGCCTCGGCTACCGGGAACCGCGTCTATCTGAAGCCAGGCCACCTGTTCCAGCTCGATACCCGCGTGCCGGATCCGGTCGATCCGATCGATCCGCCGCCGGCTGACGACTACGACTTCGTATACCCCGCGGGTATCGGCAGCTACACGCCGGGCCAGACCGTGGTGAAGGGCACCGACGGCAAGCTGTATGCCTGCCGCCCGTTCCCGGAAGGCGCCTGGTGCAACATCAATGCAGAGGCCTACCGCCCGGGTACCGGCTCTGCCTGGCGTGATGCCTGGATCGAGTACTGAAGGCAGGGCACCGGGGGCGGCGTGGGGTCGCCTCCGGTTTCCAGGGTTGCCGGCCAGCGGCCGGCACTACCGGGGTTCATGCGGTTGCCGGCCAGCGGCCGGTACTACCGGGGTTCGTGGGGTTGCCGGCCAGCGGCCGGTACTACCGGGGTTCGTGGGGTTGCCGGCCAGCGGCCGGCACCAGCCGGACTTACTTGCTGCTGACGTACTTCTCGCGGCGGATCTGCGGGTTGCCCAGGCCGGCGGCCTTCAGCAGCTCGGCGCAGGCATCCACCATGTCCGGGTTGCCGCACAGGTAGGCGATGTCCGTGGCCGGGTCCGGCGTGAAACCGGCCAGCGCCTGCTGCACGTAACCGTACTGCACGTCCGGATGCGGATCGGCGGGCAGTTCGCGCGACAGGCATGGAACATAGCGGAAGTTCGGGTGTTTTTCGGCGAAGCTGTAGAAGTCCTCGCTGTACAGCAGCTCGCCCGGGCTGCGCGCGCCCTGCAGCAGCACGATCTGCGCACCACGTTCGGCCATGGCCTTTTCCAGCAGCGGCAGCATCGAGCGGTACGGGGTAACGCCGGTACCGGTGGCGATCAGCAGGTAGCGGGCATTGTGGTCACCGGGATTCAGGCAGAAGCGGCCGTAGGGGCCGGACGCACTGATCTGGCCGCCGTGCTCCAGCGCCTCGAACAGCGCGGTGGCGGCGCCACCGGGCACGAAGCTGACCGCGATATCCACCGCCTCGCCCGGGCCCAGTGCGTGGTCGTGAATGGTCGCCAGCGAGTAGCTGCGCTTGGTTTCGGTGCCATCGGCGTAGCTGAAATGGACCTGGATGAACTGGCCGGGCTGGAAATCCAGCGGCTGCCCATCGTCACGCACGAACTGGTAGTGGCCGACGGTCGGGGCCAGCATGCGGCGGCCGACCAGCTTGAGGGGGAATTGAACAGGCACGACTTTTCGGGACAGTGTGTAGCCGGGGCAAGCCCTCGGGGTCTTCTATAATAGCCCCTCCCCGCCCCTCTCCAGCGCCAGCCCATGGGCGCGAAGGCTTCGAGCTTGGCATCCCAGAACGATACGGCGCCCGCCCTGCGCGTGCGCGACCTGCGCAAGACCTACGACAACGGCACCCAGGCCCTGAAGGGGGTTTCCCTGGAAGTGGCCCCGGGCGACTTCTTCGCCCTGCTGGGCCCCAACGGTGCCGGCAAGTCGACCCTGATCGGCATCATCAGCTCCCTGGTCAACCTCAGCGAGGGCCAGGTGGAGGTGTTCGGCAGCGACCTGGTGCGCAACCGCAGCGCCACCATGCGCCTGATCGGGCTGGTGCCGCAGGAAATCAACTTCAACCTGTTCGAAAAGCCCTTCGACATCCTGGTGAACTACGCCGGCTTCTACGGCGTGCCGCGCGAGGAAGCGGAGCAGCGCGCCGAAGAGGAACTGAAGCGGGCCCACCTGTGGGAAAAGGCGCAGGTGATGAGCCGCACGCTGTCCGGCGGCATGAAGCGCCGGCTGATGATCGCCCGCGCAATGATGACCCGCCCACGCCTGCTGATCCTGGATGAGCCGACCGCCGGCGTGGACATCGAGATCCGCCGCGACATGTGGCGCGTGCTGAAGGAGATCAACGCTGCCGGCACCACGATCATCCTCACCACGCACTATCTGGAAGAAGCCGAGTACCTGTGCCGCCACCTGGCGATCATCAACCATGGCCAGATCGTCGAGCAGGGGCCGATGCGCACCCTGCTGGCCAAGCTGGACGTGGAGGGCTTCCTGCTGGACATCGACGGTGACCTGCCGGCGCAGCTGCCGGTGATCGAGGGCGCGACCCTGACCGCGCCGGACCCGCACACGCTGGACATCGACATGCCGCGCGCAATGGACCTCAACCGCGTGTTCGCCACGCTCAACGAGGCCGGTATCCGCGTGCGTTCGATGCGTACCAAGAGCAACCGCCTGGAGGAGCTGTTCGTGCGCCTCACCGGCAACCTGGAGAAGCCTGCATGAGCACCACCGAGCTGACCGACGGCCAGCGCAACCGCATCGCACTGATGACCATCGTGCGCCGCGAAGTCGCCCGCATCATGCGCATCTGGGGCCAGACCCTGGTGCCGCCGGCGATCACCATGACCCTGTACTTCCTGATCTTCGGCAACCTGATCGGGTCGCGCGTGGGTGACATGGGCGGCTACACGTACATGCAGTTCATCGTGCCGGGCCTGGTGATGATGAGCGTGATCCAGAACAGCTACGGCAACATCAGTTCCTCGTTCTTCGGTGCCAAGTTCGGCCGCCACGTGGAAGAGCTGCTGGTCAGCCCGATGCCGAACTGGGTGATCCTGTGGGGCTACGTGGCCGGCGCCGTGCTGCGCGGCCTGATGGTGGGCGTGATCGTGCTGATCATCGCGATGTTCTTCACCCCGGTGCGCATTCCGCACCCGCTGGTGATGCTGACCACGGTGATCCTGGGCGCGACGATCTTCTCGCTGGCCGGTTTCATCAATGCGGTGTATGCGAAGAAGTTCGACGACGTGGCGATCGTGCCGACCTTCATCCTGACCCCGCTGACCTACCTGGGTGGCGTGTTCTATTCGGTGAAGCTGCTGCCGGGCTGGGCCGAAGCGGCCACGCACGCGAACCCGATCTTCTACATGGTCAATGCGTTCCGCTATGGCCTGCTGGGCAGCAGCGATGTGCCGCTGCCGGTGGCCTATGGGTTGATGATCGGCTTCGTGGTGGCGCTGACGGCGCTGGCGTTGTGGCTGCTGCGCCGTGGCGTGGGCATGCGCAGCTAAGGGTGGCCTGCAGGGCCTGCGGCCCTGCACCCGCCGAATCAACGTCAACTTCAACGGCAACGGCAAAAGCTGGCATTCCTTGGGTTGGCGGGGTGGGTCCGATTGCGGGGGACGCCGTAAACCCATCCCTGGGGGCTTGGCCGCGGCATCCAGGCCGCGGACACCCCCGCAATCGGACCCACCCCGCCTTCGACAAATTCCGGCGATCTGCCGGGATGTCGTTCTGCGCTGCTGTTGGTAGGTGTCGACCTTGGTCGACACGACGGATCGACGCCATGCGTGGATGGAGCTTTCACGGCAAAGCCGATGTTCCGCTTTTCTCGTTCGGGATTGCAGCTAGGCTGTGGCGATGAAGATCACTTCCATTGCGCTGGACAAAGCCGTGTCGGACGGCCCCATCGATGCCTTCAGCCATGCGTTGCTGGGCGATTCACCCACGCTGGATGAGGTGCTGGAATACCTGGCCTCGCGGCACGCGGCTGATCCCCGGTATCGCTACCTGTGCACGCTCGATGATGCCGGCCAGTGCCGCTACACCAGCATGCACGCGTCAGACGACGCGCGCATCGCGCTCTACGAGGACGAAGACCCGGCGACCCCCGACGATGCGTTGGCGGCACGCGGGCGGTTGCTGGCGCATGTGGTCGCGCAGCTTGAGCATTCGACGCATCGGCTGGAATGGAGCACGCTGGCGGGCACGCTGATGTGCAATGACGCAGACATCGAGGCATTGGTCGCGGCCAATGCCGCACCGGATCTCATCGTCGACGAGGTGGTCTGCGTGCAACAGGTGCCCGTGGATCGTGACGACCTGCTGATCGCCGCCCTGCCCAACGGCTACTTCAGCGCGGACTGGAACATATTCCAGAACCACGCCCTGATCCGGCACCTGCAAGAGCATTACGACTACCGCCTGTTCGGGCTTGGCGCATCGTGGCTGGGCTTCCAGCGTGACAGCGCGCCGTCGCCTGCGGAAGCGGACGCTCTGGTCGCGGACCTGCAGCGCGTCTACGCTGCCGGAACGCACGACACCTGGTCACAACTGGCTGCAACGCTGTCCTCCCGCACCACGCTTCTATTGGGATACACCGAAGGCTTCAGCGAACAGCTGCCCTGAGCGCGGTTCTACACGCGCTCGCGCAGCGAGCGACCCGCTTCCGCTCCTGATCTGTTTTCCGTGGTGGCCGCACCCGGCCAACCCCGCTGAACCGTGCTTTCCGCGAACCACCACGAGGGGCACCGCCGTTGGCCGCGATCTCCGGCACAATCGAAATCCTGATTCCCCAGAACACGGTGAACGTGCAATGCGCATCCTGATCCTCGGCGCCGGCGGTACCGGCGGTTACTTCGGTGGTCGCCTGGCCCAGGCCGGTGTGGACGTGACCTTCCTCGTGCGCCCCGCGCGCGCCGCCCAGCTGGATCGCGACGGCCTGGTCATCCGCAGCCCGCTCGGCGATGCCAGCTTCCCCGTGCAGCATGTCACCGCTGATGCACTGCCCGCATTGGCCGCGCAGAAGCCGTTCGACCTGGTCATCCTCAGCTGCAAGGCCTACGACCTGGACAGCTCGATCGACGCCATTGCCCCGGCCGTGGGCGCAGGCACCACCGTGCTGCCGATCCTCAACGGCCTGCATCACTACAACGCACTGGACGCGCGCTTCGGCCGCGACGCCGTGCTTGGCGGCCTGTGCTTCATCAGCGCCACCAAGGCCCCCGACGGTGCGGTGCTGCACCTGGGCAAACCGGCCAAGCTCACCTTCGGCGAGCGCGACGGCGGCCTGGCTTCGACGCGCGTGCGCGCCTTCGCTGCGGTCTGCGCGCAGGCCCATCTTGATCACCTGGCCAGCGAACACATCGGCCAGGAACAATGGATCAAGTACACCTTCCTTACCGCGCTGGCGGCGGCGACCTGCCTGCTGCGCGCCGACATCGGCACCATCGTTGCCACCGATGATGGCGAGGCGATCGTGCGCGGCCTGTACGACGAATGCCTGGCCGTGGCCGAAGCCGCCGGTGAACCGGTTCCCGAGGCCGCGCAGGACACCGCGCGCGGCACCCTGACCCAGGCCGGCTCGGCACTGAAGGCATCGATGCTGCGTGACCTGGAAGCCGGCCAGCAGGTGGAGGCCGAACAGATCGTCGGCGACATGCTGGCCCGCGCGCGCAAGGCCGACCAGGAAGCCCTGCTGCTGCAGGTCGCCTACAGCAGCCTGCAGGCCTACCAGGCACTGCGCGGCGCGTGAGCTTCATCTCTGCCGCCAGTGCATTGCCCTCGCGGGTGCTGATCCTCGGGCTGGGCTGGAGTGGCGGTGCGCTGGCCCGACATCTGCAGGCATTGGGCGCACACGTCGCCGGCACGGTACGCGATCCCGCATCGGCACCACGCGATGGTCTGCGTCGCCATCCGCTGGCTGCCGATGCCACGCCATCGCCCGCCCTGCTCGATGAGATCGCACAGGCCGAGGCCGTGCTGTGCAGCGTGCCACCCGATGCCGATGGCGATCCTGCACTGCGCCTGCTGTTGCCCGCGCTGCGGGCCAGCCCGGCATTGCGCTGGGTGGGCTATCTGTCGTCCACTTCGGTGTATGCCGACCGCACCGGCGGCTGGGTCGACGAGCGCAGCGCAGCCGATGCCACTGAAGCAGCCGGCGTGCAGCGCCTGCGGGCCGAAGCGCAATGGCGTGCGCTTGCAGGAGAACGCGGCATCGCATCGGCAGTGTTCCGCCTGCCCGGCCTGTACGGGCCGGGGCGCAATGCGCTGCTGCAGCTGGCGCAGGGACGTGCCCGCCACGTAGTGCGTCCCGGGCTGCTATTCAACCGGCTGCACGTGGATGACCTGGTGACGGTCGTTATCG
Organism: Stenotrophomonas sp. CASM110; assembly: GCF_049384345.1. NCBI lineage: Bacteria > Pseudomonadati > Pseudomonadota > Gammaproteobacteria > Lysobacterales > Lysobacteraceae > Stenotrophomonas > Stenotrophomonas sp. CASM110. The sequence goes on from NZ_JBMRGI010000029.1 coordinate 56,796, forward strand.
CGTCGATGCAGCGGCCGTGCGTGGATGGCCTGTATCTGCCGGCCGATGACGAGCCGGCACCGCCGCAGGAGGTACTGGCCTTCGCCGCGCAGCTGGGCGGGTTTGCGATGCCACCTGCCGTGGCATGGGACGACCCTGCACTCAGCCCGACCCTGCGACGCTTCTACCAGAGCAACAAGCGCATCGACAGCCGTGGCACGCGTGAAGCACTGGCGTGGGCGCCGCGGTTCCCCAGCTACCGTGAGGGCCTGCGCGACCTGCTCCAGTAGTGCCGGGGGGGGGGCGGGGG
>NZ_JBMRGI010000030.1:0-56486 GCF_049384345.1 Stenotrophomonas sp. CASM110
GGAACAGAGGGGTTGCCGGCCAGCGGCCGGCACTACCGATCGACGGCCAACCAGGCCTGCACCGTGGCCGCATCGAACGGCCAGTCCAGCTCGCGCTCGCCGCGCTCGTCGCGCAGCACCGGCACGCGCGTGCCATAGCGCGCTTCCAGCGCCGGCTGGTCATCCAGGAACACCGATTCGAACTCCGGCGCCCGCGCCTTGGCCAGCTCGGCCAGGGCCAGGTCGCACAGGTGGCAATCGTCACGCTGGATCAGGGTCAGCACCAGTCAGGCTCCCGTGGCGGAAATGCTGCGCCGCAGCCATCGGATGGCCCGGCAAGCCGCTAGAATAGCCGCTTGTCCGGTACCCGCAGTTTGGCATCCATGGCTGTCAGCACGTTCGACGTTTTCAAGATCGGCATTGGCCCGAGCTCCTCGCACACCGTCGGACCGATGAAGGCCGCCGAGCGATTCATCCATCGCTGGCTGCTCGACCCGGGTCGCCTGCACGAGGTCGCGCGCATCCGCGCCGATGTCTACGGCTCGCTGGCCTTGACCGGCCGCGGCCATGGCACCGACAAGGCGATCCTGCTGGGCCTGGAAGGCCAACGGCCTAACCTGATCGACCCGGACATCATTCCGGCCACCCTGGAGCGCATCCGCAGCAGCAAGCGCATCCAGCTGATGGGCCAGCACGAGATCACCTTCGACGAGAAGCGCGATCTCGGCATGAACAAGCGCCAGAAGCTGCCCTACCACACCAACGGCATGCGCTTCACCGCGTACAACGCCGACGACGAAGTGATCGCCACCCGCGATTACTACTCGGTCGGTGGTGGCTTCGTGGTCAACCAGGACGACGCAGCCGATGACCGCATCGTGCCCGATGAAACCCCGCTGCCCTACCCGTTCAAGAGCGGCGACGAGCTGCTGGCACAGACCGCACGCAGCGGCCTGAGCATCGCCCAGCTGATGTTCGAGAACGAAAAGTGCTGGCGCAGCGAAGACGAGATCCGCGCCCAGCTGCGCGAGATCTGGAGCGCGATGCAGTCGTGCGTCACCCGCGGCATCCGCGAGGAGGGCGTGCTGCCGGGTGGCCTGAAGGTCGGCCGTCGTGCACCGGCGCTGTACCGCGAGCTGTCGTCGAAGCCGGAAGCGGCGATGCGCGATCCGCTGACGACGCTGGACTGGGTCAACCTGTACGCACTGGCAGTGAACGAAGAGAACGCTGCCGGTGGCCGCGTGGTGACCGCACCGACCAACGGTGCGGCCGGCGTACTGCCGGCGGTGCTGCATTACTTCGACCGCTTCTGCCCCGGCGCCAACGAACAGCGCGTGTTCGATTTCCTGCTGACCTCGGCGGCGATCGGCATCCTGTACAAGGAAAATGCTTCGATTTCCGGTGCCGAAGTGGGCTGCCAGGGCGAAGTGGGCGTGGCCTGCTCGATGGCGGCCGGTGGCCTGGTCGCGGCGCTGGGGGGCAACCCGAGCCAGATCGAGAACGCCGCGGAAATCGGCATGGAACACAACCTGGGCCTGACCTGCGACCCGATCGGCGGCCTGGTGCAGATTCCCTGCATCGAGCGCAATGCAATGGGCGCGGTGAAGGCGATCAATGCCTCGCGCATGGCGATGCGTGGCGACGGCAAGCACAAGGTGTCGCTGGACAAGGTCATCAAGACCATGCGCGATACCGGCCGCGACATGCAGGACAAGTACAAGGAAACCAGCCGCGGTGGCTTGGCGGTGAACGTCATCGAGTGCTGAGGGCGACCGGCTCCGGCGCGATGGCGACGGGCCACAGGTAGAGTCGACTGTCAGTCGACCATCGCGCGCAGCGCGGGATTTCCGCGGCCTGAGGGAAGAGCAGTCGACCAACAGTCGACTCTACCCGGTCACCCTTGCCCGAACGGGCGACACCGTCACCGCGTTCCGGTTAGGCTCGGGGCTTCCCCACCCCGGATTGCCCCATGCGCGTGATCGCTGCCGCCCTGCTTGCCTGCCTTCCGCTGGCCGCCCTGGCCGCCCCCACCTACGGGCCTCGGCTGGAGGGTTTCGACTACGGCTATCCGGTGAAGACCTTCGCGCTGGAATCGCAGCGGCAGCCGCTGGAGATGGCCTACCTGGACATCGCGCCGAAGAAGGCACCCATCGGCGTGGTGGTGCTGCTGCACGGCAAGAACTTCTGTGCCGCCACCTGGAAGGAATCGATCAAGCCACTGGTCGCCGCCGGCTATCGGGTGATCGCCCCGGACCAGGTGGGCTTCTGCAAATCCAGCAAGCCCGAGCGTTACCAGTATTCGTTCGCGCAGCTGGCCGCCAACACCCATGCCCTGCTGCAACAGCTGCAACTGGGTGACGTCCCGGTGCACCTGGTCGGTCATTCGATGGGCGGCATGCTGGCGGTGCGCTACGCGCTGATGTTCCCGCAGGACCTGCGCAGCCTGTCGCTGGTCAATCCGATCGGGCTGGAGGACTGGAAGGCGCTGGGCGTCCCCTGGCGCAGCGTCGACGCGTGGTACGCCGGCGAAATGAACATCAGCTATGACAGCATCCGCCGCTACCAGCTGGAGGTGTACTACGACGGCAAATGGAAACCGGCCTACGAACCGTGGGCGCGGATGCAGTCGGGCATGTACGAAGGCCCGGGCAAGCAGGCCGTTGCATGGAGCCAGGCGCTGGCCTCGGACATGGTGTTCAACCAGCCGGTGGTCTACGAACTGAAGCACGTGCAGGTGCCGACCACGCTGTTCATCGGCCAGAAGGACCGCACCGCGATCGGGCGCGACCTGGCGCCGCCTGCGGTGAAGGCGACGCTGGGCAATTATCCGGTGCTGGGCAAAGCAGCGGCCGCAGCGATTCCCGGCGCGACGCTGGTCGAGTTCGCCGAACTGGGCCATTCGCCGCAGGTGCAGGACCCCAAGCAGTTCAACAGCGCGTTGTTGAAGGCCCTGAAGTCCCGCTGACCGGCAGGCGTGCCCTCTGTAGAGCCGAGCCCACGCTCGGCTCATGCGGCAGGACCGGGGTTCTGTCAGGAGCAGCCGAGCGTGGGCTCGGCGCTACAGGAACAATGCGATCAACCCACGATCCGCAGCACGTCATCCAGCAACGCAGCCGCAGTGACTTCCGCGCCGGCACCCGGCCCCTGGATCAACAAGGGTTGGTGGCGGTAGCGATCGCTGTGGATGGCCACGCGGTTGTCGGTGCCGGCACCCTGCGCCAGCGGATGATCGGCCGGCAGTTCGCGCAGGCCCACCTGCGCACCTTCGCTGTCAACACGGCCAACGAAACGCAGCACGCGGCCGTTGTCACGTGCCTGCTGCCAACGCGCCTGCAGCGGCGCATCCAGCTGCTCCAAGGCAGCCACGGCATCCTCCAGCGGCAACGCTGCCAGCGCTTCAGGCACCAGTGAATCCACCTGTACCTGCGACGCATCCAGCGCCAGCCCGCTGCTGCGCGCCAGGATCAGCAGCTTGCGGCGCACGTCCTCGCCGGACAGGTCCACACGCGGGTCTGGCTCGGTATAACCGGCCGCCAGCGCCTCGCGCACCGCCGCCGAGAACGGCGACTGGCCGTCATAGCGATGGAACAGCCACGCCAGCGAGCCGGACAGCACGCCCTCGATGGCATGGATGTGATCGCCACCGGCCACCAGCGCGCGCAGGCTGCTCAACAGCGGCAGCCCGGCACCAACGGTGGCACTGTCGCCATAACGCGCGCCACTGTCGGCACAGCTTTCGGCAATGGCCTGCGCGCGGGCGAGCTGCGCGCCCCGGCCCAGCTTGTTGGCGGTCACCACATGCACGCCGCGCGCCAGCCATTGCACGTGACGGGCGGCCACGTCTTCACTGGCCGTGGCATCGACCACCACGTCGCCACGCTCCAGCCCTTCGGCGCTCGCCCATGGTGGCGAACTGTGGCCGTCGCGGGGGGCTCGACGTGCCAGTTCCAAGGGCAGCGCCAGGTCGCGATCGATCTCCAGCGCGGTGCGCGAGTTGGCCAGCCATTGCACGCTGGGCAGTTCCAACCCGCGTGCCTGCAGCGCCTGGTAGCGCTGTACGAAGGCCGAACCGACCGTGCCCGTACCGAGCAGCGCCAGGCGTCCCGCCCCCAGCGCAGGAATGTCAGCGGCGAGTGCGCTCATGCGTCCACCACCTGTTTGCGGCGGGCGGCCGCATCGATCACCGCTTCGGCGCGCTGCAGCGCGGCGCCGAGATCGGCCAGCAGGTCACGCTCGGCCTCGATGCCGACCGACAGGCGCAGCAGCCCTTCGCTGATGCCGGCGGCTGCACGCGCTTCGGCGGTCATCGCCGCATGAGTCATCGTGGCCGGATGTGCGATCAGGCTTTCGACGCCACCCAGCGATTCGGCCAGGGTGAAACAGCGTAGCCCGTCCACAAATGCACGCACCGCCGCATGCGGATCATCACCGGCGCAGTGCGCCAGTTCGAATGACAGCATCGCGCCGAAGCCATTCTGCTGGCGCGCGGCGATGGCGTGGCCCGGGTGATCGGCCAGGCCCGGGTAGTACACCGCGCCGACCGCCGGATGCTGGTCCAGCAGGGCAACGATCGACGCCGTGTTTTCCTGGTGCACGCGCAGGCGCGCATCCAGCGTGCGCAGGCCGCGCAGGGTCAGGAAGGCATCGAACGGCGAACCGGTCAGGCCCAGCGCGTTGCCCCACCACACCAGCTGCTCGTGCAGCGCCGGATCGCGCGCGACCACCGCCCCACCCACCACATCGCTGTGGCCATTGATGTACTTGGTGGTGGAATGCAGCACCAGGTCCGCACCAAACGACAGCGGCTGCTGCAGCGCCGGTGACAGGAAGGTGTTGTCGACCACCACGAGGGCACCGGCCTTGTGCGCGGCATCGATGACGAAGCGCAGGTCGGTGATGCGCAGCAGCGGGTTGGACGGGGTTTCCACCAGCACCAGCTTTGGCTGCGTGGCCAGCGCCTGCGCCAGCGCTCGCGGATCGGTCAGGTCGGCGGTGACCAGTTCGAAGTGCCCCTTCTTTGCCAACGCGTTGAACAGCCGCCAGCTGCCGCCGTAGGCATCGTGCGGCACCACCAGGGTGTCGCCCGGCTGCAGCAGCGCGTTCAGCACCAGGTTGATCGCGCCCATGCCGGTCGCGGTGATGACGCCGCCGGCGCCGCCTTCCAGTTCCGCCAGCGCTTCACCCAGCAGGTCGCGGGTCGGGTTGCCACTGCGCGTGTAATCGTACTGGCGCTTGTTGCCGAAGCCTTCAAAACTGAAGTTCGACGACAGCACGATCGGCGGCGTGACCGCGCCATGCGCGGTGTCCCGATCGATGCCGGCACGGACGGCGGCAGTGGTACGACTACAGGACGGCTCGTTGGCGTGCAGGCTCATGCGGACTCTCCAGAAGTGCGGAAGGCGGTGGCGAGGATCGCATCGATGCGATCGGTTTCTTTGAGGAAGGCATCGTGGCCATAGGGCGAGCGCAGCACGCGCAGGCTGCCGCGCGGGCCCAGCCCTTCGACCAGGCCGACCAGGTCGGCCAGCGGCACCAGGCGGTCGCCCTCCACGGCCACCACCACGGTCGGCGGCAGGATCGCGGTGGGATCGACGCGGTGCAGGTCGATTGATTCGGACAGGCGCAGGTAAGCGGTCACCGGCGTGCGCGCGACGTACTGCGCACCGGCCGCGTCGAGATAGTCTTCGGCAGCCACGCGCACGCGGCCATTGATGACCTCCGGCGCAGCATCAAAGCGCTCGCCGAACTCTTCCGGGGTGCGGTAGCTGAGCATGGCGAACTGCCGGGCCAGGGCCAGGCCGTGGTCTTCGCCGCACTGCAGCTGGCCCAGCGCGACCGCGCGGCGCTGCAATGCGCGCCAGGCGGCGGCATACGGATGCGGTCGGTGCGCACCGCTGGCCAGCACCAGCTGGCGCACGCGGGCACGATGACGGATCGCGAACTGCTGGCCGACCAGCGCGCCATACGAATAGCCAACGAAGGCCTTCAGCGTGCGGATGCCGAGATGGTCCAGCAGCAGCGCCAAGGCATCGGCCTGGTCGGCGGTATCGATCGGCACATCCAGTGCACCGTCGGCGCCGATGAAGTCGAAGGCCAGCACGCGCAGCTGCTGCGGATCCAGCGCGCGGCCGCTGCCCACCAGGTCTTCGGCCCAGCCCTTCTCGCTGAACTGCGTGTTGGACGCCACGTGGCGATGGGCGGAAATGCCGCCGGCCAGCACCACCACCGGTGCATTGGCCGGACCGACCCACTCATAGCGCAGGCGCACCGGGCTGGGGCCGGCGTGGCGCATCGACAGCACCGCGGCGAACTCACCGCGCTCGGCATGCACGCGGTCTTCGACCGGCACGCTGACGGGGACAAAGGGTTCGGGGCGAATGGCGGTACTGGCGGCGAAGCTCATGGCGGGATCCGGTTGGGGAATCGGCCATCGAGCCTTCGCGGGGCCCGCGTTCGAGATGCACGTGTGGTGCATGGTTCGAACCATCTTTCGGTGGACGCCACGGTCCCCGCAGGATTTGGCACCTACGCAGACGCTTGCGCGCCTGCGGGCTGCCCCGGCTTCAAAGGGCCTGTCCCTCTGCCGGTCTCGATGGTGGGGCCACGATGCCAGCCCTTTCCGGCACTGTCAATCCCTTCATGCGGATAAAGCGATGAATATTCTTGGGACAGCTATGCGAAGGCCGTCCCGGTCGCCCTGTTCAGGATCGGGTACAGTCCGGGCGGTCCATTCCGCTGGAAACGCCGATGTCGCGCCTGCCCCTGTCCTGCCTGCTGCTGCCTCTGCTGGCGAGCGCGACCGCACACGCCGGCGACTGGCGCCAGGGCTGGGGACTGGCTCCCCCTTCCGCCCCGGCCACCCGCGCAGGCAGTGCCGAGGGCGCCGCCCCCATGGCCCAATTGCGCCTGCAGCCGGTCGGTACGCAATGGCAGGCCCGGATCGACAACGGGCTGGCAGGGCCGCTGCAGATCCAGCTGCGCGCCGCCCCCGGGCACCCGGTCGAAGGCCTCCCGGTCGAGTCGCTGATCCAGGGCGACAGCAGCCTGGTAGTCGGCCACCTGCCCGCCCCGATCGATGGCCGCATGCTGGATCTGCGCCTGCAGTCGGTGCCGGGCAACCCGGCCGCACAGGCCGAAGATGTCGCCTACCGCCTGCCATTCGATGCGGCGCGCCTGCGCGTGGACCAGGCGCCGCAGGGACGATTCAGCCATGACGACGAGGAGAACCGCGACGCGGTCGACTTCGCACTGCCGGAGGGCACCCTGGTGCTGGCCGCGCGCGAGGGTACGGTGATGCAGATCCAGGATGGCTTCCGTGGCAACGGCCAGGACCGCGAACGCGATGGTGCCCGCGCCAACTTCATCCGCGTGCTGCACAGCGACGGCAGCATGGCGCTGTACGGCCACCTGCAGGCCGGCGGCATGCGCGTGCGTCGTGGCCAGGCGATAGGGGCCGGACAGCCGATCGGCCTGTCTGGCAACAGCGGCTATAGCAGTGCCCCGCACCTGCACTTCGTGGTGCAGGTCAATCGCGGCATGGGCCTGCGCTCGGTGCCGGTGCGCATCTTCGCCGAGCAGGGCCAGCTGCAGTTCGCCCGCCAGGGCGAGGCCGAAGGCGGTACCGGGCGCTGACCGCCCCCGGCCGGTATAATCGGGCGCTTATCTCTTTGAAAAGCGCCCCGGGCGGGCGCCACTGCCATGTCCGAAGTCGCCAACGAAGCGTCGCGTCGCCGCACCTTCGCCATCATTTCCCACCCTGACGCCGGCAAGACCACGCTGACCGAAAAGCTGCTGCTGTTCGGGGGCGCGATCCAGATGGCCGGTTCGGTCAAGGGCCGCAAGGCTGCCCGCCACGCCACCTCCGACTGGATGGCGCTGGAAAAGGAGCGCGGCATCTCCGTCACCTCCTCGGTGATGCAGTTCCCGTATGAAGGCAAGATCGTCAACCTGCTCGACACCCCCGGCCACGCCGACTTCGGCGAAGACACCTACCGCGTGCTGACCGCGGTGGACTCGGCGCTGATGGTGATCGACGTGGCCAAGGGCGTGGAAGAGCGCACCATCAAGCTGATGGAAGTGTGCCGCCTGCGCGACACCCCGATCATGACCTTCATCAACAAGCTCGACCGCGAGGGCAAGGACCCGATCGAGCTGCTGGATGAAGTGGAAACCGTGCTCGGCATCCAGTGCGCGCCGGTCACCTGGCCGATCGGCATGGGCCAGCGCCTGAAGGGCGTGGTCCACCTGCTGACCGGCGAAGTGCACCTGTACGAACCGGGCCGCAACTTCACCCGCCAGGACTCGACCATTTTCCCGTCCATCGATGCTCCCGGCCTGGCCGAGAAGATCGGTGCACAGATGCTGGCCGACCTGCGCGACGAGCTGGAACTGGTGCAGGGCGCCAGCCACCCGTTCGACCTGCAGGCCTACCGCGAGGGCAAGCAGACGCCGGTGTTCTTCGGCTCGGGCGTCAACAACTTCGGCGTGCAGCCGCTGCTGGACTTCTTCGTCGAACACGCACCCGCACCGCAGGCGCGCTCCACCACCGGCCGCGAGATCGCCCCGGAAGAAAACAAGCTGACCGGCTTCGTGTTCAAGATCCAGGCCAACATGGACCCGCAGCACCGCGACCGCGTGGCCTTCATGCGGGTCTGCTCGGGCCGCTTCAGCGCCGGCATGAAGACCTTCCACGTGCGTACCGGCAAGGAAATGAAGCTGGCCAACGCGCTGACCTTCATGGCCAGCGACCGCGAAATCGCCGCCGAGGCGTGGCCGGGCGATGTGATCGGCATCCACAACCACGGCACCATCTCCATTGGCGATACCTTCACCGAAGGCGAAGCGGTCACCTTCACCGGGATCCCCAACTTCGCCCCGGAACTGTTCCGCCGCGCCCGCCTGCGCGATCCACTCAAGCTCAAGCAGCTGCAGAAGGGCCTGGCCCAGCTGTCCGAGGAAGGCGCGACCCAGTTCTTCCGCCCGCTCACCAGCAACGACCTGATCCTGGGTGCCGTCGGCGTGCTGCAGTTCGACGTGGCCGCCTACCGCCTGAAGGACGAGTACGGCGTGGAAGCCACCTTCGAGCCGGTGAGTGTGACCACTGCGCGCTGGGTCCACTGCAGCAACGAGAAGAAGCTGGAAGAGTTCCGCGAGAAGAACGCGCTGAACCTGGCGCTGGATGCCGCCGGGCACCTGGTCTACCTGGCGCCGACCCGGGTCAACCTGCAGCTGGCCCAGGAACGCTCGCCGGACGTGCGCTTCTCTGCCACCCGCGAAGCGGCGCATACCGTTTCGGCAGGCTGATGCCACGGGGTCGGATCCCTTTCCGGCAGGAAAGGGCTCTGACCCCAGCCAACGCAAGGCAGACATTCACCCACCATACGGTGACAGGCGTGCACGCATCGCCCATCGCGGCGATGATAGGGGGGTGCGGGTCCCCTCCCCGCGAACAATGCCTACGCCATGTCCACGACGTCCATTGCTTCGATCCGTGAAGAAATCGCCAGCGCCCTGACCCATGGCCTGGGCGCGGTATTCGCCCTGGCAGCCAGCGCGGTGTTGATCACCCTGGCGGCGATCTACGGCGACGGCTGGCAGCTGGCCAGCGCGATCGTATTCGGTATCGCGCTGTTGCTGCTGTACACCGCCTCCACGCTGTACCACGCCATCCAGCATCCGGTCGCCAAGGGCCGGTTGAAGGTGTTCGACCATTGCGCGATCTATGTGCTGATCGCGGGCACCTATACCCCGTTCACCCTGATCGGCCTGCGCGGTCCGTGGGGCTGGGGCCTGTTCACCGCGATCTGGGCGCTGGCGCTGGGCGGCGTGGTGTTCAAGCTGTTCTACACCGGCCGCTTCAAGGTGCTCTCAACGGTGATCTACATCGCCATGGGCTGGCTGGTGGTCGTGGCGATCAAGCCGATGTGGGCCTCGATCGATGGCGGCACCCTCACCTGGCTGTTCGCCGGCGGCCTGTCGTACACGCTGGGGACCTATTTCTACCACCGTGAATCGATCCCGTACTCGCATGCCATCTGGCACCTGTTCGTGATCGGCGGCAGCGTCTGCCACTTCGTCGCGGTCACCAAGCAGGTGCTGTAACGGCCGCTCGACGGCAGCGCGTGCACACCATGCACATGGTCGCTTCGCGCCCTGTCCACGAAGAGGGGGCAACCATGGCAGCGTGAATGCTGCCGCCTCCCCTGCCGCAAAGCGCACGCCCCGCTGGCGCCTCCGCCGCCCCGGCCCACGAGGCCGGCGCTGGCTCACGATCCTGATCTTCCTGCTGGCGGCGATCCTGGTACTGATCGCGTTGTGGGACTGGAACTGGTTCAAGGGGCCGGTGGAGCGCGCGGTGCAGGCACGCACCGGCCGCGTGCTGCACATCGGGAACCTTGATGTCGACCTCGGCCGCACCAGCACGATCCGCGCCGATGCGGTCACCTTCGCCAATGCCAGCTGGGCGAAACAACCCGATATGGCCAGCGCCGACCGCGTCGAGATCGACGTGCGGGTCTGGCCCCTGCTGCGCGGCAGCGTGCAGCTGCCCGAAGTGCGCCTGACCCGGCCGGACGTGCTGCTGGAAACCGCCCCGCGCAAAGGCGAACCGGGCAACTGGGATTTCCTCGGTGACAGCGCCGGCGGGACCAGCCCCCAGCTCAAACGGCTGCGCGTCGATGACGGTCGCCTGCAGTTCCTCGATGCGCTCGGCCGCACCGATATCCGCGTGGACGTGCGCAGCGGCCAGCCGAAACAGGCCGACGCGGCGCCACCGCTGCTGGTGCAGGGCAAGGGACGCTGGCAGGGCAATCCGTTCACCCTGCGCGGTGGTACTGAATCACCGCTGGAGCTGACCGACAGCGGCCACCCGTTCCGCATCCACCTCGACGGTCGCGCTGGCGCCACCCACGCCGTCGCCAGCGGCACATTGACCAATCCCTTCCAGCTGCGCGTGTTCGACCTGCAGTTCGCGCTCAGCGGCCAGGACCTGGCCGACCTCTACCCCTTGCTCGGCATCGCCATTCCGCCGTCCCCGCCCTACGCGTTGAATGGTCGGCTCAAGCGTGACCACGACCTCTGGCGTTACGAGCAGTTCACCGGCAAGGTCGGCGACAGCGACCTCGGTGGCAACCTGCAGTTCGAAGTGGGAGGCGCGCGCCCGCGACTGACCGCCACGCTGGAATCCAGACGCCTGGACTTCGATGACCTGGCCGGCTTCGTCGGTGCGCCACCGAAGACCGGCGGCGGCGAAACCGCCAATGCAGAGCAGAAGGCCGAGGCCGCACGGGTCGCCGCGCGTGCGCGTGTGTTGCCGGACACGCCCTACAACCTCGGCAAGCTGCGTGCGATGGATGCCGACGTGCGTTGGAAAGCCCACCGCATCAACGCGCCGTCATTGCCATTGGACGACATGGATGCACACCTGTTGCTGGATGACGGTGTGCTGCGGCTGGACCCACTGAACTTCGGCGTCGCCGGCGGCGACATCCGCAGCACGATCCGCATGGACGCGCGCCAGCCGCAGATCAGTACCGCGCTGAAGGCCAGTGTGCGCGGCGTGCAGCTTGGCCAGTTGTTCCCCGACGCCAAGCTGGCCGAACAGGCCAAGGGCGGCATCGGCGGCGAGGTGGACCTGAGTGGCCGCGGCAATTCGATCGCCGCGATGCTCGGCAGCAGCAGCGGCAAGGTCGGCCTGGCAATGGGCCGTGGCCATGTCGGCAACCTGGTGATGGAACTGGCCGGCCTGGACATCACCGAGTCGCTGAAATTCCTGGTGACCGGCGACAAGCAGATTCCCCTGCGTTGCGCCTTCGCCGACTTCGGCGTGCGCGACGGCCTGATGACCAGCCAGGCGCTGGCGGTGGATACCACCGACACGATCCTCATCGGCGAAGGCACGGTCAGCCTGCGCGACGAGAGCCTGGACCTGCTGTTGAAGCCACGCCCGAAGGACAAGAGCATCCTGGTGCTGCGCTCGCCACTGCACATCGCCGGCACTTTCAAGGACCCGTCGTTCCGCCCGGACTTCAAGGCGCTGGGCATCCGCGGCGCGGTGGCCCTGGCACTGGGCAGCATCGCCCCGCCGGCGGCATTGCTGGCAACCATCGAACTGGGGCCGGGCAAGGATGCCGACTGCGGGGGGCAGTATGCGAAGTAGGGTTACAGCGTTGTTCGCGGCGCCTGCATTGATGGTGGCTTGAGGGGGACGGGTGACGCAGGCAGGACACGCCCATGCCCTCCGCCTCTCCGACGTATCAGGAAGGCGCCGCTTCTGCTTCTGCACTTGCTGTTGGCGGGCCGGCGGGCCGCAGGCCCGCCAGCGAACACCTCACCCCGCCACGATGTACTGCTGCAGCTGGTCCAGCTCGCGCCGCTGCGCATCAATCACCGACTTCACCAGGTCACCGATGGAGATCACCCCCAGCACCTGCGCGCCCTCCACCACCGGCAGATGGCGGATGCGGTAGTCGGTCACCAGTTGCAGGCAATGCTCCACCTGCTCACCGGGCGACACCGTCACCACCTGCGCCGTCATGATCTCCGCCACCGCGGTATCGCGCGATGAACGATCACGCAGCACGATCTTGCGCGCGTAGTCACGCTCGGACAGGATCCCGACCAGCCGCGGCCCGTCCATCACCAGTACCGCACCGATGCCCTTTTCCGCCATCAACCGGATCGCATCGATCACCGCCGCGTCCGGCGCGACCGCATGTACTTCAGGAGACTTGCCATCCAACAGTTGCCGTACCGTCGTCATCTGCCTGCCCTCCGAGGGTGGGTTGCAGGGCCGAGTCTGCCACGGCGGATGCTAGCCACGCGTCAACCAGGTACAACGGCCGCTGCTTGGACTCTTCGTACAGCCGCCCCAGGTACTCTCCCACCAGCCCCAGCGCGATCAACTGCACTCCCCCCAGGAACAGGATCACCGCCATCATCGTCGGCCAACCCGCCACCCGGTCGCCATACAGCGCCGCCTTCACGATCACCCACAGGCCGAACACGAACGCGACTGCGGCGGTTGCCAGTCCCAGGTAGGTGGCAGCCCGCAGCGGCACAGTCGAGAAGCCGGTGATGCCTTCGAGGGCGAAATTCCACAGCCGCCACAGGCTGAATTTGCTGGTGCCGGCCACGCGCGCGTGGCGGTGATAGGGCACGGCAATCCGCTTGAAGCCTACCCAGCTGAAAAGCCCCTTCATGAAACGGTGGCGCTCACGCATCCCGCGCAGGGCGCTCAGCGCGCGCGGGGACAGCAGGCGGAAATCTCCGGTATCGGCCGGAATCGGCGTACGCGACAGGCGACCCATCACCCGGTAGAACATCGCTGCCGTGGCGCGCTTGATCCAGGACTCGCCATCGCGGGCCATGCGCGTGCCGTAGACGTTGTCATGGCCCTCGCGCCAGCGCGCGACGAATTGCGGCACCAGCTCCGGCGGGTCCTGGCCGTCGGCATCTAGGATCATCGCTGCCCCCTCGTGCACCAGATCCAGGCCTGCGGTCAGCGCCGCCTCCTTGCCGAAGTTGCGCGACAGCTTCAGCGCCGAGACGCGCGCATCAGCCTGGGCCAACCCCGCGATCACCTCCCATGTGCGGTCATGACTGCCGTCATCCACATAGAGGATGTGGCCGTCGATGTCGGGCATGCCGTCCAGCACCGCGCACAGCCGTGGATGCAGCAGCGGTAATGCCAGGGCCTCGTTGTAGGCGGCGATGACAAAAGTGAGCCGTTCGCGGGTCATGCCCGGATTGTACATTGCCGGCCAGGCGCACGACCCGTCGCCCGCCGCTCACGCCACGCCTGCCTCAGTCCTCCGACAAGTATGACGCGCCTCCCAGCTGGCGCGCCTGGCGCTGGATCCATGCGGCGCGCCGCTGCACATACGGCCCCGGTGCGGCCGCGTTGTAGCGTCGCGGTGCCGGCAGTACCGCCGCCAGTCGCGCACTCTCGGCCGGGCTCAACCGGGCCGCGTCCTTGCCCCAGTATTTCTGGGCTGCCGCCTGCGCACCGTACACACCATCACCGAACTCGGCGATGTTGGCGTACATCTCCAGGATGCGCTCCTTCGGCCACAGCGCCTCGATCAGCACCGTGTACCAGACTTCCAGGCCCTTGCGGATCCAGCTGCGGCCCTGCCACAGGAACAGGTTCTTGGCCACCTGCTGGCTGATCGTGCTGGCGCCACGCAGGCGCCCTCCCCTGGCGTTATGGTCGCGGGCCTTTTCGATGGCCTGCAGATCGAAGCCATTGTGGTCGGGGAAGCGCTGGTCCTCGGCCGCCACCAGCGAGATCGGCAGGCTCGGCGCCATCTGGTCGAGGTCGCGCCACTGGTAATGCAGCCGATAGGACCAGTCCGCCTCGCCCAGCGCCTCGCCGTAGCGCCACAGCATCACCGTGGACACCGGCGGGTCGATGAAGCGCAGCACCAGCACCTGCAGGCAGCTGAAGGCAGCCAGCAGCACCGGCAGCCACAGCAGCCGCCTCCAGCGCCAGCGCCGCCGGCGCGGCGCGGCCACCTCCGCCACTACCTTGTGCTGCTCTCCCGCTGCCCCCATTACTGGTGCATCCTTCTTCTGTCTGGTTGTCGGCGCATTATCCGGCAACCGCCCCCGTTTACGCGCGATGTGAGCCGATGACCGCCAACTCCGATTCCCTGATCCGTTTCCTGCTCCCCGACGCCGGCGTCCGCGGCGTGCATGTGCACCTGCAGGCCACCTGGCAGGAAATCCTGTCCCACGCCGTGTACCCGGACGCCGCTGCCGAGCTGCTCGGCGAGGCCTGTGTCGCCTCGGCCCTGTTCACCGGCCACACCAAGATTGACGGCCGCCTGTCAGTGCAGCTGCGCAGCAGCACTGCCCTGCGCACCCTGTTCGCCGAATGCACCGCGGGCGGCACCCTGCGTGGCATCGCCCAGCTCAGCGAAGGCGCCGACGCGCCGCGTGACCTGTCCAGCCTCGGCGATGACGCCATCCTCGCCATCACCATCGAGAACCCCGGCCTGGACCCGCGCGAGCCGCAGCGCTACCAGAGCCTGGTCGCGCTGACCGCGCCGGAACTGGACGAGGCCTTCGAGGACTACTTCCGCCAGTCGGAGCAGCTGCCCACCCGCCTGCTGCTGGCGGCCGACCGCAACGGTGCCGCCGGCCTGCTGCTGCAGAAACTGCCGGGCGACGAAGGCGACGAAGATGGCTGGGCGCGCGCCAGCGCCCTGTTCGAGACCCTGGGCAAGGCCGAACTGCTGGCGACCCCGGCCGAGCAGCTGCTGCACCGCCTGTTCCACGAGGAGCGGCCGGAGCTGCTGGGTGAAAAGCCGCTCTCCTTCGCCTGCTCCTGCTCGCGCGAGCGGGTGGCCGGCATGCTGCAGTCGCTGGGGGAAGAGGAGGCCCGAGCGGCCGCCGAGGACACTGGCGCCGTCGAGGTGCGTTGCGAATTCTGCGGACGCGAGTATCACTTTCCATTGACGGAGTTCGGCATACTGTTCCACGGCGCCCAGGGGGCTGTACCGGCGCCTGAACGACTTCAGTGAACGGCAGTCTTGTACCTGGGGAGGATCAAGGCTTGTTAAGAATTCATAAACACCCTAGGATCGAGTTCCCGTCCCCACGGGAACTTCCGTTGTCTGTCCCTGTCTGAACTGGTCCGATGCGTACCTTCCTGCGTCTACCGCTGGCCCTGCTGATCGCCCTCGGCGCGATCACGGGCGTGCATGCGCAGAGCAAGGACACCCGCACCGTGCTGCCGGTCTGGAACAAGGGCAGCGGCAAGGTCGAGGCGCTGCTGTACCTTGAGCCGACCGGCGAACAGGCGGCCGGCGCCCGCTGGCATTTCGGCCGCAACTCGCTGGACGCGGCCTTTGGCCTGTCCTCCGGCGATTCGCTGGGCCTGCTCTGCAACAGCAGCAGCGGCACCAGCATCAGCGGTCTGGCCAGCCATTGCATGCTGGCCAGCCTGGGCGACGAGGATGATCTGAACAGCCGTCGTTTCAGCGGTACCGCCGCGCTGAACCGCGGCAACAGCCGCCTGGGCATCACCGCCGGCACTGGCCGTGAAACCCTGCCCGCCTGGTTGTCGGGCCCGAACAAGACGCCCTCGCTGCGTGCCGAGCAGAACGATCTGACCGTGTTCGCGCAGAAGAACATCGGTCGCGAAGGCTTCGTCTCCATTGCCGGTACCTACGCCAAGGCGCGCCTGGTTCCGCTGGCCGACGCCTCGCCGGCCATCGTCGATCGCTGGGACAGCAAGAGCCTGAGCATCGGCGCCGGTTACGGCAACTTCACCGGCAGCATCATCGGCCGCGTGGTCGACGTCCCGGGCAAGCCCGGCAAGTGGGAAGGCCTGGGCATCGGCCTGACCTGGCGTACCCCGTGGTCCGGCCAGCTCACCGTCGGCGCCGAGAATGTGATCAGCCGCGGCAAGAATCCGTTCTCCCCGCGCAACGAAAGCAACGACGACGGCACCGTGCCGTATGTGCGTTACGAACAGGATCTCTGATCCCGGTAAACAGGCTCAGCAACGATATTCCCAAAGGCGCCGAAAGGCGCCTTTTGCATGTGCAAGCCTGCCGCGCACTTGCGTAACCGGTATCGCCGCTGGGCGATGAAACGCTGCGCACCGACATAGTGAGATACATTTCAATCGAAACTTTTTTCATCATTCTGCGTTAACAAACGAGGCAGAGCGCCCTGACCATGCCGGTAAACTATTGAGTGGCATCGAAAAAGCGCATCTTTACCAAAATCACAGGCTTGATTAACACAGCTTTAATTCTTGGCGAACGCCCGTTACTATCGGGTCAGCCTCGCGATTTGGGAGCGCTTTTTCGCTCCCCCGCCGGGCATTAACCCCAGCCAAGATTTCTTGGAGAGAGAGAGCCAATGAAACTCAAGTCCAGCCAGCTGCGTGACGCAGTTGTGATCGCGCTTGTCGCCGGTGCCACCACCGCGACGGCCCACGCCCAGGAAGCCACCAACCTCGACCGCATCGAGGTCACCGGTTCGCGCATCCGTCAGGTCGATACCGAAACCGCCCAGCCCGTTCTGAGCATCAGCCGCGCTTCGATCGAGAAGAGCGGTTTCAAGACAGTTGCCGACGTCCTGCAGAACATCTCTGCCGCTGGCAGCCCGGCCATCAGCCGTTCCGAGCCGCTGTCCTCCGGCGAAGCCGTCGGTGGCTTCTACATCGACCTGCGCAACCTCGGCGCCGAACGCACCCTGGTGCTGGTCGACGGCAAGCGCCTCGGCGCCAGCGTCAGCGGCCTGCAGGACGTGTCGCAGATCCCGTCGGCCATCGTCGAGCGCATCGACGTCCTGAAGGACGGCGCCTCGTCGATCTACGGCTCCGACGCGATCGCCGGCGTGATCAACATCATCACCCGCAAGAACTTCCAGGGCCTGGAAGCCAACGCCTACGTCGGCCAGTACGGCGAAGGCGACGGCCAGAAGAGCAGCTTCGACTTCGTGGCCGGCTTCACCGGTGATCGTGGTTCGGTCACCATCGGTGCGGAATACGCCGAAGAAAAGGCCGTCTGGGCCAAGAATCGCTGGTTCAGCAAGTCGCAGCGCACGGATCGCCACCCGGACCGCGGCTGGACCCCGGTCAGCCAGTGGGGCGCGGTCTATGACGTCAATGATCCGAATGCACCGTTGCTGACGCTGAACCGTGGTGGAAATCCGTTCGATCCGAACGCCTATCACGAGACCGACCTCACCCCGATCACCGGTGACGTCAGCAACTCCAACGAGCAGATGCACCTGCTGACGCCGACCAAGCGTCGTTCGGTGTTCGCCAACGTACAGTACGACCTGACCGACAACATCCGCTTCGTCTCCGACCTGCTGTACACCCGTCGCGAGTCGCAGGCCCAGGTCGCCGGTTATCCGCTGCAGTCGGCCGACTATGAGCGTCAGCTGGGTACCGTGCTCTCGCAGGACAGCTACTACAACCCGTTCGGCACCGACATGGGCTTCATCCGCCGTGGCTGGGAAGTGCCGCGCCTGTCGACCAACAAGCTGACCACCTTCCGCTTCACTGGCGCCCTGCAGGGCAGCTTCCAGTTCAATGACAAGTACTTCGACTGGGAAGCCGGCTACATCTACCAGAACTCGGAGAACCTGCAGACCCAGACCGGCAACTACAACATGCTGGCGGTCACCCAGGCCACCGGCGCGTCGTTCCTCAACCCGGCCACCGGCCGCGTCGAGTGCGGCACGGCCGCCGGCCTGGCCGCGGGCACCAACCCGATCTATGGCCCGGGCCCGGGCGGCTGCATTCCGTGGAATCCGGCCATTCCGTACGGCCGTACCGGCGACGGCGGCCTGACCGGCAATCCTGCCCTGCAGCAGTTCCTGTTCCCGACCACCAAGAACACCGGTGAAGTCACCACCAAAACCTACTACGCGAACATCGCCGGCAGCCTGTTCACCCTGCCCGCCGGCGACCTGGGCTTCGCGCTGGGTTACGAGTACCGCGAAGACAAGGGCACCTACGTCCCGGATGCGCTGTCACAGTCGGGCTACTCGACCGATCTGGCGGCCGGCCCGACCGGTGGTGGCTACAACGTCAACGAAGTGTATCTGGAGCTGAATGTTCCGATCCTGGCCGACCTGCCGGGTGCCAAGGAACTGAGCTTCAACGCCGCATCGCGCTACTCGAAGTACAACACCTTCGGCAACACCACCAACAACAAGTTCGGCCTCAAGTGGAAGCCGATCGACCAGTTGCTGGTGCGTGCCACCTATGCCGAGGGCTTCCGCGCACCGACCATCGATAATCTGTACGGTGGCAGCTCGCAGACCTTCGCCTACTTCACCGATCCGTGCGATACCGATTTCGGCCTGGCTGCCAGCGATCCGGCCACCGCCCAGCGTTGCGCCGCCGCTCTGGGCGCGCTGGCCCCGAATTTCCGCCAGCTGAAGCAGGGTTACGTCCCGGCGGAAGGTCAGGATGAGCAGAGCCCGGTGCCGTTCAACGCCGTCTCCAACCCGAACCTGACTCCGGAAAAGTCCAAGTCCAAGACCGTCGGCCTGGTGTGGAGCCCGACCTTTGCCCAGGGCCTGAACATGAGCCTGGACTGGTGGAACATCAAGATCACCAACACCATCGTCACCGACGATCCGACCACCCAGCTCAACGACTGCTACGTACTCGGCATCGCCGACCGCTGCAACTCGTTCACCCGCGACGCAACCCGTGGCATCGTGACCAACCTGACCTACGCACCACGTAATGCCGGTTACCAGGAAACCGAAGGCTTCGACTTCGATGTGGCCTATCGCTTCGAAACCAGCAGCTGGGGCAGCTTCAACGCCAACCTGCAGAACACCTACGTCAGCAAGAACGTGCTGAAGACCACCAACGCGCAGCAGGTGCCGGTGTCGATCCTCAACGGCTTCAGCAGCAACTTCCGCCTGCGTTCGAACCTGGTGCTGGGCTGGGAATACGGCGATTGGGGCATTACCTGGGGTACGCGCTACTTCTCCAGCGTGAAGGAACAGTGCTACTTCTCGACCGAGTGCAGCCTGCCTGACTTCGGCTCGCCGGATCCGGCACGCGACCAGCCGATGAACCGCCGTGGCGCCACCACCTTCCACGACGTCCAGGTCTCCTGGAACGCACCGTGGAATGCAACCATCGCCGTGGGCGCGCGTAACGTGTTCGATCATTACGGCCCGCAGATGTACTCGGCGCCGAACTCGCAGTACTCCTACTACGGTGGCTACGACATCGGTCGCTTCATGTACATGCAGTACAAGCAGAAGTTCTGATCGGCACTCTGATCAGCTGATGCAGCAACGGCCCCGCAAGGGGCCGTTGCTCTTTGTGTCGCATGGAAACAGCTGGCCAGGCACAACAAAAAAGGCCGCGGTGTCGCCGCGGCCTTGCTTCAACATCATTCCCGGGTGCTCATCCGTTCGGAATCAGCGTCTCGATCAGATGCTCGACGTACGCTTCGAAATCCTCGCGCGCCTGCTTGGGCTGCTGCAGCTGCAACGACAACTGCAGGAAGCCGACATACGCGGCGTAGGCAAGGCGTGCCCGATGACGCGCATCGGTCGAGCTGAGGCCCGCCTGGCGGAACGAGGCGACCAGATAATCGAGGCGGCGCTGCGAGACGCGGTCGATCACCGGCCGCACCATCGGATGATCCAGTGCCTTCAGCAGCTCGCTGTAGATGATGTGCGGCTGCACTTCATGCGCCACCATCTGGAACAGCTGGCGCAGGCGCACGCGCGGATCCGGCACGTCTTCCAGGCTGCCGAACACCTGTTCCTGTTCGAACAGTTCCCAGCGCTCCAGCGCCGCCTGCAGCAATGCATCGCGCGAAGGGAAATGCCAGTAGAAACTGCCCTTGGTAACGCCGAGCCGCCGTGCCAGCGGCTCCACCGCGACGGCGCCGACACCTTGTTCAGCAATCAGATCGAGGGCCGCCTGGGCCCAGTCTTCGGCACTCAGGCGGCTGTTGCGGCCGGCGCGCGGTTCGCCGGCGGAAGCGTCAGGTTGATTCATGGGCTGATTTAACCATACGCCGGGGTTCGTTGCAGTACGCGGTTGCGGTCGAAACCGTCGCAGCCTCCCAGGCGAGGTCCATTCAGGGGACTTCCGCAGCGCACCATACCGTGCAGTATTGACTTCCCCCCGAACCGATCCATACTAGCAAGTATGGTTACGTCCCCACCTCCCGCTGCGTTCCATGACCTGCGCCTGGACGCCGCCCATGGCGCCCGCCTGGCCGCCACCGCCAGCGACCATGGCCGGCGCGGCCGGGTGCTGTTCGCGCATGGCTTCGGCCAGACCCGCCACGCCTGGAATGCCACTGCCCGCGCACTGAATGCCGCCGGCCTGCAGACGCTCGCCTACGACGCCCGCGGCCACGGCGATTCGGACTGGAATGCCGCCAACCTGCCCTATCACGGCGAACAGTTCGCCGATGACCTGATCGTGCTGGCCGGCGAGCAGCCGCGCCCGCCGGTACTGGTTGCCGCATCGATGGGCGGGCTGTTCGGCCTGCTGGCCGAGTCGCGCTGGCCCGGCCTGTTCTCGGCGATGGTGCTGGTCGACATCACCCCGCGCTGGGATACCGCCGGCGTCGAGCGCATCCTCGCCTTCATGACCGCCCATCCCGACGGCTTCGCTTCGCTGGCCCAGGCCGCCGACGTGATCTCGGCGTACATGCCGCACCGTCCGCGCAAATCCGAGCAGTCGCTGCGTGCGCTGCTGCGCGAGGACGGCCGCGGCCGCTGGCGCTGGCACTGGGATCCGCGCCTGGTGGCCGAACTGGCCCGCGACAGCGAACAGCACCAGGACGCACTGGCCGAGGCCGCGCGCCAGGTGAAGTGCCCGCTGCTGCTGGTCAGCGGCGGACGCAGCGACCTGGTCACGCCGCAGACCGTGGCCGAGTTCCTGGCGTTGGCGCCGCATGCGCGCCATGTGCAGCTGCCGCAGGCCACCCATATGGTCGCCGGCGATGACAACGACGCCTTTACCGCTACTGTGTTGGACTATCTGGACGTGTTGCCCGCAGCGGACGCTGCGGCTTCGTCCGCCACAAACGAGCACGTCACCGGAGCACGCTCATGAGCATCGTTCTTCCCTTCCTCGCCCTGCTGCTGGCAGGCGCGTTCGTCGCCTACCACCGCATGCGGCTGGTTACCTGGACGCTGATCAGCGTGGCCCTGCTGGCCGCCTGCTGGTTCATTCCCTACGTCAACCAGACCGCCACGATCGTCGCGGCCGCCGTGTTGGCCGTCATCGCCGTGCCGCTGCTGCTGCCGTTCATCCGCAAGCCGCTGCTGACCGGCCCGATGATGAAGGTGTTCCGCAAGGTGCTGCCGCCGCTGTCGCAGACCGAGCGCATCGCACTGGAAACCGGTTCGGTCGGTTTCGAGGGCGAACTGTTCACCGGTGATCCGGACTGGAACATCCTGCTCAACTATCCCAAGCCGCAGCTGACCGCCGAGGAACAGGCCTTCCTCGATGGCCCGGTGGAAGAGCTGTGTGCGATGGTCAACGACTGGGAAATCACCCATGTCCATGCGGACCTGCCGCCGGAACTATGGGCCTTCATCAAGAAGAACAAGTTCTTCGGCATGATCATCCCGAAGGAATATGGCGGGCTGGGCTTCTCCGCACTGGCCCACCACAAGGTGATCCAGAAGCTGGCGTCGGTGTCTTCGGTGGTCAGCTCCACCGTCGGCGTGCCCAACTCGCTGGGCCCGGGTGAACTGCTGGTGCATTACGGCACCCAGGAACAGAAGGACCAGTACCTGCCGCGCCTGGCCGATGGCCGCGAAGTGCCCTGCTTCGGCCTGACCGGTCCGTTCGCCGGCTCCGACGCCACCTCGATCCCGGACTACGGCATCGTCTGCAAGGGCGAGTGGAACGGCGAGCAGGTGCTCGGCGTCAAGCTTACCTTCGACAAGCGCTACATCACCCTGGCCCCGGTCGCTTCGCTGATCGGCCTGGCGTTCCGCATGTACGACCCGGATGGCCTGATCGGCGATACCCGCGACATCGGCATCACCCTGGGCCTGCTGCCGCGCGACACCGCCGGCGTTGAAATCGGCCGTCGCCACTTCCCGCTGAACTCGACGTTCCAGAACGGCCCGATCCGCGGCAAGGACGTGTTCATTCCGCTGACCCAGCTGATCGGTGGCGCGGCGATGGCCGGCAAGGGCTGGAACATGCTCAACGAGTGCCTGGCCGTGGGCCGCTCGATCACCCTGCCGTCCACCGCCAGTGGTGGTGCCAAGGCCGGTGCCGCGGTGACCGGCGCCTATGCGCGCATCCGCAAGCAGTTCGGCCTGTCGGTCGGCCGCTTCGAGGGCGTGGAAGAAGCGCTGGCCCGCATCGGCGGCAAGGCGTACAAGATCAGTGCGCTGTCGCAGGCCACCGCCGCCGCGGTTGACCGTGGCGACGTGCCGTCGGTGCCGTCGGCGATCGCCAAGTACCACTGCACCACCATGAGTCGCGAAGTGATCTCGGACATGATGGACGTGATCGGCGGCAAGGGCATCATCCTGGGGCCGCGCAACTTCGCTGGCCGCAGCTGGCAGGCCGCGCCGATCGCGATCACCGTGGAAGGCGCCAACATCATGACCCGCAGCCTGCTGATCTTCGGCCAGGGTGCGATCCTGTGCCACCCGTGGGTGCTGAAGGAAATGAAGGCCGCGCAGGATCCGGATACCCGCGCCGGCCTGCAGGATTTCGACCGCAGCCTGTTCGGCCACATCCGCTTCGGCATCTCCAATGCCGTGCGTTCGTTCTGGTTCGGCCTGACCGGCGCGCGCTTCGGTGCCGCCCCGGGCGACGCCTATACCCGCCGCTACTTCCGCAAGCTGGACCGCTACTCGGCCAACCTGGCGCTGATGGCCGACATCTCGATGATGACCCTCGGCGGCAAGCTGAAGTTCAAGGAATCGCTGTCCGGCCGCCTGGGCGATGTGCTGAGCCACGTCTACATGACCAGCGCCATGCTCAAGCGCTACCACGACGAAGGCGCACCGCAGGCCGACCAGCCGCTGCTGGCCTGGGCCTTCCATGACAGCGTGCACAAGATCGAAGAGTCGCTGTCGGCCGCACTGCGCAACTTCCCGATCCGTCCGATCGGCTGGCTGATGTGGGCACTGATCTTCCCGCTGGGCCGTCGTGCCGAGGCTCCGGGCGATCGCCTGAGCCGTCGTGTCGCCGCCCTGCTGATGGCGCCGAATGAAGCCCGCGACCGTCTGGCCAGTGGCGTGTTCCTGACCCCGTGCGAGAACAACCCGGGCGGCCGTATCAACAGCTACCTGAGCAAGGCGATCATGGCCGAGCCGGTGGAGCGCAAGTTCCTGAAGGCGCTGAAGAGCAAGGGCATCGAGGCGCTGGACTTCAAGGCGCAGCTGGACGAAGCCGTGGCCGAGGGCGTGATCACCCAGGATGAGCGCAGCCTGCTGGAAGAGCTGCGCACGCTGACCCTGGACACCATCAGCGTGGACGACTTCGACACCCACGAACTGCGCGCGGCCAGCTACTACGACCGCCAGCACAAGGACCCGCATTCGCAGGCAGCCTGATCGCCCGCGACACGCGTTGCTTCGACGGCGGGCCTCGGCCCGCCGTCGCTTTATCCGCCGACCGGAATACCCACCATGTCCACGCCCCTGCTCTCGCTTTACCACCGGCTGCAGCGCTGGCCCGCCGGCACCTGGCTGTTCTCGCGCGCGGTGTGCTTCAAGGCGCCCTACTTCGCCAGCATCGCGCCACGCATCACCCGCCTGGAACACGGCCGCTGCGAAGGCACGCTGGCCGACCGCCGCAGGGTGCGCAACCACATCGGCACGGTGCACGCGATCGCGATGTGCAACCTGGCCGAACTGACCGCCGGGTTGATGGTCGATGCATCGCTGCCGGAGGGCATGCGCTGGATCCCGAAGGGGATGCAGGTGCAGTACCTGGCCAAGGCACGTGGCACGCTGCAGGCGGTGGCGTTGCCGGCACAGCCGATTGTCGTCGCGGCCGAGGGCTATGCCCTGCCGGTGACGGTGAGCGTGCGCGACCGTGCGGGCACGGAGGTGTTCAGCGCGGTGATCGACATGTGGTTGTCGCCGGCGAAGTAGGTTCCCGCGAACGGCGCAGCCCCTCGTGGGTGGACGGTTGATCGCGGAAAGCCCTGGTTAGGCTGGGGACGGTGGGTTCGCGGGGGACGCCGTGAACCCATCCCTGGGGACTTGGCCGCGGCATCCATGCCGCGGACATCCCCGCGAACCCACCGCCCCCAGCCTCGGACGCATCTCTGCGGCGTCCACCCACGCAAGAGAAAAAAGAAGGGCAGAAGCAAAAGCAAAAGCGGCCCACCGGCCGCTTTTTGCTGTTGCTGTTGCTGTTGCTCTTGAACTTCTTTTTCTTCTCCGTGGGCTGGCCGCGCCCTGAAACTGTCAGGGGTGTGGCGGGTGGGCCGTTCAGGGGCGTTGGCGCCATGGATGGCGCCATCGAGCTTACATGGACGTACTTGCAGCGTCCCCTGCACGGCCCACCCGCCACACCCAACACATGACCCGCTCCACGCGACCAACCCACGAGGGGCTGCGCCGTTGGCTGGAAACTACGCCAGCGCGCGAAACACCAACGCCAGGATCGCCGGCACCGCCTGGATCATGAAAATACGGCGGCTCACGCTGTACGCGCCGTAGCACCCCGCCACCACCACGCAGGCCAGCGAGAACGTCACCAGCACCGGCTGATCGATCACCAGCCCCACCACGATGCCTGCCGCCAGGAAGCCGTTGTACAGGCCCTGGTTGGCCGCCAGCACGCGCGTGGCCCCGGCCTTCTCCGGCGTGTTGCGGAAGGTCTTCAGGCCCAGCGGGCGGGTCCACAGGAACATCTCCAGCACCAGGAAATAGACGTGCAGCAGTGCGACCAGCAAGGTCAGGGCGAGTGCGATCCAGTACATGTGCGGTTCCTTGGACAGGGAAGGAGAATGGGGTCAGCGCCCTTTCCCCGCGGGAAAGGGCCCTGACCCCGGCAAATCAACGGTCGCGCGGCAGCTTCTTTTCTTCGCGCAGCACGCCGAACGCAGCCAGGGTCATGAAGCCGGCCACCAGTACGCCGCCGATGAACACCACGTGCGAACCGAACAGGGTCAGTGCCTTGTGGATCCAGGTGAACCCCAGGTCCGCGCCGCGGTACACCACGGTGTCGATCGCCGCGCCGGCCTTGTAGCGCCACTGCCGGTCCACGCGCGTGTAGATGGTCTCGCGCGCCGGCTTGGCCAGTGCGAATTCGCTGGCGCGGGTCATCACCTGCACCACCGCGACCATCAACGGCATCGGCGAGGCTGCCAGCACCGAGAAGCCGATCAGGATCGCGAAACCGGGAATCAGCAGCGCCGGCGCGATGCCGTGGCGCGACAGCAGCCAGCGGGTCAGGCCCACCTGCATCAGCAGCGCCAGCGCGTTCACCGCCAGGTCGATGCGCGAGAAGAACGCGGTACTGTCCGCCGGGTCGGTAAACGCCGCGCGCACGATGCTGGCCTGCTGGTTGTACAGCAGCGTGCCGACGCCCACGCCGAACACCACCATCACCGCCAGCCAGCGCAGCAGCGGCTCGCGCACGATCAGTTTCAGGCCGTCCAGCACGCTGCCGCCCATCGGTTGCTCGCCGGACACCAGTTGCTGCTCGCGTTCGCGCAGCACCGCCCAATGCCGCAGCCGCCAGATGCACAACAGGCACACGACCAGGAATGCTGCCGAGACCAGCATCAGGTTGGCGATGCCCACGCGCTGGGCCAGCGCGCTGGTGATCAACGGGCCGAGGAACGCGCCAACGGTGCCGGCCGCACCGATGTAGCCGTAGTAGGCACGCGCCTGTGCGTTGGAGAACACGTCGGCCATGAAGCTCCAGAACACCGCCACCGCGAACAGGTTGAAGACCATCACCCAGAGGAAGAAGGCCATGCCCCGCCCTGGCACGTGACTGTCGAACAGTGCGTAGAACCCCAGCAGGGTGACGATGAAGAAGCCGTACACCACGGGAAGGAACACACGGCGCGGGAAGCGGCTGACCAGCCAGCCGTACACCGGCTGCAGCACCAGCATGATCACGAACACGCAGGAGAACAGGAACTGCAGGACGAAGTCCTTCAACGCGATGCCATGGCTGGCGAACCAGGTGATCAGCACGGGCGGGAACACCGTTTCCAGGTCCGCCGAGGCGGCCATGGCCTCACGCACCGGGCGCAGCACGTAGTAGCCGCTGAGCAGGCAGAAGAAGTACAGGAACGACCACCACAGCGCCGGCGACTCGCGCAGCGCCGCCGCCAGGCCCTGCAGCGGCCCCTTGCCCGATGCAGCGCTCATGCAGCGCCCCTCGCCCTCAGACGGCGGTTGGACAGCAGCATGGCAGGCTCCGGGGCGGTGAAGCGCGTACGTTAGCCAATGCACTGCAACATCGCCAGCGTGACGCGCCCTCGCGCCTGCGGACGGACGCGACGACCGGCCTGGACGACACGTTCCGATACACACTTTCGGGGCGTCAAAATTCCAACTTTTTCAACAAGATGCGCATTCATCTTCGCTCTGTTTGTGCACAGGGGAAAAGCGGCGCTAGAATCGCCATCAGCAGTCGCGCACGGGTCCAACCGATGAAAAAGAACAGCCTGCGTCGTCCGATCCGTTCGGCGGCCACCGGTTTGCTGGGCATGTTGATGCCCGTTGCCTTGTCCACCACCGCGCAGACACCGCCGGCGTTGCCGCCGATGCCGACCAACATCGAATCCGCGACGGCTGCCACCGTCGCCCACACCCAGCCTGCGGCCTACCGCACCGGTCTGGTGCCGCGCGTCCAGGCGCCGGCGGCTGGCTTCAACGTCGCCAACATCGAATCGATGGCGCAGCAGCTGACCTATGGCGAGCGCGTGCCAGGCATGGCGGTGGCGATCGTGCAGGGCGGCCGCATTCTCAGCGCGCGTGGCTATGGCGTCACCGACGTCAACAACCCGCTGCCGGTCGATGCGCACACCGTGTTCCGCCTGGCCTCGCTGTCCAAGGCCTTCGCCGGCACCATGGCCGGCCTGCTGGTCAACGACGGCACGCTGCGCTGGGACAGCAAGGTCACCGACTACGTGCCGGGCTTCCGCCTCAATTCGCCCGAAGCCACCGACCGCCTGACCGTGGCCGACGTGCTCAGCCATCGCGTCGGCCTGCCGTACAACGCCTACGACCGCGACATCGAAGGCAACGCCGAGTACTACGCGCTGACCCAGAAGCTGGCCAACACCAGCCTGAAATGCCTGCCGGGCGAGTGCTACGCCTACCAGAACGTGGCCTTCAGCCTGATCGGCGACGTGGTCTATGCGGCCTCGGGCAGCTTCTACGAGCAGTCGGTCGAGCGCCGCATCTTCAAGCCGCTGGGCATGAATGATGCCAGCCTCGGCCTGGCCGGCATCCAGGCCAGCTCGCGCTGGGCGCGTCCGCACGTGCGCAGCCGCAACGGCTGGGTCTCGCTGACGCCCAAGCCCACCTATTACCGCGTCGCTCCGGCGGCTGGCGTCAACGCCAGCGCCAGCGACATGGCGCAGTGGCTGCTGGCCCACACCGGCCATCGCCCCGACGTGCTGCCGGCACCGCTGCTGGCCACCCTGCATTCGAGCCTGATCAACACGCCGGGCGAGATGCGTTCAGGCTGGCGCCGTGAGCGCCTGCACTCGGCGGGCTACGCATTGGGTTGGCGTACCTTCGACTACGCCGGCCACGACGTGGTGTTCCATGCAGGTGCCGTGCAGGGCTATCGCGGCCTGGTCGCGCTGGTGCCGGAACGCGACCTCGGCATCGCCATCCTCTGGAATGGCGAAAGCGGCCTGCCCAGCGGCCTGCTGCCGACCGTGCTCGACTCGGCGCTCGGCCTGCCGGCGCAGCGCTGGCTGGACGTGGACACCGACTTCGGCAGCGACAACCTGATGGCCGAGGGCGCAAGCCCGGCGCAGCAGGACAAGCGCAAGGGCAAGGGCGCCTCGGGCAACCGCGCAGTGGCTTCGCCGCGCTGACCAGGCGGGCTCGACCGTGTGTGCGAAGGGCGGCCCATCGGTCGCCCTTTTTGTTGGCCGTTGCA
The DNA here is from genome assembly GCF_049384345.1 of Stenotrophomonas sp. CASM110. Classification (NCBI taxonomy): domain Bacteria; kingdom Pseudomonadati; phylum Pseudomonadota; class Gammaproteobacteria; order Lysobacterales; family Lysobacteraceae; genus Stenotrophomonas; species Stenotrophomonas sp. CASM110. The sequence continues at coordinate 28,562 of NZ_JBMRGI010000030.1, forward strand.
GCGTCGAGCCCATGCTCGGCTCTGCAGTTCCGCAGCGCTAGTGCGCGAAGTAGTGCATGCCGCCGTCCACTGGAATCACCGCACCGGTGATGTAACCCGCCAGCGGCGAGGCCAGGAACGCCACCAGCGGCGCCACTTCCTCCGGTTCACCAAAGCGTCCGATCGGGATGTTGCGGGCAATGAACGCGCGTCTGCTTTCCTCGGTGGGGTGCAGGCGGTCCAGGATCTGCGCGCTGTTGATGCGCCCCGGTGCAATCGCGTTCACCGTGATGCCCTGCCCCGCCACCTCCGACGAAAGGCCCTTGCTCCACAGGTGCAATGCCGCCTTCGCCGCGGTGGCCGCGTTCACCGCGCGCGGTTCCATCGAACCGCTGAAGTTGATCACCCGTCCCCATGCCTGCGCCTGCATGCCGGGCAACAGCGCCTGGGTCAGCCGTCGTGCGGCGGAGAAGTTCAGGGCGATCGCTTCCTCCCAGATATCGTCATCGGCATCGACCGTGGTCGGCCGGGAACCGCCTGCGGCATTGACCAGGATGTCGACACGCTGCAATGCCTCACGGGATGCGTCCGCGATGTACCGGAGGTCGCCGGCAACCGTGACATCGCCGGCCACGATGACCGGTGCGGCGCTGCCTTCGGCTTCGATCCGCGCCGCCAGCGCCTGCAACGGTGCCCGCTGCCGCGACGTGATGGCAATGCGCACGCCCTGGGCCGCCAGCTGCCTGGCGACGGCGGCACCGATGCCGCTGGCCGCGCCCGTCACCAACGCGGTACGACCAGCAAGATTCAAGTCCATGGTGTTCTCCTGTCAGCGTGGCCGGCGAATCCGGTCCGTGCACGACATGCTGTTTGATCACCCCTGATTGATAAACTCCACGCAGGTTTCAGCATTCAACACCCGGGGTGTCAGATGAACCTGCTGGAGAGCATGCAGGTCTACGTGCTGATCGTGGACAAGGGCAGCCTCAGTGCGGCAGCCGCGGCGATGGATATCTCGGCAACGATGGCCGGCAAGCACCTGCGCGCATTGGAAGCCCGGCTGGGCATGCAGCTGTTGAGCCGTACCACCCGGCGCCAGCACATGACACCGTTCGGCGAGGACTACTACGCGCGCTGCAAGGAGATCCTGCGCCTGGTGGAGGAAACCGACGCGCAGGCGCAGCACCAGCAGCTCTCACCGGCGGGCACGCTGCGCATCAGCGCACCGGTGATCTTCGGTACACACGCGCTGGTACCGGCGCTGGCCGAGTACATGGCCCGTCATCCGGATGTCCGGGTCGAAGCCACGCTGACCGATCGTGTGGTCGACCTGGCCGAAGAGGGCTTCGAGGCGGCACTGCGCATCGGCACGCTGGCCGACAGCAGCGTGCTGGTGGCACGAGCACTGGCCCCCTATCGCTTGATGATGTGCGCCTCGCCGGCGTATCTGGCCAGGCATGGCACGCCACGCAGCGTGCACGCACTTGCCGGCCATCAATGCCTGTCGTTCGAACCGAGTGCGCTTGCCCAGTGGCTGCAGGACGACGCTGGCGAGCTCGACCACGTGCCCGACGGCCGACTGCAGATCAACAATGGCGAAGCGCTGCGTTCGGCGGCGCTGCACGGCCTTGGCATCGTCCTGCAATCGACGCTGCTGCTGGCCGCCGATGTCGAGGCGGGGCGTCTGGTGCAGCTGTTCCCGGAATACGGTCAGGCCGGTCGGCCGATGCACGTGGTCTATGCGCACGACCGTTACCACTCCACCCGCCTGCGCAGCTTCCTCGACTTCCTGATGGAGCGCTTTCCAGCGGCGCCGCACGGCTAGCGCCGACCGTCAGCAAAGCGGTCGAGCCTGGCTCGACTCGACGCTACAAGTGGCCCATAAAAAAACCCCCTCCCCGCTGGGCAGCCAGGGAAGGGGGTTTCAGGATGCGGCTATCGGGAAGTACTTAGATCAGCGGCGCCGGGGTTGCCGGCAGAGCGACCGGAGCGGCCTTCTTCTTGCGGGCGGCCGGCTTGCGCTTGGCAACCTTCTTCGCTGCCTTCTTCGGGGCAGCCTTCTTGGTGGCCTTCTTCGCGGTCTTCTTCACTGCCTTCTTGGCGGTCTTCTTGACGGCCTTCTTGGCAGTGGCCTTCTTCGCGACCTTCTTGGCCGGCTTGCGCGCCGCGGCCTTCTTGGCAGTCTTCTTGGTGGCCTTCTTGGCAACCTTCTTGGTGGCCTTCTTGGCAGCGGACTTCTTGGCTACCTTCTTCGCCGCCTTCTTCACTGCCTTCTTCGCAGTGGTCTTCTTGGCGACCTTCTTCGCAGCCTTCTTCACTGCCTTCTTGGCGGTTGCCTTCTTCGCGACCTTCTTCACTGCCTTCTTGGCAGCGGCCTTCTTCGCGACCTTCTTCACCGCTTTCTTGGCGGCGGGCTTCTTCTTCGCAGCTTTCTTGGTTGCCATGGGATGGCTCCTCGTCAGTGATAGGGAGTTGAAACGCCCAGTTGGATCAAACCCGCGGATGCTGCGTGCGGGGACCGCCGGCGCGTCAGGCGCGCCGTTACGGATGCGGCAATGCCCGCCTCGATCGGCGGAGCGGGCATCGGAACGGGAGTTGCCTTGCATTTCTCCGGGGGAAGCGGGGCCATGTCCACCGTCATCAGGGTCGCGGTGGTCTTGAAGGGGCTGCTTCGCATCGGACGATTGATTCTGCGCACTCGGTTGGGCAGGCAAGGTCTGCTGAGGCGAAACCTAATCACGGTTTTTTTTACTGTCAACAACCCCCGCGAAAAATTTTCACATCCGCGCCTTCCCGGGCGCCGCCGGCGCCACCACTCTGCACGGCCTGCAACGACGGTGGAAGCGGCGCGCACGCACGTTGCCTGCATCGATGCCAATGCAGGCGTTGATCAAAAAACACTTGAAATAAGCACTCCGCGTAGACAGGCGCAGGCAAGGCACAACGGCGTACGCGCATCGTCGGTGGTCACCGGCACCGCCGCCAACGCCAGCACAACGGCGCCGCAACGGGGGGCGAAAAGTTTTCACATTCGAACGCTTCGGCGCGGGGCTGAAACGCGGATTTGCGCAAAACTGCGCACGCCCATCGGCACCGTTCGCCTGTCGGCTGATGCCACGCCGAGGGTGCACAGCGAACCCCGCGTCATGAGTCCGACGCGGTCGCCAAAACAAAAACGGCCACCCGAAGGTGGCCGTTCCAGAATCCGGAAACGACGACTCAGTGGTCGTCGTTCTCCAGGGCTTCGGCGTACGCGTCCGGGTCCAGCAGCTCGTTGACCTCTTCGGCGTTGGTCAGTTCGATCACGAACATCCAGCCTTCGCCGTAGGCATCTTCGTTGATGGTTTCCGGCTTGTCGGACAGGGCCGAGTTGACCTCGACGACCTTGCCGCTGATCGGGCTGTAGACGTCCGAGGCGGCCTTCACCGACTCGACGACGGCGATCTGTTCGCCGGCCTTGGCGTCGGCGCCGACTTCCGGCAGTTCGACGTAGACCAGGTCACCCAGCAGGCCCTGGGCGTGGTCGGAAATACCGACGGTGACGCGGCCATTGCCTTCGACACGGGCCCACTCATGGGACTTGAGGAACTTGAGGTCGCCGGGGATCTCGCTCATGGGACTGCTCCAGAGATATGCAGGGGTGGAAAAAACGGGGCTAGTGTAACCAACCGGCCGCCACTGCTGTCAGTGACGACCGGCACGTTCGGATCAGGCGTCGGCGAGCACGCCGGGCTGGGCCTGGCCTTCGCGCACGAACGGGAACTTGACCACGCGCACCGGCACCTGCCGGCCGCGGATGTCGACGGTGACCTCGCCGAGTTCACCGGCCGGCACGCGGGCGAAGGCGATGCCCTTGGCCAGGGTCGGCGAGAAGGTGCCGGACAGGATCTCGCCCTGGCCGCCAGCGGTGGTCACCGCCTGGCCGTGGCGCAGCACGCCCTTCTCGTCCATCACCAGGCCGATCATCTGGCGCGCGGTGCCGGCGGCCTTCTGCGCCTCCAGCACGTCGCGGCCGATGAAGTCGCGGCCTTCGTCCAGCGACACGGTCCAGGCCAGTGCCGCTTCATACGGGCTGATCTCTTCGTCCATGTCCTGGCCGTACAGGTTCATGCCGGCCTCCAGGCGCAGGGTGTCGCGCGCACCGAGGCCGGCCGGCTTCACGCCTGCCGCCAGCAGGCGGTTCCAGAAGGCGACCACGGCATCCTGCGGCAGCAGGATCTCGAAACCGTCTTCACCGGTGTAGCCGGTGCGGGCGACAAACAACTCGACGCCGTCGTCGGACTGCGCCTGCAGGGCGGCGAAGCGGCCCAGCTTGGTCAGTGCTGCACGGTCGGCTTCGCGGGCCAGGCCGATCACGATGTCGCGCGCCTGCGGGCCCTGCACGGCGAGGATGGCCAGGTCCGGGCGCTGCTCGACGGAAACACCGAACGGTGCCGCCTGCTCACGCAGCCAGGCCAGGTCCTTTTCGCGGGTGGAGGCATTGACCACCATGCGGAAGAAATCGTCGCCCAGGTAGTAGACGATCAGGTCGTCGATGACGCCGCCGCGCGGATTCAGCATGCACGAGTACAGGGCCTTGCCGGTCACCTTCAGTTTGTCGATCGAATTGGCCAGCAGGCGGCGCAGGAACGGCTTGACCTGGTCACCGCGCAGGTCGACCACGGTCATGTGACTGACGTCGAACACGCCGGCTTCGCGACGCACCAGGTGGTGTTCGTCCAGCTGCGAGCCGTAGTGGATGGGCATGTCCCAACCCCCGAAATCGACCATCTTGGCGCCAAGGGCGCGGTGGGTATCGTTGAGCAGCGTCTTCTGGGTCATGACCGGTCCGGCAGCAGAGGAAACAGGAATTCCCATTATCCCAGATCGGTCGCCCGCAGGCGTGCCGCAGCGCAGCGGTTCGTGGAAGCGGAAGCGCGGCCCGCCGCGCCCTTTCCCTTTCGGGCGAGGCAATGGCTGCGCTCCCCGCAACCGCCTGTTACAGGCGCACCCGCCCACGCAGGATGTCGACGAACATCACCCAGTCACCCATGAATGAATACAGCGGATGCCGGAAGGTGGCCGGGCGATTCTTCTCGAAGAAGAAGTGGCCGACCCAGGCGAATCCATAACCGCAGAACAGCGCGGCCAGCAGGAGCGTCGGCTGGCCGCGCAACACGGCAGCCGCAGCCAGCAGCAGCACCCCGCAGCTGCCGATGAAATGCAGGCGCCGCGAGACCGGGTGGCGGTGCTCGCTGAGATAGAACGGATAGAACTCGCGGAAGCTGGCGAAGCGGGACATGCGCATGCTCCGGGGGCCGTGGTCACTGCCATCATGCGCCTTACCGGGATGCAGCGCTGCGCGCTTGCGGGGCATGGCCCGGCGGCCGTTGTAGAGCCGAGCCATGCTCGGCTGCCTTGGCCTTTGTAGCGCCAAGCTCGCTCGACTGCTCCCCGGAGAAGCAGCCGAGCATGGCTCGGCTCTACAAAAGGGTGGGCGCGGTCGAGCCTGGCTCGACGCTACACCGGGGGCGTGCGCGGACCGAACATGATCACCGCCATGCCGGCCAGGCACAGGGCTGCACCGAACAGGTCCCAGCGGCTGGGGCGGATGCCGTCGACCAGCCACAACCAGAACAGCGCGGTGCCGATGTACACGCCACCGTAGGCGGCATAGACCCGTCCACTGGCAGTCGGGTGCAGAGTCAGCAGCCAGGCGAACAGGGCCAGGCTGGCCGCGGCCGGCAGCAGCAACCAGACGCTGCCTCCCTTGCGCAGCCACAACCATGGCAGGTAACAGCCGACGATCTCGGCCAGCGCGGTCAGCAGGAACAGGCCAAGCGTCTTCACGCTTTTTCTGCTGCCTTGGCGTGCTGCCACAGCGCTTCCTGCGCATCCAGGTCCAGTGCCGCCAACGCCTCCCCCTGCGCCTCGGCCTGCGCTTCCATCGCGCGGAAGCGCCGCTCGAACTTGTGGTTGGCCCCGCGCAGTGCGGCGCCCAGATCGATATCGGCGTGCCGGGCCAGGTTGGCGCAGACGAACAGCAGGTCGCCCAGTTCTTCCTGCAGGCGCGCCTTGTTGCCCGCGATATCGCCGCGCTCGAATTCCTCTCGCAGCTCCTGCAGCTCCTCGGCCGCCTTGTCCAGCACAGGCAGCGGGCCCGGCCAGTCGAAACCGACCCTGGCCGCGCGCGACTGGAGCTTCACGGCGCGCTGCCATTCCGGCAGGCCACGCGAGATACCGGCCAGTGCGGAGGTGTCCTGCTCGCCCTTGGCGGCACGCTCGGCGCGCTTGATCGCGTCCCAGTTGCGCATCACCCCGTCGGCATCGTCGACGCTGACATCGGCAAACACATGCGGGTGACGGCGCTGCATCTTGTCGCTGATCGCACGTGCGACATCGGCGAAGGCAAATGCCCCCTGCTCCTCGGCCATGCGTGCGTGGAACACCACCTGCAGCAGCAGGTCGCCGAGCTCGTCGCAGAGATCGTCGAGGTCGCCGCGGTCGATCGCATCGGCAACCTCGTAGGCTTCCTCGATGGTGTACGGGGCAATGGTCGAGAAGTCCTGCTCCAGGTCCCATGGGCAACCTCCCTGCGGGTCGCGCAGGCGCGCCATGATGACCAGCAGGCGTTCCAGTTGATGGCTTGCCTCGCTGCCGGTGGCAGGGGTGTCGTGCGCGCTCATGCGGCCTCCAGGTTCAGTCGGACAACCAGTCGCGCCACGGCAGGCTGGTATCACCAAGGGCAATGAAATCGCCGTTCAACAGCGTTTCGCGGCGGTTGTAGCGGAACGGCTTGCCGGTCGCGGCCGACAGCACCGCGCCACCCGCCGCATGCAGCACGCACTGGCCGGCGGCGGTATCCCATTCAGAGGTCGGGCCGAGCCGCGGATAGACATCCAGGCCGCCTTCGGCGATCCGGCAGAATTTCAGCGACGATCCCTGCGCGATGGTCTCGATGCGGCCCATGCGCGCCAGCAGCGCCTCGGTTTCCGGCGAACGGTGCGATCGGCTGGCGGCGACGCGCAGCGGAGCAGTGGCCGGCGTGCGGGTGCGCAGCACGGTGTCGTGCAGACCCTGCCGCCGATAGGCCAGTTCCCCGCGCATGGCATGCCAGACAATGCCGGTGACCGGCGCCAGCACCACGCCGAATGCCGGTGCGCCCTGGTAGATCAAGGCAATGTTGACGCTGAACTCACCGTTGCGCTTGACGAACTCGCGGGTGCCGTCGAGCGGGTCCACCAGCCAGTAGGCGCCCCAGTGGCGGCGCTGCTCCCAGCCCACCTGCGCCGATTCCTCGGACAGGATCGGCAGGTCCGGGGTCAGCTGGCGCAGGCCCAGTTCAATGACCTGGTTGGCGGCCAGGTCAGCTGCGGTGACCGGGCTGTTGTCGTCCTTGATCTGCACGTCGAAGCCATCGGCATACACCTGCATGATGGCCTGTCCGGCTTCCTGGGCGATGGCGATGGCGGTCTCGCGCAGGTCCGTCGTCAGCTTGATCATCGCGTTCCCTGCAGCCACTGGCGGGCAATGAACAGCGCCGCCAGCGAGCGTCCCTCTGAGAAGTCCTCGCGCAGCATCAGCTGGTCCAGTTCGGCCAGCTTCCACGGCACCACTTCCAGCTCCTCCGGCTCGTCGCCGGCCAGTTTTTCCGGGTACAGGTCGCGCGCCACCACCAGCCACGACTGGTGGCTCATGTAGGTCGGGGCCAGGGTCATCGCGCGCAGCACGTCGACCCGGCGCGCACCATAACCGGCCTCTTCCTTCAGTTCGCGGTCGGCCGCCTGCTCGGGCGTCTCGCCGGCATCGATCCGGCCCTTCACCAGCCCCAGTTCGTAACGGTGCATGCCAGCGGCGTATTCACGTACCAGCAGCACGGTTTCGTCGTCGAGCATCGGCACCACCACCACCGCACCGTGCCCACGGCTGACCAGGCGCTCGAAGCGGCGGCGTTCGCCGTTGGAGAACTCCAGGTCCAGGTGCTGGCGCTGGAAGGGGCCGTTCTCCTCATCGGTGATCCGATGGATGATCGGCAAGCGACGGCCGGCACGGTCATCGTTCATGCGGAATCTCCGCGGCGACCGGCGGCTGCGCCGGGGCCGATAGAATGTGCAGGCAGCAACATGTTCATGAGCCCGAAATGCTAGCAGACCCAACCCCCTCCCCGCTGGCCCGCCACTGGCGGCAGCGCGACCTGCAGGTGCTGTGGCACCCGTGCACGCAGATGCGTGAGCATCCGGACACCCTGCCGCTGGTACCGATTTCCCGTGGCGAAGGCGCATGGCTGATCGACCACGACGGCAACCGCTATCTGGACGCGGTCAGCAGCTGGTGGACCAATCTGTTCGGTCATGCCGAACCGCGCATCGGTGGTGCCATCGCTGCCCAGGCCGGGCAGCTGGAACAGGTGATGCTCGCCGGTTTCGGCCACGAGCCGGCGATCACCCTGGCCGAACGCCTGCTGGCACTGGCGCCACGCCAGGCCGGCCGCGAACCGCTGGCCAAGGTGTTCTACGCCGACAACGGGTCCGCCGGCGTGGAAGTGGCGCTGAAGATGGCCTTCCAGTACTTCCAGAACCGCGGAGAGCCCCGACGCACGCGCTTCATCGCGCTCGAGAACGGCTACCACGGCGAAACCCTGGGCGCGCTGGCGCTGGGTGACATTCCGCTGTACCGCCGCGTCTATGCGCCGCTGCTGGCCGAGGGCCTGTTCGCGCCGTCTCCCGATGCCTACCTGGCCGAACCGGGCCAGAGCGCGGCCGATCGCGCACGGCAGGCGGCCGATGGCCTGGCCACGCTGTTCGACCAGCACCCGGGCGAGGTCTGCGCGGTGATCCTGGAACCGCGCCTGCAGTGTGCCGGCGGCATGCGCATGCATGACCCGGTCTACCTGCAGCGCGTGCGCGAACTGTGCGATGCCCATGGCGCGTTCATGATCGCCGACGAGATCGCCACCGGCTTCGGCCGCACCGGCACCCTGTTCGCCTGCGAGCAGGCCGGGGTGATGCCGGACCTGATGTGCCTGTCCAAGGGCCTGACCGGCGGCTTCCTGCCCCTGGCCGCCGTACTGGCGACGCAGGCGCTGTATGACGCCTTCCTCGACGACTCGCGCGAGCGCGCCTTCCTGCATTCGCACAGTTACACCGGCAACCCGCTGGCCTGCGCCGCGGCGCTGGCGACGCTGGACATCTTCCGCGACGACGATGTGATCGCGCGCAACCGGGGCATCGCCTCGGTGATGGGCACGCTGGCGGCACCGTTTGCCGACCACCCGCACGTGGCCGACGTGCGCCAGGCCGGCATGGTGGTGGCGTTCGAGCTGTCGCGCGACGGCAACAAGCGCACGCCGTTCGACCCGGGCCTGCGGCTGGGCCTGCAGGCCTACAAGGCCGCCCTCAAGCGCGGCGTGGTGCTGCGCCCGCTGGGCGACGTGCTGTACTGGATGCCACCCTACTGCGTGGACGACGAACAACTGGAGCTGCTGGCGCACACTACGCTGGCGGCCATCGACGAGGCGATTGCATGCGCGTGACCCGCTGCCCCATCGACCTGGCGCTGCACAGCGGCCAGACCGTGACCCTGCCGGAAGAGACCGCCAACCACCTGGTGCGGGTGATGCGCCTGCGCGAAGGCGATACCTGCGTGCTGTTCAACGGCGATGGCCACGACTACAGCGCGACGCTGACCGTGGCCGGCAAGCGCGAGGTGCAGGTCCGCATCGACGCCGTGCAGGCCATCGACAATGAATCCCCGCTGGCGATCACCCTGCTGCAGGGCATCGCCCGTGGCGAGAAGATGGACCTGATCCTGCAGAAGGCCACCGAGCTGGGCGTGGTCGCGATCATTCCGGTCAACGCCGAGCGCACCGAGGTGAAGCTGGACGCGGCACGGGCGGAAAAGCGCGTGGCGCACTGGAACAACGTGGTGACCTCGGCCTGCGGCCAGTCCGGGCGCGCGCGCATTCCGCCGGTAGGATCGCCGCTGTCGCTGGCGCAGGCTGCGGCGGCGCTGCCAGCCGATTCGCTGCGCCTGACCCTGGATCCGCACGGAGCACATCGCCTGTCGACGCTGGAAGCCGCTCCCGCTGGCGGCATCGTGATTGCAATCGGCCCGGAAGGCGGCTGGTCGCCACGCGACCGCGATCAACTGGCCGCAGCAGGGTTCCAGGGGCTGCAACTGGGGCCGCGGATCCTGCGCACGGAAACGGCCGGACTGGCCGCGATCGCGGCGTTGCAGGCGCGGTTGGGCGATCTGGGGTGAGGCTGATTCGTGGTAGTGCCGGCCCGCTGGCCGGCATCCACGGGATCATGAGGTTGCCGGCCAGCGGCCGGCACTACCAGCTACCCGACCGGCGGATTGCCGATCAGGCCGCCAGCGAATCCAGCGCCGCTTCCAGTGCATCCAGGTTCGGCAGCAGCGCGCTCTGCTCACCCAGCAGCACGCGCATGTGCACGATCTGCGGCAGGGTTTCTTCGGAGGCGTCGGCCAGCAGGCCGTCGCGCGGCACCGAGATCAGCTGCGGGAAGTTCTGCGTCAGCAGCGCGTAGTACGGGCGCTGCGCGTTGCCGCTGAGGGACTTCAGTACCACCACCTTGTTGTGGCCGGCCACCGTCTCTTCGCCCAGCCCGGAAAGGCGTGCGAACGACACCAGCGGCACCTGCCAGCCGTGCCAGCCGATCTCGCCAACCAGCCAGCGCGGCGCATCGGAGACCGGCTGCACCGGTACGCGCGACATCATTTCGGCCACGGTGGCATTGGGCAGCAGTACGCGCTCGTTGCCGGCCTGGATCAGGACGCCGCGGATTTCGTCGTTGCTGGCGTAGCTCATGGTGCCTCTCCGTTGTCGTCCTGCTCACCCCAGCGCGCGGCAATTGCCTGCGCCAGCTCCTGCGGTTCACCGGCCACCATGCCGGCAGCAACCACGGCGGTGGCCGCAGCCGGGTCGTAGCAGCCCTCGCCTACCTGCCCGGCCACCCACGCACCGGCGGCCGCCAGGTCCAGCGCCGGGCCGACATGGGCCAGGTCGGCACCGCTGAGCAGCACCAGCGCAGTGTGTGCGGCCGGCAATGCAGCGAGCGAAATACCGGTGGCATCGCTCTGGAAATGCAGGCCATCGCTGGCCGCGCGCACGCCGATATCATCAGCCAGCACGTGGACCTCGCCCGGCGCGGCGCGCTGGCCGGCCTCGGCCAGCTGCACCGGCAACGGCGAAACACGCGACATCTGCTTGACCAGGTTGCCGTAGCGGCCACCGTCCAGGCGCATGTGCACCAGGACCGGCACGCTCAACGACGCGGGCAGTGCGCCGAGCAGGCGACGCAACGCATCCGGGCCACCGATGCCGGCCAGCACCAGCACTGATGCGGCGCGCGCACCGGCCGGGGCGGCGGCATCCAGATCGACCAGGGTCAAATGATCGGTATCGAAGGAGGGCTGCGGCGCAGCGGCCGGCGCCGCCACTTCTGCCGGTGCCGGCGCTTCGATCGATTCCTCGACCAGCGACCAGGCGGTGTGATCGAAGGAGATCGGCGGTGCCGCAGGCGCCGCCGGTTCGGCCGGCGCTTGCGGCGGCGAAGGCGGATCCCGTGGTTCGGGCACGTCCGGCTGCAGTGCCGCCAGGGCCTGCTCCAGCGCGATCGGTTCGTGCAGGTGTGCCGGCGGCGAATACAGACCGTCGGCCGGAACGTCATCGGCCCAGCTCAGCGCCTGCGCCAGATGCGGCTGCAGGGCTTCTTCCTGCGGTGCCGGCGCGGGCGCCGGATGGCCGGGCTCCAGCTGCAGGCTGGGCTCTTCCTCGGCACCCGGCGGCAACACCTGCTGGTGGCCGTGCAGCTTGGCCGCCAGATGGCGCCCCCAACGCTGCGCCTCCCAGCCGTCGCGGCGCGCGGCCAGCTCGGCCTCATCGAACACCAGGGTCAGCCCCGGTGCCGAGAGCGCGGCGTCCAGCCGTTCCAGTGCGTCCTCGATGGCCGCTTCCAGCGCGATCACCACGAACTGCGGATCCGCAGCCTGCAGGACCTGTGGCTCCAAGCCGTTCGGGTCATCTTCCAGAACCAGCTGCACATCTGCATGCGACAGCGCCTCGCGCAGGCGTTCGCGCGCCGCACCGGGGCGGGCCAGCAGGGCGACGGCCGGGGCCGGATGGGTTTCACTCACGGACACGGGCGATCCCCAGCAGGTCGTACACGTTACGCATCAGGTCCAGTTCCTGGTACGGCTTGCCCAGGTAACGCTGGACACCGATCTCGAAGGCGCGCTGGCGGTGCTTGTCGCCGCTGCGCGAGGTGATCATCACGATCGGCACATCCTTGTAGCGCGGGTCGGCGCGCATCGCCGTGGCCAGCTCGTAGCCGTCCATGCGCGGCATCTCGATATCCAGCAGCATCAGGTCCGGCACGCGCTCTTCCAGCCGCTCCAGTGCTTCCACGCCGTCACGGGCAACACTGACTTCGAAGTTGTGGCGTTCCAGGATGCGTCCGGTCACTTTGCGCATGGTCAGCGAGTCATCGACCACCATCACCAGCGGCACCTGGCGTTCGTCGCGCGGTGCATTGGCCAGCACCGGTGCGGTCGGATTGGCGAGGAAACGGCGCACCAGCGGCGCGACGTCCAGGATCACCACCACGCGGCCATCGCCGGTGATGGTGGCACCGTAGATGCCCGGTACCGATGCGATCTGCAGGCCGACCGGCTTGACCACGATTTCGCGGTTGCCCAGCACCTGGTCGATCGCCACGGCAGCGCGCAGGTCACCGGCACGCACCAGCAGCAGCGGCACCTGGTCCTGGCCATCGGCGCGTGCCGGGGCCTGCCCGACCAGGCTGCCGAGGTCATACAGCGGATAGTCTTCGCCGCTGTAGCGGTAGCTGCTGTCGGCGGCCTCGAAGCGTTCGCGTGACAGGCGGCCGATACCACTGACCGAGGCCACCGGCACGGCGAAGGTGGTTTCACCGATCTGCACGAACACCGCCTGGGTGACGGCCAGCGTCTGCGGCAGGCGCAAGGTGAAGCGCACGCCCTGGCCACGCACCGACTGGATGTCGACCGAGCCGCCGAGCTGGCGCACTTCGTTGCGCACCACGTCCATGCCCACGCCACGACCCGCCAGCTGGCTGACCTGGTCGGCGGTGGAGAAACCGGAGGCGAAGATCAGGTTGTCCAGTTCCTGCTCGCTGGGCTGCGCATCGGCGGCCAACAGGCCACGATCGATGGCGCGGCGGCGGATCGCTTCGCGGTCCAGGCCAGCACCGTCATCGGCCACTTCCAGCACGATTTCCGAGCCTTCACGGTGCAGGCGGATGGCGACTTCGCCCTCCTCCGGCTTGCCGGCTGCGCGACGCTGTTCCGGCGCCTCCAGGCCGTGGGCCACGGAGTTGCGCAGCATGTGTTCGAGCGGCGCGACCATGCGATCGAGGACATTGCGGTCCAGTTCGCCGTGGGTGCCCTCCAGGGTCAGGTGCACCTGCTTGCCGGTATCCATTCCGGACTGGCGGACCACGCGGCGCAGGCGCGGCACCAGGCCATCGAACGGCACCATGCGCGCGCGCATCAGGCCATCCTGCAGCTCGGAGCTGACGCGCGACTGCTGTTGCAGCAACGAATCGTACTGGCGTGACAGATCGTCGAGCACGCCCTGCAGGCCCCCGAGATCGGCCGCCGACTCGTTCAGTGCACGGCTGAGCTGCTGCAGCGTGGAGAAGCGGTCCAGTTCCAGCGGATCGAACTTCTGATCGGCCTGGTCCTGCTCACGCTGGTAGCGGGCGACGATCTGCGCCTCGGTTTCCAGGTCGAGTCGGCGCAGCTGGTCGCGCAGTCGCGCATTGGTGCGCTCCAGCTCGCCCATCGCGCCGCGGAAGGCACCAAGCTGCTGTTCCAGGCGCGAGCGGTAGATCGCCACTTCACCGGCATGGTTGACCAGGCGGTCGAGCAGATCCGCGCGCACGCGCACCTGTTCCTGCTGCGGGCGCGCCAGCGGATCTTCATCGATCACGCCTTCGGCCGGCAGCGGTGCCGACAACGGCGCATCGAGCAGTGCCGGCGCAGGGCCGGCGACCGCTGCCGACGCGGTTTCTGCAACGCTCGCCACGTCCGCTGCGCCTGCGGCAGCCGCTGCTGCTGCGGCAATATCGGTGGTGGTACGCACTTCGAACGCATCGACCAGATCCTGCGCCGGTTCCACCACGCGGTGGTTACCGGTGCGGGTCAGCAACTGGTGCAGGCGATCGAATCCGCGCTCCAGCAACTGCACATCGCGGCGTTCGATCTCGGTGCGACCGGCGGCGACCGCCTCCAGCAACGATTCGATGCTGTGGCCGAGATCACCGATGGCGTTGATGCCGGCCATGCGTGCGCCACCCTTCAGGGTGTGCAGGTCACGCTGCAGGCCGGCCAGCACCTCGCGGTCCTGCGGTGCATCACGCAGCTCGCTGATCAGGCCATCGCAGTGGTCGAGCAGGTCCTTGCCTTCCTCGACGAAGATGTCGACCAGCTCGCGATCGTAGACGCTGAAGTCGAGCGTATCGGTGCTGTCTTCCGGCACCGGCATGGCAAGGATGTCAGGTGTCACGGTTTCAGGCACGTCGGCTTCGGGCGCGCTGGCTGCCACGGCATCCGACACCGCAACCGCGTCGACGCCGGCAGCTTCGGCGTGGACCTCCGCCTGGCCCGGCGCGTCTTCCAGTTCGAAGAAGCGTACCGGTTCGGCGGTGGCCTGCGCTGCGGCCTCCGCGATCTCCTCATTCACCGTCGCCGGGGACGGCTGATCGGCGCTCTCTCCTTCACCGATCGCCGCCTCCCCGCCGACGTCCGCATCCTCGGCAAAGGCTTCCGCCTCGCCCGGCGCGAGTTCGCTGGCCTGCAGGCCGAGCACGGGCCATTGCCCGTCGTCGGCCAGGGGCTGCTCTTCGTCGATCACGTGCAGGCCGGCCTCGAGCGCGGCTTCCAGCGAGACCGGTTCTGCAAACCCCGGCGCAGCCATTTCATCCTGCAGGCTCGACAGCTCGCTGTCGAGTGGCAGTGCAGCAGGCATTTCGAACGCCGTGGCATCAGCGACGTGCGCGTGATCGGCCGAGGGCGCATTCAGGTCAGATGCGACGGCTTCGACAGTGGCCGGAGTCTCTTCGGCGTCGCGGTCGTCAACCGGCAGCGCACTGGCATCCAGGTACGGCGACAGATCATCCACGACGGTCAAACCGGCATCGTCGGACAACCGCAGCACGCCTTCGGCCTCCGCCTCGACACCGGCTACGGCAACGGCAACGGCTGGAACGTCGTCGGCCACCTGGATCGATTCGACCACCGGCAGCGACGCATCCTCCTCACCCGGTACGGACGGCCATCCGGCATCGAAGTAGCGCGAAAGATCATCGCTGGCCGTCAGCTCACCGACCTCCAGCCCGGCCTCGATCGCCACGTCGGGGACCGGGGCTTCGACAGTATCGGCACGTGCTTCCGCGTCCTGCTCCGGTGCGGCAAACGAATGCGGCACCGCATCGGATTCAGGCGCGACGGCTGTCGATGCATCCGCGTCCAGTTCCACCGGCGGTTCGTCATCCAGCGCCAGATCGTCTTCTTCGTCTTCCAGGCCCACCATCGGCCAGCGCGCTTCCGGCAACGCGCCAGCCAGCGCCTGCAGGCGCTGCGCGAGTACCTGTTGCGGCGCGATGCGCGGCTGTTCGGCCTGCAACGCTTCCATGGTGGCGGTGATCGCCTGCGCAGTCGCATCCAGGGCGGCTACGCCTTCATCACCCGGGACCACCTCGGCGGCCAGTGCGCGCTTGATGTAGGACTCCGCGCCGCCGGTCACCGCCGTGATCTCGGGCACTTCGGTCATCGCGAAGGCGCCGTTCATGGTGTGCACCGCGCGCAGCAGTGCATCGCTGACCGGTTGCGGCGCCTGCTGCGCCGAACGCAGCCAGTCCTGCAGGGTGGCCTGGTGGACTTCCACCTCGGCCTCGAGAATCTCGCGCAGCACGCTGTCGATGTTGGCCGGCGTACCGGCCACTTCGGCCTCCACGTCGGTATCGGCCGGCGCCGAGGCGGCAGCCTCCACATCGAGAATGCGGCTGATCTCGTCTTCGCCGTCAGCTTCAGCAACCGGTACAACCGGCGCAGCCGCACCCGGCAGCGGTACGTAGTAGGTTTCCTCGCCTGCGCCGACACGATCGGCAATGGCCTGCATGGCCTGCAGGTCGACGCTGATGCGCTGGCCGTGGCGCAGCGCTGCGTTCAGCTGTGGCAGCGCCGCATGTGCGTTGTCGACCATCGCCAGCACCGCCGGCGAGGCGGCGCGGCTGCCATCCAGCACGCGGTTGAGCATGCCTTCGATCTTCCACGCGAACTCGCCCAGCGTACGTGCGCCAACCAGGCGGCCACTGCCCTTGAGGGTATGGAAGATGCGGCGGATCGGGCGCAGCCGGTCCATGTTGTCCGGCTGCATGCGCCACGCCGGCAGCAGCGTGCCCAGATTGGCGAGCTCGTCGTCGAACTCTTCCAGGAACACCTCGCGGATGTCCTCGTCGATGTTCTCGGCGTCGTCGTCGAAGCCGGCGTCGAAGCCCGTAGTCGCGTCGGCATTGGCGTCGGCGCCGGTCGCAACGACCGCCTCCGGTGCCGTCGCGGTGGGCATCGCCTGCGGATTGAAGCCGGCAGCGGCTGCGCTCAGCTCGGCGAAGAACTGGGCATCGGCTTCGCTGAAATCGATCGGCGCGATGGTGTCGATATCGATCACCGACACGGCCGGCGCCGACGTTTCCGCTGCCGGGGCGGGCGCTTCGATCGACGGCGGCGTGATCGACGATGCCGGCAGGTCATCCGGAGCCTCGTCCACCCTGACCTCCGCCGCAGGCGATGCATCGGCCAGCGGCGGCGCCACGGCATCGACGATCTCCAGCGACGGATGCAACCCGGCGTCATCGTCCAGCGACAACGTTTCCATCGCGTGCAGCGACAGCACATCGTCAGCGTTGTCCAATGCATCGGCGTCGAAGCGGAACACCACGTCGTCGGCCTCGGCAACCGCGCCCCGTTCGGCCGCTACCGGATCGAACACCGGCGCAGCATCGAATCCGGTCACGGGCGAAACCACGCTGTCCGTCGTCTCGTCGATCGCAGGCGCTGCGCTTTCCTCGAGCACCTGCGGCGCCTCGGACAGCGACCACTGCGGTGCATCGGCATGATCGCTGTCGGCCAGTTCGAAGCTGACGGGATCGAAACTGGCGAACGTCGGCGCGCGTTCGTCGCCGGCGGGCGCGGCCGCCTCGGCTTCGGGGTAGAACGGCGCCAGCTCCCACTGCGGGACATCAGGCGCAGGTGCGCTGGACGCGGCGAAGACCAGCGATGCCTCGGCATCATCCTGTGTTGGCAGCGGCGAGGCGCCAGCATCCAACGGGCTGGCGGCCACGACGCCCGCGGTGCCCAGCGCGCCGAACATCAGGCTGTTGTCGGGCACCCTCGGTGCCGGTGTGGCCGGCGGCGGATCGAAGGTGAAGTCCGGCAGCGATACCGGCACGTCGCCGGCCGCGGGCGCAGCAGGCTGCACCGGTACCTCGATGCGCTCGGGCTGCAGCGGCTCGACCTGCACCGGCAGCGGCTCACGTTCGATCGCAAGCGCTGCCGGCGCTTCCGGTGCGGCGGCGTTGCGTTCGGGCAGCGGCCAGTAGCGCAGTGCCTCGAGGCTGCTGCGGGTGATTTCGAGGATGTCTTCGCGGCCCGGGCGACGATCGCGCAGGGCTTCCAGGTAGTACTCCAGGCTGGCCATGGCATCGGCCAGGGTGTCCAGCTGGCGGCCGCTGGGCACGCGCTGGCGGCCGATCAGCTCGGCCTCGATGTACTGCTGCACGCCACGCAGGTAATCGGCGGCGGTACCCAGGTCGAGCATGCGCAGCGCGCCGGACACATCGCCCAGCAGGCGCGGTACATCCTGCAGCTCGGCATGGTTCCAGCTGGTTTCGATGAAGGCGACGAAATGCTCGCGGGCGGCAGCGAAGTTGGCGATGGCTTCATGGGCCAGCACTTCCACCGTGCGCCGGTTCTCCACCGCGCTCGGATCGTCCTCGCCACTGCCGCCGGCGCCCAGATGGGCAACCTGGTCGTCCAGCGAGGCATCGACGTACAGCAGCGCACCGGCGATATCCAGCAGCAGGTTCTCGTCGATCTGCTGGCGCCCCTCGACCACGCCACGCAGCGCGTCGCGCTGCTGCACGACCACGCCACGGGCCACGCCCAGGCCCATCATGCCCAGCGTGTCGGCCACGGCGCCCAGTTCGTTGGCCTGGGTCTGCAGCTGTTCCGGTGCACCGCCGGTGCGCAGGTGCAGGTCAAGCGCATCCTTGATGCGCAGCAGTTCTTCCTTCACTGCGCTGCCGACGGTATCGAGCAGCTCGCGGTTGCGCCCGCTCAGGCTGCCCCGGGCATGGTCCAGTTCGGCCTCGGTGGCGGTGATGCTGTCCGGCGCAAAGGCCAGCAGCACGCTGTCGTTGACGCCTTCTTCGCCACGCGACGCGCGGATCTCGTTGAGCAGCGGCATCAGCACGATCGGAATGTCGCGATGGCCGTTCTGCAGGCGCTCCAGATAGTCCGGCAGCAGCACGCTGCCACGCATCAGGGTCGCACAGGCTTCATCCCGGTCGGCCACCTGGCCGGCGCCGATGGCATTGGCCAGCTGCTCCAGCTCTTCGGCCACCATCGCCGGGGCATACAGTTCAACCATGCGCAGGGTGCCCTGCACCTGGTGCAGGTAGCCGGCGCAGATGCGCATGCGGCTGGCATCGCTCGGGTCTTCCGCGTAGTACTCGACCTCGTTGCGCACCTGGCGCAGGGTCTCGTCCAGCTCGGGCTTGACCCAGCCCAGCGCTGCGTGGCTCATCGCATCGCGCAGACTGCTCATGGACGCGCTCCGTTCGCCGCCGCGCGGTGGCCGCGCGGATTCTGGCGTGGGGAATGGAAATGCTTCATCGACTGGTTCCTTGCTCGCCGCCCTGCCCGCGTCACGCCGGCAGCTTGAAGTCGGCGACCGAACGGCGCAGGTCCGCCGCCAGCTGCGCGAGGTGGCCGATCGACTCTGCGGTCTGCCCGGCACCCTGCGAGGTCTGGCCGGTGATCTGCCGGATCACGCCCATGGTGCGGGTGATGTCCGAGGCCGCGGCCGACTGCTGCTGGGCGGCGATGGAGATGTTCTTGATGAGGGTATTGAGGGCGTTGGACACGCGCTCGATCTCGGTCAGCGCGGTACCGGCGTCCTCGGCTAGGCGCGCACCGGACACCACTTCGGCCGTGGTCTGCTCCATCGAGGTGACCGCTTCGTTGGTATCGGCCTGAATGGCCTGGACCAGGTTTTCGATGCGTCGGGTTGCACCCGAGGTACGTTCTGCCAGGCGCTGCACTTCGTCGGCCACGACCGCGAAACCGCGGCCCGCTTCACCCGCCGACGCCGCCTGCACCGCCGCGTTCAGCGCCAGGATGTTGGTCTGCTCGGAAATGTCATTGATCAGTTCCACGATCGAGCCGATTTCCTGCGACGACTCGCCCAGGCGCTTGATGCGCTTGGAGGTTTCCTGGATCTGGTCGCGGATCTGGTCCATGCCCTGGATGGTCTCGCGCACCACGCCGGCGCCTTCGGCGGCGATCACCACCGAGCGCTGTGCCACGTCGGCCGACTCGGCCGAGTTGCGCGACACCTGCTCGATGCTCGCTGCGATTTCACCGATGCGGTCCGAGGCGGAGGTGATCTGGTTGGCCTGGTGGCCCGCCGCCTCTGCCAGCTGCATCGCGGTGGCCTGGGTTTCCTGGGTGGACATCGCGACCTTGGCCGAGGTGTCGTTGATGGTGGTCACCAGGTGGCGCAGCTCGTCCACCGCATAGTTGATCGCGTCGGCGATCGCGCCGGTCATGTCCTCGGTCACCGAGGCCTTCACCGTCAGGTCACCCTCACCGAGCGAGGAGATTTCGTCCAGCAGCCGCATGATCGCCTGCTGGTTGCGGCTGTTGAATTCCACCTGGGTCTGGTAACGCAGTTCCTGCTCGCGCGAGCGGCTGCGCACGTTGGTGGAGACGAAGCCGATGATCGCGATCAGCGACAGCGCGCCGGACACCACGCCGATCCAGAAGTTGGGGAACAGGCGGGTGTCGGACACCGAGCCGAACGAGGAGAACGCATCGAACAGCTTGCGGCTGTCGTCCAGCATGTGGGCCGAGCCCTGGCCCAGCGCGGTCGCCGCCGACTGCGCCGCGAACAGCTGGCGCGAGCTGGCCAGGATCGCATCGGCGTCCTGCTTCATCGCTTCCCACTTCTGCTGCGACTGCTCCAGTGCGGCCACGGCGGCAGCACCGCGCACGGCGGTGATGCCCAGTTCCTCGTTGCCGTTGCGCAGGCCGTCGAGCACCTGCGAGAACACGGTGATGTCACGCGCCAGCGCATCCCCGGAGGTCGCTGCGGCGCTGCCACCGGCACGCATTTCGGTCACCCGACGGGCCATCGAACCGGCCACCACGACCTGCTGCAGTGCGCTGTACACCTGCGACGAGGGGGCGCCGGAGGCGGACATCGCGCGCACCAGCTCGTTCAGCTGGGCCTGCAGGCCCGGTACCGCGCCGGTGAAGTTGTTGGCATTGCCGGCCAGCGCCAGCACCGCCGGCTCGCTGGCCACCAGCTGCCCGGCCTGCTTGCCCAGCGGCGCCCAGGTTTCGCCCAGGGTGGCGATGGCGCCGGACACGCCCGGCTCCTTGCCATAGCGGCCCTGCAGCGTCGACACGTTCTGTTCGATCGCGTTGCGGGTGGCCTTGAAGGCGGTGAAGGCCTGGGCGTTGCCGCCGACCGCGTCACGTCCCTGGTTGGCCAGCTGCTGCGACAGCACCTGCAGGTCGGCGGCCTTGGAGCCGGCGTCGGCAAGGCGGCTGCCCTGCCAGGTGGCGACGCCGGTGTTGACGCCGAACAGGATCATCGATGCCAGCAGCAGGAACAGCCAGAGGTTGCTGCCGCCCAGCCGCAGCTTGCCGGTCTTGGTGGCGTCCGAAGCAGTACTCATCGTTCAACCTCGATCTTCAATGCAGGGGGCGATGCCCGGCCTCAGGCCGCGGCTTGCCGGAATTCAGGGGTGCGCGACAGCAGCGAGAGCGAGAACACGCCCCAGTCATGGCCGTCGGCATGGAAGGCACGGTCAACGAAATGGCCGTAGCGGCCTTCGGCCAACGTGCCCGCGTCGATCTGCTGGTCCAGCTCGAAGCTGCGCTGGCCGAACAGTTCATCGATGGTCAGTGCGACGTCGCCGCCAGCCTGGCGCATGATCAGCACGCGCTGGCCTTCCTGCTGCACGGTGCGCGTGCCTTCCAGGAAGTACTTCAGGTCGACCACCGGAAACAGGTTGCCACGCAGGTTGCCCACGCCCAGCAGCCAGGGCTGCGCGCAGGGCACCGGGGTCACCGGCGGCATCGGCACGATTTCCACCACTTCGCGGAAATCGGACACCAGCCGGCGCTGGCCGACGCGGTAACCGACGCCACGCCACAGGTCCTGGGCGAACTGCCGCCCGGGCAGCTGCACTGCATGGGCCAGGCTGCGTCGTTCGTAGGCTTCAAGGATGTCGAAGGGCGAGCGCATCAGGCCACCAGTTCGTTGATCCGCGCGATCAGTTCATCCTCGCGCGGCGGCTTGACGATGTAATCGGCTGCGCCCTGGCGCAGGCCCCAGGCCTTGTCGGTTTCCATCGCCTTGGTGCTGACGATGATCACCGGGATGTGCTTGATCGCCGCATCGCGGGCCATCGCCCGGGTGGCCTGGAACCCGCTCATGCCGGGCAGGACCACGTCCATCAGCACCAGCTGCGGCACCTGGTCGCGGACCAGCTGCAGGCCATCCTCGGCATTGTCCGCTTCCAGCACCTCGTGGCCGGCACGGCGCAGCCACTGGGTGAACACCGCGCGGTCGGTCGGTGAATCCTCGATCAGGACGATACGAGCCATTGTGCCTTTCCCCCCTGGTCAGGCGTTGACGTATGTGCGGATGGCACCCAGCAGTTCTTCGCGCGTGAAAGGCTTGGTCAGGTATTGCTCCGAGCCGACGATGCGCCCCCGCGCCTTGTCGAACAGACCATCCTTGGACGACAGCATGATCACCGGGGTCGCCTTGAACAGCTGGTTGCCCTTGATCAGCGCACAGGTCTGGTAGCCATCCAGGCGCGGCATCATGATGTCGACGAAGATGATCTGCGGCTGCTGGTCTGCGATCTTGGCAAGCGCTTCGAAGCCGTCGGTGGCGGTGACCACCTCGCAGCCTTCGCGCTTGAGCAGCGTTTCCGCAGTCCTGCGGATGGTCTTCGAATCATCGATGACCATCACCCGGAGTCCTGCGAGTTCCCCGCCCGCAGTCGTGTTTTCAGTCATTGCCTATCCCCAAGCGCACGGCCCAATCTCTGGCGGGAGCCGCTGCGAAAGCGTATCTATATCGCACTTCCCGCGCCCGCTTCAAGGCCGGCCTGCCGCGCAGGGGGTAGCACCGGGCTGAACGTGACCGGGTTCGCAATGACTGCGCTGCCGGCAGGCGGACGCTGCGTTGCGCTACGGCGGGGAGGCACACGGCCGGCGTTGCCGCTACCATCAACGCCTTGCCTGACAGGTGCGCCCATGCCGTTGAACGTCATCGTGGTGATGGACCCCATCGCCCACATCAAGATCGCCAAGGACACCACCTTCGCCATGTTGCTGGAAGCCCAGCGCCGTGGCCATGCCCTGCACTACGTGCGGCCCGGCGGGCTGGCCCTGGAAGGTGGCGTGGCGGTGGCCCAGACCGCACCGCTGCAGGTGCGCGACGACCCAGCCGGCTGGTATGAGCTGGGCGCGTTCAGCCGTACCGCGTTCGGTCCCGGCCAGATCGTGCTGATGCGCAAGGACCCGCCCGTCGACGCCGAGTACATCTACGACACGCAGGTGCTGGACGTGGCTGCCGCTGCCGGCGCCTGCGTGGTCAACAACCCGCAGGGCCTGCGCGACTACAACGAGAAGCTGGCCGCCCTGCTGTTCCCGCAGTGCTGCCCGCCGACCCTGGTCAGCCGCGATGCCAAGGCATTGAAGGCCTTCGCGCTGGAGCACGGCCAGGCCGTGCTGAAGCCGCTGGATGGGATGGGCGGCCGCTCGATCTTCCGCAGCGGCCAGGGCGATCCGAACCTGAACGTGATCCTGGAAACCCTGACCGACGGCGGCCGCAAGCTGGCGCTGGCCCAGAAGTTCATTCCCGACATCACGGCCGGCGACAAGCGCATCCTGCTGGTCGACGGCGAACCGGTCGACTACTGCCTGGCGCGCATTCCCCAGGGTGACGAGTTCCGCGGCAACCTGGCGGCTGGCGGCCGTGGCGAAGGGCGCCCGCTGAGCGAGCGTGACCGCTGGATCGCCGGCCAGGTTGGCCCGGAGATGAAGCGCCGTGGCATGCGCTTCGTCGGCCTGGACGTGATCGGCGATTACCTGACCGAGGTCAACGTGACCAGCCCGACCTGCGTGCGCGAGCTCGACGCGCAGTACGGCCTGAACATCGCCGGCACCCTGTTCGACGCGCTCGAGGCCGGCCTGCGCTGATGGCGGCCGCACCTGCCGTCCTGCCCCCGCCGGCGCGCGAAGCGCAACGGCTGGGCGCGACCATCGCGCTGTCGATCGTGGTCCACGCCCTGCTGATCCTGGGCGTGGGTTTTGCGGTGAAAGGCGACGCACCACTGGTGCCGACGCTGGAGGTGATCTTCAGCCAGACCCGCACCGCACTGACCCCGAAGCAGGCCGATTTCCTTGCCGCCGCCAGCCAGGAAGGTGGCGGCGAGCACGACCGTGCGCAGCGCCCGCGCGACAACCAGGCCGGCATCGTTCCGCAGGCCCAGGCCGGGCTGAGCCCGGTGCCGCAACAGCAGCAGTCGGCCGCGCCGGCGCCCCCGCCGCAGGCGCGGGTGGTCAGCAGCCGCAACGGCGAAGAGGCAGTGGCCCAGGCGCAGGCACGCCCGACACCGGAGCAGCCCGAACCGGATGCACCGCTGACCGCGCGCGAACAGCGCGACGCCGAGATGGCACGGCTGGCGGCCGAGGTGCATCTGCGCTCGGCGCAGTACGCCAAGCGCCCGAACCGCAAGTTCGTGTCGGCCAGCACGCGCGAATATGCCTACGCCAATTACCTGCGCGCCTGGGTCGACCGCGCCGAGCGCGTCGGCAACCTGAATTACCCGGACGAGGCCCGGCAGCGCCGGCTCGGCGGCCAGGTGGTGATCAGCGTGGGCGTGCGCCGCGATGGCAGCGTGGAAAGCAGCCGGATCCTGCGTTCAAGCGGGACGCCGTTGCTGGATGAGGCGGCGCTGCGGGTGGTGCAGCTTGCGCAGCCATTCCCGCCGCTGCCGAAGACCGAGGACGAGATCGACATCCTGCAGGTCACCCGCACCTGGGTGTTCCTGCCGGGTGGCACCCTGCACGACGACCGGTAGGGGTTGTTGCCCGGGCCTGCGGCCCGGGACCCGCTGGAAGCCCAGGCAACTGCAACAGCAGGAACAAGAGCTGCGGTTGGGCTTTGGGTTTGGCGGGGCGGTATGGGCTTGCAGGACACGCCGTAAACCCATCCCTGGGGGCTCGATGGCGCCATCCATGGCGCCAACGGTCCTGCAAGCCCATACCGCCCCGCCTCTGACAGATCCCGACGCATCATTGCTGTTGGTAGGTGTCGACCTTGGTCGACACACATCCACGCTACGCGTGGATGCGAGCGAAGCGATCCGCTGTTGACTTTGATTTTCTTTTGATTTTCCGTGGCGGACGCACACGGAAACTGTCAGAGGTCGGGCGGGGTGGGTTCGCGGGGGTGTCCGCGGCATGGATGCCGCGGCCAAGCCCCCATGGGTGAGGGCGCTTTGCTTGCGAAGCACTGCTTCGCAAGCGCCCGAACGCACAGCCGCCAGCGGCTGGGCCGGACCGCGGAGCGGGGTTTACGGCGTCCCCCGCGAACCCACCCCGCCCGGCCAAGCGCGGCTTTGGGTTTATGCGATCAACCAATCCCGCCACGAGGGGCTCAGCCGTTGGCCTTCGCCTTCGCCTCGCGCGCGGCCTGCTGCTCGACCAGGGTCAGTGCCACGTTGTCGCGCAGGTAGGCCGGCTCGACCTTCTCCGGTGCAATGGCTTCGCCGCGCGCGAACGCCGGCACCGCCAGTGCGAGCACGTCCGACGCACGCGGCAATGCCGTGGCGTCGAATCCGCGCAAACCTGTACCGAGCTGCGCGACCAGCGCACCCTCGGCTGCGGCGAACCCGGTACCGACACCGTAGGCCGACAGCCCTTCCGGCAGCGCCACCGCTGCCGGCGCGCAGACGCGCTCGGCATCGCGCGCGACCGGCAGGCCGTCCACGCGCTCGAAGCGGGCGACGTAGAGTTCGCCCATCCGCGCATCGATCGCCGACAGGATCTGCGTTTCTTCCGCCGGTGCGCGCAGCGCCAACACCTGCAGCGTCGAGACCGGCAGCAGCGGGCGGTCCAGTGCCAGTGCGATGCCCTGGGCAATGGCAATCGCCAGGCGCACGCCCGTGAACGCACCCGGACCGCGACTGAGGGCGATGCCATCAAGCTGGCGACGGCTGACGCCGGCGTCGGCCAGCAGCGCCTCGGCCCACGGCAGGCTCAACTCGGCGTGCCGGCGCGGGGCGATCTCGAAGCGTTCCAGGACCTGCCCATCGACATGCAGGGCAACGGAACAGGCTTCGGTGGCGGTTTCAAAGGCGAGCAGTTTCATTGGATCAGGTCAGAACAAGGGGAACGTAGCACCGGGAGCAGGCTCCGGGCCCGCCGCAACGGCGGCCGGGGCACCCGCATCATCGGCCACGGGCAGCCATTGTGGCCTAAAGAAGGCCTGCACATCGGCCAGGCTGCGGGTGCGCCGGAACGGCGGCAGCGACTCAAGAAAGACCCGGCCATAGCCACGGTTGAGCAGGCGCGGATCGCACAGGACCAGCACGCCCCGGTCGCTTTCGCTGCGGATCAGGCGGCCAACGCCCTGCTTCAGGGCGATCACCGCCTGCGGCAGCTGCTCGTCGCGGAACGGGTTGCCCCCCTGGCTGCGGATCGCCTCCAGCCGCGCCTCGTATACCGGGTCATCCGGTGCCGCGAACGGCAGCTTGTCGATCATTACCACGCTCAGCGCTTCGCCGACCACGTCCACGCCCTCGCGGAAACTGGCCGAGCCCAGCAGCACGCCATTGCCCGATTCGCGGAAACGCTGCAGCAGCGCCGCGCGTGGCGCCTCGCCCTGCACGAACAACGGCCACGGCCCGTCGCGCAGTGCCTCGGCGGCCTCGCGCAATGCACGGTGCGAGGCGAACAACAGGAACGCCCTGCCCTGCGAGGCCTGCAACACCGGCCGCAAGGTCTGGATCAGCGCGGTGCCAAACCCGCGCGCCGCCGGATCGGGCAGGCCTTCGGGCAGGTAGCACAACGCCTGCTCGGGCCAGTTGAACGGGCTCGGCTGGACCAGCGTGTGCGGATCGTCCAGGCCCAGGCGCGTGGCGATGTGGTCGAAGCCACCGCCCACGGTCAGCGTGGCCGAGGTGAAGATCCATGCCGCGCGGCTGCGCTCGCGATGCTCGCGCAGCGGGCCGGACACATCCATCGGCGTGCGCTGGCAGCGGAAACCACGCGGGGTGAGCTCATACCAGAGCACATCGGCGGCACGGGGGGTCTCCGCCGGATCGGTATCGAAATCGAGGGTGGGCTCATCATCGCCCAGCCAGCGCTGCAGCCGCGACACCGCCTCGCGTGCCCGCGCATGACAGGCATCCAGACCCGCCGCCGCCTCGCGCAGCGGTTGCAGTGCCTGCTCCAGCGTCACCAGGCCGGCCATCACCGTATCGAATCCATCGCGCACCTGTGGCATCGCCAGCGCACGCCACTGCGTACCCCTTGGCGGCAGCCCCTCCATCGCCGAGCGCAGCGCCAGCAACGCCTGCTGCAACTGGTCGACCGGTTCCTGCAGGGCCGACTGCGCGCCGCCTACGCCGCGCGCCTCGGCCAGGCAGTCGCGGCCGAGTTCCTGCCACGGGCGCATGCCAAAGCCTTCGCCGAAAAACTGCGCGGCCAACTCGGGCAGCTGATGCGCCTCGTCGATGACAAAGGCCTGCGCCCCCGGCAGCAACTCACCGAAGCCGTCCTGTTTCAGTGCCAGGTCGGCCAGCAGCAGGTGGTGGTTGACCACCACCACGTCGGCAGCCTGCGCACGTTGGCGCGCGCGCACCACGAAGCAGTCTTCCCAGAACGGGCAATCGGTACCCAGGCAGTTGTCGACCGTGGAAGTGACCATCGGCAGAAGCGGCGAGTCATCGGCCAGGCCTTCCAGTTCGGCGATGTCACCGAACTCCGAACGGCCGGACCAGGCCAGGATGCGCTGGAACTGCGCAGCCTGCTCCGGGCTGGAAAAACGCGGTTCGCCCCGCGCCTGCTGCAGGCGGTAGCGGCACAGGTAATTCGCGCGTCCCTTCAGCAGCGCGCTGCGCAGGCCAACGCCCAGTGCCTGGCGCACGCGCGGCAGATCGCGGTGGTAGAGCTGGTCCTGCAACGCGCGGGTACCGGTGGAGATGATGGTGCGCAGCCCGGACAGCAGCACCGGCACCAGATAGGCGAAGGTCTTGCCGGTGCCTGTACCGGCCTCGGCCAGCAGCAGGTCGCGCTGCTGCAGCGCTTCGGCGATGGCGTCGGTCAGGTGCAGCTGTGCCGGACGCGGGACAAAGGCATCCAGATGCGAGGCGAGCGCGCCGCCTTCGCTGAGGGCTTCGCGGCTGGCATGGACAAGGTCGGACATCAGAGGGAGAGGATACCCGGCCGGGCGCTGCCCGGCACCCGTTTCAAGCCAGGGCAACAGCAACAGCGGTGTTCATGGCTCTGGATTTTTACGTACTGGGCAGGCCGGGAGGGGCAGGCAGGACACGCCGTAAACCCATCCATGGGGGCTCGATGGCGCCATCCATGG